>CAZWYM010000001.1:0-61880 GCA_964638425.1 uncultured Candidatus Saccharibacteria bacterium
TCATGGCTGAAGTTTTCTTCACAAAAAAGCACCATTCATTGGTGCTTTTTTGTGTATGGAAAACTCGCCATGACCCCAAGCAGACAACCTGTGTTGTCTGCGTCGGAGAATCGAAAAGCATTTGTATATTTTTGCTATTCCTAATGCAAAAATACAAATGCTCGGGCAGGTGCTTGTTATGAGCGTCAGCGAATTACTAGCGGACGCCGATTCTCCTCCGACAAAAGTTCGCCCACTTACAGTGGCAGTTCAGGTTGTATGAAATTTTCCTGCAGAAAATATCGACAACCTCCTGAAACAGTCCCTCGGACTGTTTCAGCTCCGTGCGATCATTTTGATTAATATATATGCTTGATATTTTATGAACGAAGTGCGTATAATGCCTAGCAACTTGTGACCACAAATTGCGAGTTCTCTCAAAAAATATATGAAACTCATTTCAATAAACATTGAAGGAAGCATGCATCTCGAGAGAGTCCTTCCCTTTATAGCGACTGAGTCGCCAGATATTTTTTGCCTGCAGGAAGTGTATGAAAAGGATTTGTCTCTTTTTGCCGAGCTTGGCTATACTACTCATTTTCTCCCCCTTACCCAGAGAATGAATCACTCCACATTAGATACCGAAGGGATAGCGCTTTGTTCACGAGAGATGCCGGTGCATGTTGCGTCGCACATATACAACGGGGACGCTACTGTAATACCTACTTTTGATAGTGCACGAATAATCGACACTTTTAATAATGGAGTACTGCACGGTGAATTTTCTCATAATGGAGACACATTCATTATTGCAACAACACACTTCACCTGGAACCCTCACGGAAATATCGCCTCACCAGAACAAACAAAAAGCTTAGAGAGACTCCTCGCATACACCGCAACTCTTCCCTCACATATCATTTGTGGCGACTTTAACATTCCAAGGAATCACAATCCCCTCTATGATGAACTGGTGAAAAAATACGCAGACACAATACCTACAACCTACACTTCCAGTTTAGATAAAACACTCCATAGGCACGGTGCGGACGCCGATAAAGACATTCTCTTTTCTTCATTTATGGTTGATTATATTTTTACGCAACCATCGTACAGAGCAAGCGATGTACGTCTTGTTTTTGGGACAAGCGATCATGCTGGCGTCGTGGGGACGGTAACAAAAGAATAATAAATGAGGGCGCTGTGGGTGCACTATGTTTATTGACAATACTCAATAAAGTCGTAATGTGGCACTAGTTTGAACCTTACAAGGAGAGATGAAATGCAACTTGGTTTTAGTAAAAATGAGAAAAGCCTATCTTTAGTTATCCACCCCTCAGAAATTAACGATACGATTATTTTTCTTGAATCTTTAAGAAATGGTAACGAGAAAGAAAATCGTCTAATCAGCGAGGTGAATGGAAAAATGTCTTCCCACACTGATCCTGATGAACCTTTAATAGTCACTATTTTAGGTGGAAGCCTCGATTTTTCAATTAGATTTGTAGCTGACTTTATCAGTTTGCACAAAGCTCTGAATAACGAAACCTCAAAGATTGAGGAAATTTTAAGTGTAATGGAAATTTGTAGTCTGAAAGTTAATTAGTCCAGCAAAACCGGAAAAGATTTATCTTTTCCGGTTTTTTTAAAAGCACTGCACAAAGTATTCGTCATTAATCCTGCAAAAATCCTCCTGCCTGGTGTTCCCAGAGACGCGCATACAGTCCTCCCGCTTTGGTGAGTACGTCATGTGTTCCATCTTCAATAATTTTTCCATTTTCAAGCACGATAATTCTATCCATCTCTCTGAGTGTTGAGAGTCGGTGAGCAATCGCAATTACCGTCTTCCCCTCCATGAGTTCATGGAGGGCATTCTGAATAGCAACCTCACTCTCACTGTCGAGCGCGCTCGTCGCTTCATCGAGTACAAGTATCGGTGCATCCTTAAGCATTGCACGTGCAATGGCGATACGCTGCTTCTGTCCACCAGAAAGTTTAATTCCTCGCTCGCCAACGAGTGTGTCGTACCTATGCGCAAGTGTTGCGATGAAGTCATGTGCCTTCGCCTTCTTTGATACTGCGATCATTTCCGCTTCGTTTGCATCTGTCTTTCCATACAAGATATTTTCGCGAACTGAGCGGTGGAAAAGCATCGGCTCTTGAGGTACCACAGCAACAGCCTCGCGGAGCGAATCCTGTGTTACCTCAGCAATATCTTGCCCGTCGATGAGAATTTCACCACCACTCAACTCATGCTGTCGCAAAAGAAGTGAAACGAAGGTTGTCTTACCTGCCCCACTTGAACCGACGAGACCAATTCTCTCCCCCGGCTTCACGACTAAATTAAATGTATCAAACACAATATTCTCTTCATACTGGAAGATGACATCCTTCCATACAATTTCACCCCCATGTGTACGAAGCTCAGATGCGTTCGGCTCATCGACGATGTCATGTGGAAGAAGAATTTCGCTAAGACCCTCCTCGACTTCACCATACACACGAATAAACTGATTCATTGCGCTCCCGATGAAGACAAGAGTCCCTGATAAGTTCATCATAAGTGTGAGAACTACGATAAAATCTCCTGATGTTGCTTCGCCAGCAATCCACGAGCGATACATAATGACGAGCATGAGTGCAATGGTAGAAACAATGATGACGTTATTGAACAGAAGTCCCCACTCGCTCAATTTCCACTGCTTTATATCAGCAAGGCGCATGCGCTCAACTGAGTCACTGATTCGTGTATACTCAGTATCTTTATGGGCAAACTGCCGTACCGCTCCAATATTAGTCACCACATCGACAGCACTCCCTCGAAGCGTGGTGCGTTCTGAAGCATACGCAACCACAAACGGCCGACGTCGTTTCGTCAAAAACAGATTGGCAGGTATCAAAATTGCGATGAGTGTCACATAGACAAAACCGACCCATGTGTTTGTATAGAAGATTAGTACCCCTGAAGTAACAAGACTTAAAAATGCTCCATAATGTCCCCAGAGAGTGGAATCGAGCAACCGATGAGTCCCCTCTGAGGCGTGAGCGAGCTTATTTGAGACAGACCCAGAAAAGCGATTGCTAAAGTATGTATGGCTGTGGTGCATGAGGTAATCAAACAAGACACGATAGGCAAATGTTTCCGTACGCGTGAGCCATTGCATCCCTACAAATCCACTGAGCCGAAAGAGCATAAACATAATGAGCATAGCTGTTGGGAAAAGTAATACCCAGAACAAAATATCAGATGAGGCAGTCCCTTCTGCTCCTGCTATGTCGATGATTTTCTTCAAGATATAGGGTACCGACACCCAACAAATCTGCGCGAGCGTCACTGCGAGAATGGAGACGATACCAAGGAATGCATTTTGCTTGGCAGCAAAAAAAATGAACCCAAGGGTACTTTTGGGGATGCGTGTATGAGTCTCCTCTGTTGTATTGTGTGTATTTTCTTCAGCCATACGAAAAAGCTCTATTTAGAGCCTACTATACACGAGATGACGACCATATACAGCCTTTCTTTCAATACTGTATACTATTGTTACTATGTCATTTGAGCGTTTTGAATCATCAACAAAAAAAGAGGTTGTGCACGAAAGTGCGAGACTTGCTGAACATTTTAAAGCTTTGGTAGCTACAGAGAATGTTGAAGAACTTCTGTACAGCGAACTTGAAAATGATTTGCTTGCAGAAGGCTTTAAAGTTGCACCGACGGAAGAAGTCCAAGGAATATTAGACTCAAACACCCTCCTATGTAGAAGTGAAGGCTTCAGTCGTGTCATTGATTTACTTCTCGAGCAAAAAACTATCGAACTACAAAATCATGACGGGCGACCAAACATGTGCAATGTTACAGGGGGAAAAGGGTTTAAAGTTGCTATGCAAGAAGGTCTCTCTGGAAAAGATGTTGGTGGTGCAGTAAAAGTAGTACTTACGTTTACTGGTGAACATCTCGATGCGAAAAATCCAGTCTCTCCGCAAAGTGATTTATGGGAGACAAAGCCAGAAACAGCAGAAGTTTCATTTACTGGAATTGGAGAAATAGAAGCTAATGATGTGATGATGGTTTCATTTCGATTCCCTATTCATCTCTTCCCTGAAAACCTCCTAACTGAAGACGAGCGAGACCAGCTTGAAGAGGCGAAAATAAAATTTGTTGTGCGTCACTACAATAAGAAACAAGAAAAAACCACACACTAAAAAGTGTGTGGTTACTGTGACTCAATGCTAATTGCACATCCTGCACAAAATGGGGTCTCTGGGATGGTGTTCAAGCGTTCTACTTCGATCACACAACCGCAAGAGGTACACATTCCGTACTCACCAGTTTCAATTCGCTTTAAAGCAAAATTGATACGGGAAAGATCAGCGGTGGAATGAGAAAGTGCCCGTTCCCCACCATTTTTCAAAATTTGTGTTTTTGATTGCAATCGTGCATGTAGCCAGATTCGTTGCTTTTCAACAAAATTGACGGCTTTCAACTTTTTCTCCAAAAGAACTAGGGAGAAGTATTATATATGTTTTTGCAAGTTGTGTCAATAGTATCTGATTTACCCTCTTAAAGGGCTCAAAATATTGTTTTTAAGCCACATTCACGTATACTATTCTGCATATGCGCGGTTAGCTCAGCTGGTAGAGTGAGAAATGGGATGGGACCTATTTCGCAAGAGGTCGTCGATAGTTTGCGAAAGCAAAATATCACACGACCTGAACAGGTCCTGTAAGGACTCACATTGAGCTCCCTGCATAGAGAGGAAGTACACACATATTATATTCGCGCGGTTAGCTCAGCTGGTAGAGCATCACATTGACATTGTGGGGGTCACAGGTTCAAGTCCTGTATCGCGCACAAAGGTAGACTAAAAACACATCAGTTTAAACTGATGTGTTTTTAGTCTAAGAAGCAAACTGCTTTGCTTCCGTGCCTTAGTGCGAAGCGGAGACATGTTTTGACTATTCCAATGTCAAAAAGGTCGAGCTTGGGGAGAAAGTTCTTATGAACATAGTGAATTAGTAACCTGACACCACAAAATATTCTAAAATATCACCATCTTTTACTTTTAACTCTTCGTCCCGTAAAATGGGATCAGACATACTGACTAAGGAGAGTATTATGTTCTACAATACATTTGTTCTTAGTATTAAAAAATTCTTTTCTGGGTTCTTCCCCGAAAAGGAAGAAAAACAGAGCGATTTTCCAACCAAGCCCTTTATCATTGCGGATGGTACTAAACCATTACCATCACACAGTGAGAGAACTGCAACATCAGCTAAGGTTACTGCTCCACAAAGAAATCGGACCCTTCCCTGGCAACCAGACACCCCGGGATGAGCACCAAACAAACCGTCATTGTATGTATCTATACACTGACGGTTTTTATTTTGAACGATAGCTTTATCGCAAAACTTTTTGTATAGTGCAGTACATGATTATCCTCAGTATTGAAACGTCTTGCGATGAGACCGCAGTATCTATCGTGAAAGCGGAAGGTAACTTCCCTAACGCTACCTATACCGTACTTGGTAATGCTCTTTTTTCACAAATAGACATTCACCGAGAATACGGCGGGGTGTTTCCAGCAGTTGCGAAGCGTGAACATGCAAAGACCCTCATACCAATGCTCACGCAAGCACTCCGTGAAGCAAACCTCCTTGAAGAAGAAACCTCCACTCTTGCACGAGATACTTCCGAGACTATTCACACCACTCTACACCGCGAAGCAGGTCTTGGGGATGCATTTGTGCAATTTTTTGAAACACACAAAAAACCATCTATTGATTTAATTTGTGTTACGAGTGGCCCAGGACTCGAGCCGACACTCTGGGTAGGTATGAGCTTCGCTCGAGCCCTAGCATACTTTTTGAATGCACCAGTCGTTCCGGTAAACCACATGGAAGGACACATTCTGGCTTCTCTCTTTACCGGTGAAGTACTCCCCCCAATATCATTCCCTGCACTCGCACTACTGATATCCGGAGGACATACTGAGCTCGTACTTATCGAAGATTGGATACAGTACAAACGAATTGGTGAAACACGCGATGATGCTGTAGGTGAAGCGTTCGATAAAACAGCGCGCATGCTCGGACTCGAATACCCTGGGGGTCCTGAGATTAGTTCCCGCGCGCGAAGCGCGCGGGAACAGAACCTTCCTGTATTTAAGGAGTTCCCCCGCCCAATGCTCGACAGCAACAATTTCGACTTTTCATTTTCAGGACTCAAAACCGCTGTTCGATATGCAATCGCTGAAAAATCACTTTCAAGCGAGGAAGTATCTGCGATTGCGCGCGACTTTGAAGATGCGGTTACTGAAGTCCTCTTATCGAAAACAAAACGAGCAATAGATACTCACAATGTACAAACACTCATTGTTGGTGGTGGTGTTTCTGCAAACACGTACATTCGAGAGCAATTTACCTCTTTCTTTAATCGTGAGTACCCACACCTTACCCTCTATTTCCCTCCCCAAAATCTTTCTACCGACAACAGCGTTATGATTGCTCTTTCTGGACATGCTCACACGAAGGACGCGCGAACAAGCACTGAATTTGAGCACACGAAGGCAGATGGCAACCTCTCACTCGAGACACAAGAATAACCCTACATTCATCAGGTTTTTCGTGGTACTATCCTCATACTATGAGCGATACAAACGAGACCCAAAACGGGCAAACAAAACCCAATATCCCTGAGATTTTCCTAAAGCCGTACGACCCAAAAGCGACAGAAGCTGAGCTCTACACACTCTGGGAAGAGTCTGGTTTTTTTAACCCCGACACCTGTATTGAGAAAGGTATTACGAAGGAAGACGCTGGTGTTTTTTCAATGGTACTTCCCCCACCGAATGTGACAGGGACACTCCATATGGGAAGCGCCCTTATGCTCGCAATTGAAGACATTCTCGTCCGTCGAGCCCGCATGCAGGGAAAGCGTACGCTCTGGGTGCCTGGTACGGATTCAGCTGCGATTGCAACACAAGCAAAAGTTGAAAAAGATATTCAAAAGTCAGAAGGCAAAACTCGCCACGACCTTGGCCGAGAAGAGTTACTCAAGCGTATTGATTCGTTTGTTGAAGAGAGTAAGTCAACAATCATTTCGCAAATGCGCGCTATCGGGGCATCTCTTGATTGGTCACGATATGCATACACCATGGATGATGCACGATACCACGCTGTCATGGAGGCGTTTGTGCGCATGCATAAAGCCGGACTCATCTATCGAGCGAATCGAATTGTAAACTGGGACCCGAAAGGTCAGACGACTATTTCTGATGACGAAATCGTTTACGAAGAACGTAAGGCAAAAATGTACACCTTTAAGTATTCGAAAGACTTCCCTATTGCTATCTCCACGACACGTCTTGAAACGAAAGTTGGCGATACTGCAGTTGCAGTACATCCTGATGACGAACGCTACAAAGATTTTATTGGCAAAGAATACGATGTTGTCTTTTGTGACGTTCCACTCCACATCAAGATTATTGCTGATAGCGCTGTTGAAAAAGAATTTGGAACAGGAGCACTCGGTGTTACCCCAGCACACAGCCAAATCGACTGGGAAATTGCAGACCGCCACAACCTCCCTCATCCGCAAGTAATCAACGAATACGCAAAGATGATTGCTCCAGGGCGATTGAATGGACTAAAAGTCGCCGAAGCGCGCGAGGTAGTTGTCTCATGGCTTAAGGAAAACAACCTTCTCGAAAATGAAGAAGAAATAAACCAAAATGTCTCTACCGCAGAACGCACTGGTGGAATTATCGAACCATTACCGAAGCTTCAGTGGTGGATTGATGTTGAAAAGCCTTTTGTCATGGAACATTCAGAAATCCCCGGAATTGCTTCAGGTGAAAGAGTCTCTCTCAAAGACCTTATGTTAAAAACAGCCGAACATGGCGGAGTTCACTTTGTGAGCGAGCGTTTTGAAAAGACCTACCAGCACTGGGCAAAAAACCTCCGCCCATGGTGTATCTCACGACAAATTTGGTTCGGTCATCGTATCCCTGTTTGGTACAAGGTGAATGCCGAAGGCAGAGAGAGTGCCCTGGGGTACAAGGTGAATGCCGAAGGCAGAGAGGGTGCCCTGGGGTATAAGGATGATGAGATGAAGGTGCAGGTGGATTCACCTGGAGAAGGATGGGAACAGGACCCCGACGTACTCGACACTTGGTTCTCTTCAGGACTGTGGACATTCTCTACACTTGGCTGGCCAAATGAGACGAGTGACTTGAAGACGTACCATCCAACAACAATTATCGAAACGGGGTACGACATTCTCTTCTTCTGGATTGCACGAATGATTCTCATGAGTGGGTTTTTCCTTGGGCAGACTCCTTTCAAAACTATCTATATGCACGGACTTGTGCGCGATGGCCAAGGACGAAAGATATCAAAATCACTCGGCAACAATATCGATCCTCTCGATATGGCTGAAAAGTATGGAATGGATGCTGTGCGTGTATCGCTTGTGGCGGGAATGGTACCCGGTACTGACAGTCGCATTTCTGAGGACAAAATCCGCGGATACAAGCATTTTGCAAATAAACTCTGGAACATTAGTCGTTTTGTATTTACATCGGTCGCAGATGCAGATTTGAACGATATTACCTATACAGAAAGTGATGCACGACTTATCGCGGAACTTGCTGAGCTAACCAAAACAGTTGATACACACTTTGAAAACTATCGTGTCGACCTTGCAAGCGACGCTGTGTACCAGTATCTCTGGAAGCGATTTGCTGACGAAATAATCGAAGAATCAAAGCCAATTCTGACTGGGACAGATACAGGTGCAATCCGCTCACGACAAAAGACACTCATAACTATCTTGACCGCATGTCTTAAACTTCTTCATCCTTTTATGCCATTTGTGACTGAGTCTGTGTGGCAACATATGCCGAAAGAACTTCGAAGCGATGAGCGAGAGATGCTCATGGTTGCAGAATGGCCAACGACATAATGCGAAAATCCCCGTTGCCAAAGGCTGCGGGGATTTTTCATTAACTCGAATGGTACAATACTCTCAAGGTTTACAGGAATAGATACAGTTCGAGGCGTGCAAGGAAAATAAGGTGAGACGTATTCAATATACGTTGAACATTATTTTCTGAAGCACAACAAAGAAATGTGCTATTCCTGCAAACCTTTATTATGCAGTCAACATATTTTGCAATAGCCTTCCTAGCCGGCCTCATTCCTGCCCTCTTTTGGCTATGGTTCTGGCTTCGTGAGGATAAGGCTCGACCAGAACCAAAGATACTCATTGCAACAGCATTTATATCGGGAATGCTCATTGTGCCACTCGTCCTTCCCCTTCAGCAATTTGCTATGGAACGTTTCGCTGGAGATAACCTTATCTTTGTATGGGTAATTATCGAAGAAATCCTTAAATATTCTGCCGCGCTCATTGTCATTCTCTGGAATAGAGCTGTAGATGAGCCTATCGATACTATTGTGTACATGATAACGATAGCACTGGGCTTCTCGGCGCTTGAAAACGCTCTCTTCATTTTTAATCCACTTGAGGCTGGAGATTACGTAAACTCATTCCTTACTGGTAATTTCCGATTCCTCGGAGCAACACTACTTCACGTACTCGCTTCAGGAACAGTTGGTATAGCAATGGCACTCTCGTTTTATAAGCGTGACAGTATAAAAATTCTTTCTGCAACCTTTGGTTTATTCATTGCTATCATATTGCATGCACTCTTCAACTTCTTTATAATGGATGCAAGCGGTGAGACCGTCCTCGGCGTATTTATGTTCGTCTGGATGGGAGTCATTGTTCTATTTTTACTCTTCGAACGAGTAAAACTACTCGAAAAAATTCACCAGCGTGTACTATAACAATACTTATGATTAAAAAACCATCATTTTTAGAGCGAATTACCGGGTCAATCAAACTTGATCAATCAAAAGATGACGGGTTTGGTGAACAAGAACAATTTAATGACGATGTGGAGAATGAACATGTTGATCTCCACCAGCATCAAAACTCATGGGAGGAAGAAGGTGAGCAAGATGGTGAACTCCCTATCGATATGTACCAAACACAAGACTCAATCGTTATACGAGCACTCGTTGCAGGAGTAAGTCCGGAAGACCTCAATATCTCTATTACTCGAGATATGGTAACCCTCAAGGGACAGCGTGAAGAAGTGCAAGAAGCACCTGATGAAGATTACTATCATCGTGAACTCTTCTGGGGTTCATTCTCACGTTCTATTGTACTTCCTGAAGAAATCGTTATCGATGAAGCTGAAGCACGAGAAAAACACGGTCTTCTCGAAATCATTCTTCCAAAGCTCGACAAAGGACGCAGTACTCGACTCAGCGTGAAGAGTCACCATACGGGGAAATAAACCCCCCTTTAAAAAACACCTACACAATGTGTAGGTGTTTTTTATTTTTTAAATCTGGCGGGCTCGGCGCAAATTAGAAGTGTCGTTGGCGTCTGAGGAAGGCTCGGCGTCCGCTAGTAATTCGCTGACGCTCATAACAAGCACCTGCCCGGACTCGCTGTTTCGCTTCATTATGAATAGAAGCTCATATCGCGAGTCTTTCGAGCCCGCCCCCCAGCACCACGACTTAAACAGAAAAAACGCCCAAAGGCGTTTTTTCTTGTCGTGGTGCTGGGGGGCGGGCTCGAACCGCCGACCCCTTCCTCTTCAGGGAAATGCTCTACCAACTGAGCTACCCCAGCATATGGACGTCAATGATAGTACCATTTCTTAGATTATTTTCCAACATTTGGAAGGAGGTGTTCGAGTCCCTTCAAACCTGGGATTTCACTAATCCCCTGCCTAAATACTTCATAGTTTGAACCGAGCGCATTGAAATACGGCTCGAGTATATAGAAGTAGAGTGCAAAAGGAAAACCAATTATCAATATGTACCAAGCTGCACGGAGAACAAACCCCCATACGCTCCATCTGTGAAGCTTGTGGAGTAACTCGTTATTTTCACGGAGGAGACGTAACATTTCCTCATGTTCTTCTGGTGATGCCATAGGAAACAGTATACCAAATTCAAGCACCAAATGAATGCGGGGTCTGGATAAGAAATACCGAGTTTGTTTGATACCTGAGGTCAAGTTTCTAAATAAGTAGCCACTACAGGATGTAGTGGCTACTTATCTACTCTAGTGTCCTCACCCGGAATCGAACCAGGATTTTTTCCTTAGGACGGAATCGTTCTATCCATTGAACTATGAGGACGGATTGTACATTGTGCCACGTCTCTGGTTCGATTACATCGAACCATGGTAAATCAGTACCCCATACTGATTTACTCCTGCGGACGGAATCGTTCTATCCATTGAACTATGAGGGCGGCAAAAATACTCTATCACAAAAAAGACCGCGATGCTTTGCATTGTGGTCTTTTTTTATACTTACATTATGAAATCGCAAGGAGTTCGCGAAGCTTTGCTTCGTCAAATCCAACAATAACATCGTCTTCAATGCGGATAACGGGAACTCCCATTTGACCAGTCATATCTACCATCTCCTTTCGCTTTTCAAGATTCTCTGCAACATTGTTTTCTGTGTATGCAATACCATTCTCAGCAAAAAAATCCTTTGCTGCGTGACAAAAATGACATGATGGTGTGCTGTAGATAGTGACTTGTTTTCCCATATATTTGGTTAAATCAAAAATTATTTCGTAAAGTTGTACCAGTATAACAAATTATTAAATATTTAAGAAGTCGAAGAACGATTTTTCCTTTTCTGGCTCTGGTTCTGGGTTAATTGGTGTAATTTCGTTATTTTGCTTCTCTCCTCTTTCGGCATCAAGCAAAATAATAACTTGCTCTCCTTCACGGGCAACATCGAAACGATTCCGTAACTCCTCCTCAATACCCCGCTCATTCTCAAGATACTCAACTTTTGACTCTAGGGCTGCAGCGCGCTCCTTCAACTCATCGAGTGATGAACGCTTCTGCTCAAGCTTTTCCTTCATATCTGAAGCAACAGTATATCTATCGTATACAGAAATAGAGAGAAGAAACGTAGCTAAAAAGAGTACTCCGACAACCACCTTCGAATAGAGGAAACTACGAATCTTTCTCTTTTCATGGAAATCGAACATATGGTATCATTCTACCCTATGAGTTTCTTATTTCATAAAAAGACAAAAACAGCGATTAAGTGGGTTTGGTCAGTTATTGCCATTATTATTGCTATAAGCATGATTTTTGCGTATTCAGGAGGGGTTGGGCAGTAGTTATACATAATATATGAAATCCCCGAGGGCCGAAGGCTCTCGGGGATTTCATATATTAAGCAAAACTCCAATCCGAATGAAACATGCCTAGATGCAAGGCGAACAAGAAATTTAAGACGCGGCGTATTTTTATACGATAAGTCTTAAATTTTGCAGTTCAATTCAGATTTTCCCTTACAGGGACAGTTCAGGTTGAGTGACTATTACTCACTCTTCGCCTTACAGGCGCCAGTACACCTTGCTGGCATTTTTCGTACCCTCAAAATACCTATCAAGGTTTAAATCTGAGGTCACTCAGATTTTCCCTTACAGGGACAGTTCAGGTTGTATGATATTTTCCTCAGGAAAAATATCGACAACCTCTTGCAGAGTGACATCTAGTCACTCTTCACCATTTTCATGAAAACATCTTGAGGGATATTAACCTTTCCGTGTTCAAGCATTCGTTTCTTTCCACGCTTCTGCTTTTCACGAAGTTTCATCTTTCGGGTAATGTCTCCTCCGTATAGGTACCCTGTTACGTCCTTCTTCATTGCAGACAACGTCCTTGATGAAATAATTCTCCCCATCGCTTTTGCCTGTATCTTAGTTACGAACATCTGGCGCGGAAGCGTTGTGTAAAGTTTTTCAACCATAGCCTTTGCATCAATTTCTGCTCTGCGCATACCAACAACTCGTGAAAACGCAGGAACTAACTCTTCCGCAATGAGCACATCGAGTCGGGTCACATCGGCAGCGCGCATCTCTGCAATTTCGTATGAGAGTGATGCGTATCCACTTGTCGCATTTTTGAGCTTATCAAAGAAGTTACGCATGAGTTCTCGGAGAGGCATCTCAATTGTAAGAAGATTTCTTCCATCGCCGAACACTTCTGTTTCGAGAACGCTTCCTTCATGATCATAGAGAAGTGACATCACTCCACCGAGGTATGTTGGCGGAAGGATAATCTGAGCAAGCGCCCATGGTTCCCGAACCTGAAACTTCGTACCAAAATCAGGGAAACGCGAAGCGGCATACACTTCTTCAATTTTCCCGTTTTCATGGATTATTTCGTACACAATCGACGGTGATGTAATGACGATTTCAACATCAAACTCTCGACGTAATCTTTCGGTAACAATTTCAAGATGGAGCATCCCAAGGAAACCACAGCGGAAACCACGCCCGAGTACTCCCGATGATTCTTCCTCGTATGAGAGCGATGAGTCTGACATCTTCAATCTATCGAGTGCTTGTTTCAAGATAGTAAAGTCATCCTGACTTTCAGGAAAGACAGAAGCCCACACTACGGGCGGAACAGAATGGTACCCTACAAGAAACTCTCGACTCCCCTTTTCAAGAACAAGTGTATCTCCCACTGAAGCAACTCCTGGCTCCTTGATACCGGTAACGATGTACCCAATTTCACCTTCATTGAGAAGTGGTACCGGAGTTTCCTCAGGCGAGAGAATACCCACCTCAAGTGCTACGAAGTTCCTTTCAGCTGCAAGGAAGCGTAGGTTGTCCCCTTTTTTCACCACACCATCAAAAACACGAAAATAGACAATA
The DNA here is from genome assembly GCA_964638425.1 of uncultured Candidatus Saccharibacteria bacterium. Classification (GTDB taxonomy): domain Bacteria; phylum Patescibacteriota; class Minisyncoccia; order Phycocordibacterales; family UBA918; genus Damh-18. Next base: position 13,753 of record CAZWYM010000001.1, read on the forward strand.
ATCCCGCGGTGGTTCGAATATTTAAAATCAAAGACAAGACCTCGGAACGAGTCGCCTGCCGGCTTCTTAGGGGCAGGAATACGCTCACAAATGAGGTCGAGGAGTTCTTTCACTCCTTCACCTGTCCTTCCAGATACATACTGAATTTCATCAAGCCCGCACCCAAGGAGAGTAGTGACCTCACCAGCAACTTCTTCCCTGCGTGAATGTGGTACGTCAATTTTGGTGAGTACTGGGATGATGGTAAGACCTTGTTCTCTTGCCATTTGGAGCACTGAGAGAGTCTGTGCTTGCACACCCTGTGTACTATCAACAAGGAGGAGTACTCCCTCTACCGCTTTCAGCGCGCGTGATACTTCGTACGAAAAATCAATGTGACCTGGAGTATCAATAAGGTTAATTTCATATGATGTCCCACCGTACACATGCTCCATACGGACCGGTTGCATCTTAATGGTGATTCCTCGCTCACGCTCAAGATCCATAGAATCAAGTACCTGATCCTTCATTTTTCGTGCCTCAACGGTATGGGTAATCTCGAGCATTCGGTCTGCAAGTGTCGATTTCCCGTGGTCGATATGCGCAATAATACTGAAATTTCGTATTTCTTTCATAGAGTTTGACTACTCTACCATAGAATCGGAGCAATAATAATCTGTAGCAACTCGTGCCGCGGTCACTAAATTAAACAGCAAGTGTGTCCTCATCTTGAGGGATAACAATGTCCTCCTTACTAAACTTCCGAGCGAGCGCTCGATATATTTCAGAAAGTTCCTGGTTTTTGAAAAGTCGCTGTACAAAGATATATCCCGCACACCCGAGGAACGCCGCGATTGCTCCCTGAGTGAAAATAGTAAGCAGTGTATCGGCAGTAACCCCTGTGACGAAATAATTAAGTGCTGTGTACGCAACATACCCTGCAAAAAGTGATGCGAGTAATGCCTGTGTGAATGGTCGTGTAAATGAGCGAAACGAAATATGCACTTCCTTTTGGGCGTACACGAGCATCACAATACTGTGGAGTATGAGCGCGATTGAATACCCTAGTGGTAGTGCGAGTACCTCAATATCCCCCACGCCTTCAAGGCGCATTATTTCTTGTAAGAATGTATAAAACGCTCCATGCGAAGCAATCAAGCTATAGAAAATAAACGAGAGGAGTAATGCGAGGACTGATGAAAACAATGTGACATAAAATGGAAGCTTCGTGTTCTCGACTGCATAGAGTGCCCGTACCAGAAGCAGGTGTATCGCCTGTGAAGCGAGTGAGAGCATAAAGAGTGCCAATACCGCAGCGGTGAGGCGAGTGTCATTCCAATCAAACGCACCTGTCCCTAAAACAACACGAACAAACTGTGCCCGGATGACAATGAAAAGTGCAGTTGCCGGGAGTGACCAGAAGAGAATGTGTCGTATTGTCGTGACAATATTTTGGCTCAGTTCACTAAATTTTTTCTCTGCGTAGAGTTGTGCAAGGAGCGGGAAAGCAGCAACCGAATAGCTCACCCCAATAATTGCCAAAGGAACTGATTGTAAATTAAATGCAAATTGAAATACCGACACTGAACCTATTGCCATACTACTCGCAAAACCAATGAGTCCAAAGAGTACAATTTGGTGAAGTGAGAGCGTTGCCGCGCGGGTGAATGATGCATAGAGCACATTACGAATATCTGAAAAGTTTATCGAAGTTACAAAACGAGGCGCAAGCGAACTCCTCAGAACGAAAGGAATTTGTATACACACGTGTCCCAACGCTCCAATGAGTACGCCTACTGCGAGGCCAGAAATACCGATAATAGGATAAAGGAATACGAGGCCAAGAATGATACCTGCATTATAGATGAGCGGGCTTATTGCATACAAGACAAACCGATGCTCAAGCTGCGTAATGACACCAAAGAGACTTGATATACCGAGGAGGAGTGGCTGGATGAGGAGAATGCGTATGAGGAGAACGAGGGTATCAATTTCTCCCACAAAGCCGGGGAAAAAGTAATACACGATTTTCCCCGCAAAAATCATCGCAAGAAGTGCAATGACTGTGTATCCAACCACAAAGAGCGAGAAGATTTGTGATAGAAGTCCGCGTGCTCCATTTTGTGTACCATCCTCCACCCGTTTAGAGATAAATGGAATGAGTGCGTACACAGAGAGCGTCGAGGCAAAAAGCACGTACAAAAAATCGGGGATACGAAATGCGGTGTAATACAAATCGAGCTCAATTCCTGCTCCGAATTGGTGTGCAAGGAGTCTATCTCGTACAAGCGCAAGGAGCTGAGAACCAAACGTAAAGAGAGCAAGAATATATGCAGCCTGATGAAGACCTCGCACTTCTTGATATACTGCTTTTAATACCCTCTGAACCATTATGGTGTTGTTGTTTCTTCGCTTTCAATCTTTGGAAGAGTATTTACTGGAGCGAGAAGGTCTGTCTCTGTTTCCTGACTTGTACTAACCGTACCATTCTCTGTTGTAACAGGAGCTGCTTCGCTTACTGTTTTATTTGCATCTTCACGAAGTCCTTTTAATGAACCTGTCTCATTAAGCACCTTGATGAGGTTCGTTACTTCCTCATTACCTGGATTAAGGTTGAGTACTGCTTCAAGTTGTTTTTTTGCATCCTCAGCTCTTCCCTTCTCATCGTACGCAAGCGCAAGGAGGTAGCGTGCATTTGCATAATTTTGGTCGAGTTGGATTGCTCTTTCAAAAGCCGGAATAGCTTCATCAATATTTTTTGCTGCGCTCTGGAGCACTCCAAGTTGGTAGTAGCGAGCTGGATTCTGAGGTTCAAGATTAACTATTGCTTGTGACGACTTAACAGCAGCTGCTACGTTCCCCGTCGCTATCTCAAGCTGTGAGAGTAGATAGAAGGCTTCTGTAAAGTTTGGCTTTAGTGCAATCGCCTTTTCAATGTCCATTCGAGACGCATCAAAGTTACCTGCTCGCGCTTCAACAATAGCAATTTCGAGATACGGGAGTGGGTTCTTAGGATTGAGTTCACGAGACTTTGAGAGTGCTTCAATCGCACGTGCCTGTGCACCCTCAACACCGACTGAAGCAAGCACTCCGTAAATACTTCCAAGGATAGCCCAGTTTGCTGGTTCGAGTCCATCAATCTGTATAGCTTGTTGCGCTGCGTTCACACCCATGACACTTGCATTCTGGAACTGCTGTTGTTCTTCAGCTGTTGGTGCGGTTTTTGCGACTAAACTGTTCATTCGTGCGAGTTGGTATTCTGCAATACGTCGTGCAAAGATATCGCTTGAAGAGAGTTTGTAGGCATTCTCAACTTGCTTTTCTAGTTCCTCAATCACCGTTCCTTGTTGCATTGAGAGAACACTCTGATTGAATGTATACACTGATGAGTAATGTCGTCCTGCTGAGTAAAGTACCGTAACCGAGCCTATGATGACTGCAATAACCCCAAGGGTGAGGAGGAACCCCGTACGTCGGTTTGTTCCCACGGTAATAAACTTTGTCTGCTGTCCGCCGAGTACATTGAATGCAGAGAGTGATACCCCTGTACAGAGCGCACCGAGGAGCAAGATAACAACACCTGGTACATAAATGATGGACATTCCCCAAATATAGACCGCACTCACAAATGATGAGACGCCTATGAAGTACCACATCTTTTCACTATGTGTCGGGCTGAGAAGCCGGCGAATGCCTGTGACAAAATAGAGAACGAGAAAGATAATCCACGCAAGACCTCCAAAGACACCTGTTGTCACAAAGAAAGTCGTAATGTATCCATTTCCTGCATTAAAGTCTGTGTTCCAGAATGGAGTTGTGTTAATAGAATCATCTTTATAGAGTCGCCATGCATCGAGGAATTTATTGGTACCAATTCCAAGAAACGCATTCTCATGAAAAACATTTTGAGTAATATTTGCGGTTGCCTCAAATGATGGTCGTACTTCCACATATGAAACGTTTGTATACTTTGCAATTGTCCCTCCAAATGAAGCGCCTCCAACAATAAAGAGCACTGAAACAGCAAACACTACGAGTGAGACTGCAAGAGATGGAGTTCCTACCGGTGCTGGTGTTCCTGTAAAAGGGAGTTGGCGTTCGGTGAAACGTTCCTTACCAAGAGCGTACACTATGAGTACCAAACTAGTGAGACCAAGGATGAGCCAAACGGTAAAGAAATTAATCACGCTCAACATGACAAGCGCGAGAAAACTTACTGTAATGAAGAGCGCCCTTCCCATAAGGGTGAGTGAGAGGTGTTCAAGAGCAACGAGTGAAAGAATGACCACGAGACCCAAGAAGAGTGCGAGGTCGTTCCAGCTTCCTACCGGAGTCGAAACAGTACTCATAAATACTCCAAATGCGAGGAAATCAGCGCCGAAGATAAGGCGGAGAATATGAAAAACCGAAAGGACTGCCGTACTTACCGCAAAGAGTAGGTACATGCGCATTACTGCACTCCGTTCTGTCCTGATAAGCACCCACACCGTAGGAATGAGTGCGAGCAAAACTACAAAGAGCGTTGAATGGATACTAAAAAGATCACCAACGAGTGAATCGCGGAAATCTCCTGAGAGGAGTGATGAAACGAAGGAAATGCCTGCAATTCCCCAGAGTGCGAGAAGCGGATACGAAACACTTCGTGCAATGACCCCAGAACGGAGTACAGAGAGGCTATACAGCACGAGTGCGACAAATATACCTACAACTACTACGAGCGCTTTTGTGTAATCAAAGGGAGCAACGGCTGATGGTATAAAAAATAATGGGAGTAAACCGAATATAACCACGAGCACATTTTGCGCATATCCGCGTAGGGTTACGGCAATTGAATCACTCAGTCCTGTATGTTCTTCTGACATAGGTAAGAATTTAGAATTACTACACTCACTAATAAACTCACAAAGTGCCACAAAAAGCACTCCGTGACTTGTTTACTGAAATGATACCATACGAACAGGCGCCCCAAGAAGGGGCGCCTGTTCGTACGTCTATAAGCCGAATTCTGTCGCAAAAATCCTTGCGAATTAATGCGTGTGATCATTTACCTAGGTACATTGTTACCAATGTGCTCATGCGGCACTTCCCTACCAATTCTGAAGCTGAGCCTCAGAATTGGTAGGGACACGGCCTTGCACGCAAGTAAGGATTTAGCCGTTTCACCCCTTTAGTTACCTAAAGGACTTGCCCGGTGAAATACAAATGCGAAGCATTTGTATTTCACCGGGCTCCCTCAGACTTTCGTCCTCGGTCGTCTCTGCTCGCACCTCGTAGATTACTCTAGACGGGCGTTACCCGCTACCCTGCTCCAATACATAGTATTGGGCGTGTTCGGACTTTCCTCTCAACTCCATACGGAGAGAGCGATCACAAACGTAATTGAGATTATACAACAGAAATATAGATAAGACCAGGGGTTAGGTTTTTACTGATTTATGTACGCAGCGGGGAGACGCACTGACTGACCTACTTTAATTCCAAAGGTATCTGCAAAGTGAACATTAGTTTCAATGGCGTATCGTGCATCTTCCGTCGGGCGGAATACCGCAGGGTACGAATTTGGAGTCGCATTCTCATTAATAGAGACCACTTTTAAATCTTGACTCACCCAGATGATATCAATCGGAAAACGCATGTCCTTCATCCATATAGCATGGCGTGATGCCTCTGGGAAGATAAAGAGCAGTCCATCGACGTTTCCAAGACTTTCTCTATCTGAAAGACCCCGAACACGCTCTGCTTCCGTTTCTGCAATTTCAACACGAACCGGGATTTCTGCTATATGCAAAACTGGTGTCCCGGGGAGGAAAATATCAGAAAAAGAGAGGTTGCGTTCGTGCAAGTAGCCGTAGAGCAAACCTGCAGGAAAAATAATAGTAATGATGATGATCTGTAATTTACTCGTTTTCATACTACCAAGGCCAATACGCAATAATGCCAAGCCCTCCAAAAAGTATGACTACGGAATATCCTGCATTTATTAAAAAATACGCGAGTGGTCGCTTCTCCCAGATTATTGGTATCAACATCCTCGCAACAATGAGTATTGCGAGCAGTCCTCCAATTTTTAAAAGAGAAAAGCCACCCATATCTTTGAGTGTAATAAGCTGTGCAATAACACTAAAAAAAATAAATTGTACAACGACACCAACTGCTGTAAGGCGAATTATTTCTTTTCTAGAAAAATCAGCATGCTCTGGAGGGAGTCCTGATGCTTTTATCCATGCTGTTCCAAAAAAAAGTGGTGAGTACCAAATACTCCCCACCGAAACAGCGAGAATTGCAGAAACGAGTACGGCAATGGTATTTATACTTTCAAACATATACTGATTTTAACGGCTCTTAATATACAAGAAGAAGTATACCACCTACTTCATACGACTTCGTCTTCGGTACCACACATATATGAGCAGAGCGATGACGAGGGGCACATAGACGTACGGTGATTGGATAATAAAGATTGTTGGTTTCCCAAAGAATTGCTTTACTTTTGCGAGTCGCTGTATCATTTCAAAATATCCAATAGTCATCTCCTCTCTCGTACCCACAACGAGTACGTATTTCTCAACGTTGTCGGGAGTATTTACCTCAAGACGATACGTTCCTGGCTCGAGCGTTGTTTCATACTGAGGACCTTCTCGATACGAATCACCACCAAACGGCTCATACTCAGAGACCCATGCCCCATCCTTTGCGAGAAGTCGTGTAATCTCCGTTACTCTTCCCCCTCCTATTCGTTCCTTAATGATTATCCCTGAAATATTATTCTTACTTGATTCAATATCAGGAACTAAAATATGCGCATAGAGTTTAAGTGGCTCACTAATGCGTATCTCATACGTATGTGGGAATCCAGCCATCTCACCATAAAACGCCTGCGAAAGATCTGGGTCATCAATGGTGATAACATCGCTCTGCCCAAGACCTTCTATAATCACCGGCACATGTGCATATGCAGGTGAACTGGTCATCAAAAGAAAAATTCCAAACAAAAAAAATCTCATAGGTAATTTATTGTATCGCATTCTAGTCTTGAGAAGGTGCAGGACTGAAGATATCAAAGTATGTTGCTAACATTTCAAAAAACGAATCGTCGAGTGTATCTTCACAAGAATCGAGTGTATAGCGTTCACCGTCATACTCAATCTCGTATCGATACGCGACCCCATCATACGTGATAGGGCACGTACCTTCAAAGATCGTGTCTGCGATTACTTGAAAATCAAGTGAGTCCATTTGAGAACGGATTGACTTAATCTGTGCGCTCGAGAGTTCTCCTACATTTTTCCCCTCACCTGTTTCTCGCGTAATGTACGTGTATGCACCATTTTGCAGGAGCTGATACGAAGGACATCCTACGCGCGAACACCCACCATAAGTATACGCGGTGATAACAAATCCTTTTTGAGTTGCAATGGCTCCATCTCCTTCGTTTCCAGTATTTGTAGTGAGCGATAAAATAACCCCAGTGAGAAGACCAAGGAAAAATGTTGCCGTAAACATAAGGTATAACGGTTTCAATGAATGTGATTCATTTGAGTGTGCTGACATATGCCTATAACGATACCTCCTTTCGATATTTGAGACAAATACGTTAGTATGTATCACGATGTAAAATCATGGAGGCGTCGGATAGTGGTTTATTCCACCACCTTGGAAAGGTGGCATACCGTAAGGTATCGAGAGTTCAAATCTCTCCGCCTCCGCTTTTGAGTCCGCGAAAAATCACCCCCTATACATTCTATTGGTCTAGATTCTTTTTAGTGCACCTTTGTTCTTCACGATGTTTTTATAATCCCACTGAATAGTTGCAGATTTCTTTAACCATCTTTTTAAATGAGTTATTTTTATATCTTTTACCTCAGTATAAAACACTTCAGCTGCTTTAAACTTCCCTTCAGGTATTAAATTCTCTTCTTCAAAGCTCTGACCACTAAAAAACATAAGCGAGACTCTCCCGTCCTTACGAACTGAGTAAGAGACAATTGGATTACCCTCGATAAACCATACCGGTGATCCGTGCCAGATTTTTGATTCACTCTTTTTTAGATTCTTACTTATTGCAAGCTCTAAAAAGTTACATATCTCTTTTGCGGTTACAGACTGAACTTTGTTGTACTGAGGAATGGTTGTGGCAATGCTTTTCATATGAGAAATCATATGAGAAAAAACTAAATCCCGTACATACTTCCCACAGTACTGAGCATCATTGGGAGCAGTACACCTGCGAGGATGAGCGGAAGAATCACCATGAGGAGTGATCCAATGAGCATGGTGAGGAGATACTTTCTGCTCTTCTCCGTAGATTTGAAGACTGCATCAATTTTTTGCTCAAGTCTCTCGAGTCGTTCTTCTTGTGTTTCCATAGGACTATCGTACCACTCTTTGGAATAAAAAAATCCACCTTCCCATAAGGGTTGGTGGATTTGGAGATTGGTCAATTTTCTTCAGGAACTTTGCGGGACCGAACGACCCGATTGCGACCTCCAGACTTTGCTTTATACAAAGCTTCGTCTGCTCGTTTAAACAGAGTGTCCGCAGTATCAGACTCACTTTCGAGCATCGCAACGCCAAAACTTGCGGTGATGCCGACAGCCTTTCCGCCAACACTCACCCTCAGTTTATTCTCGATTCGCATACGAAGCGTTTCGACAAGCTGACAAGCGAGGTCTTCATCGGTTTCGGGGAGAATCATAACGAATTCCTCTCCCCCAAACCGTGCGATAAAGTCATCCTCTCTACATGATTTTTTAAGTCGTGCAGAGAACGAACGGAGTACTTCATCCCCTGCATCGTGTCCATACTTGTCATTTATTGACTTGAAGAGGTCAATATCAATGACAACAAAAGCAAGTTTTTGTTCCGTTTCTTTCGCCCTTGCGATTGCACGTTCTAATTGAACTATGAGCGCCCGGCGGTTTGGCAGGCTGGTGAGCGCATCCGTGTCGACGAGTCTTCGTAATTCATCATTTTCCTGCAAAAGCGTGTCACGTTCGTTCTGAATTCTCTGAAATTCAGGACTACATGCAGTACATGAAACAAACTTATGCACTCGAATAGGTCGAGCGCTTCTAAACCGTTTCTTTCTCATTAGAACCTCCTCTTGTAAAAGAACAGGACTATTATACCACTTATATTTATGGTGTCAATATACCCTCCCCTATTTCTAGCTTTTGTTTAAGCCCTATTTTCGTAACACCACATTTGGCTCTGCCCCGTACGGGTCGGGCCAAAATTCAAGAGCAGACCACTTAGTCCCCTTCACTCGCTCGCGTATCCAGTCTCCATGATCCATATCGGTCTCCATATAGAGTGTTCCCCCTTCTTCAAGAAGGTCATACGCTTGTTCGATGAGTATATCGTGAAACTCATGCCCGTCATTATGTGCAAAAAATGCGAGATGTGGTTCAAAATTAATCATTTCTGGGTCGAGGTTTGGTAATGCCTCATAGGGGACATACGGTGGTACGGCGAGTATTGCATCGTACTTGCCAGTAAGTCCTTGAATGTGGGACGCTGTAATAACTGTTGCTCTTGATGCGTCAATATGGTTTTTTTCAAGACTTATCTCGATTTGCTTTTTTAAATTTGGGTCGAGCTCGGAGATGTCGACATGTGCATCACGAAGATGCGTAAGAAGTGCAAGCGCAACATTCCCTGCTCCGGAAAATGTATCAGCAAGGCGAAGTGGTCGACTGAGTTTTTTTTGCTTTTCTTCGAGTTCCTCTATTGCACGCTCTACCCAAAAAGCAGTCTCGTACCTAGGTATCATTGGTCTCTGTGACAGGTCTATGTGCGCTCCAAGGAATGGAGTATGTCCGAGCACATACTCATACGGCTCTCCTTGTGTGAGTCGTTCTACATCTCTCACAAAATCTGCAGTCTCAACTCCTGCATACTTTTCATTTTTAAGTCTTTGTATCTCCTTTTCTAAATGCGTCACAATTACTATTTCAAGCCACGTAAAATTCTAATTCTATCTTCAGCGCTTGGGTGTGTCTGGAAGAGACCGCTTATCTTTGCTCCGATACTTTTCTTCTTTTCTCCAAATGGGTCAGCGATGAAAAGGTGTGCTGTTGCATGACTCGCATTCTGCATCGGTCGTCCATACCCTGAAATCTTTTCAAGTGCAGAAGCAAGACCTTCTGGATACCGTGTGAGGAGTGCGCCTGAACTATCTGCTAGGAATTCACGCTTCCGTGAGATAGCGAGCTGGATGAGCTGTGCGGCAATAGGGACGAGTATGATGCCCACTATTCCGAGAATGAGAAAGATTGGGCTCTTTTGCCTGTCTCCTCCCCCATGCATCATCGTGCGCATAAAAAAATCAGCGAGCATAGCAAGGAAGCCTGCAAGCACAACCGCAACAGTCATGACCAACATATCTCTATTCCCGATATGAGAAAGTTCATGAGCAATCACTCCCTCAAGCTCAGTACGATCGAGCATTTGCAAAAGTCCTGTTGTTGCTGCAACCACAGCATGTTCTGGGTCGCGACCAGTTGCGAAGGCATTTGGTGCGGGGTCATTCACCACGTACACCTTTGGCATAGGAAGTCCTGCAGTAATGGAGAGATTTTCGACAATGTTCCAAAGCTCAGGATATTCAGCTCTCGTGACAGGATGTGCGTTCGTCATACTGAGAACGATTTTGTCAGAAAACCAGTAGCTTCCGACATTCATCACTATCGCAAAAAGAAATGCTCCGTAGAGTATCACCGACGAATCCATGTACCAACTCACCGCATACCCGACCGCAATGACGAGTATGAAGAATGACGTCATGAGGAACCATGTTTTTCGAACGTTTTCGCCCTGATGTGTATAGAGTGTACTCATAGAGATGCATTGTACCTGAGAAAATGTCCCGCGCAAATACTGAAGTACATAAGACCGGGCCAATTACACGCGTCACCAGCTTCCTCCTCCCCCACCACCGCTCCCGCCCCCTGAAGATCCGCCCCCGCTTGATGCGCTCCCTCCTCCAGATACCGATGACGATGCGAGCGCTGTCGAGAATCCACCGAGACTCTGTGTAAGATTGACCGCATTGAATGCGCCGAGATTACCACCATCATACCAATCAGGGTTTGGTATGGTTACCTCTTGAAACGTCTTTGCCCATTCTTTCTCAACGCCAAACGCAATTGCATAGGGAAGATACTCCATGAAATGCTCTGCGTTTTTTTCTGGGGCGTTATGGAAGATGTATCGTTGTGACTCGGTCACGCGAAGGAAATCCTTAAATCCCTTTAAATGATTGAGTGCTTCGTATCCTTTACTGGTTCTCCGTGTGAAAAATGAACCTACGAGAAATCCCTTCTGAATAAGATTTTCTTTAAGCTCTGATTTGAGTGACTGTATGAGGAGAGCATTTTCTCGCGCTGTACTATATGCACTCTTTAACTGCCCCAACGTTACCGTTGTCCCAATAGTCTTTTCACCTTTAAAGATGAGGTCAATGATTTTTGCATCAAATGCAGACTCCTCATCTTCGGGGATGAGTCGGAGAAGCGTCATTTCGTAATCATCAACCTCAAAGAAAAAGAGAACCTTCCTATCGATTTTTTTAATTTTCAAAAATCCGTGCAGAGCGAGAGACACAATCCCTGCCGTGATATCACGTGGGTCAAGATTTCTGTCAAAAATCATCCCCGCATACATCGGCTTTACCCCTTCGTAGGGCTCGTACTGAGGAATAATTGCTTCTTCTTTCTTAAACTTTGTTTGATACCGATAAAGCGTGACGCCAAGTCCAATAATTACAAGAGTAGCGAGTATCGAGATGACCCACGCAAGCTTAAAACGCTCACGTACATCATTGGCAATTTTTGCACGGTCGAGTGCTTGAGCAATGGTGACTCCTTCGTTCGGACCAAATGTTGTTCCTGAAAAAGTAACAGAACCGTCTGCTTCTGTTTTAATCTGACATGAACCCATTTCCCCTGTTGTACCTCGATAACAGGCACGTTCACGAAGGAGGAGTGCGCTGTCTGATGAAACGCGCGCTTCAATAGAACGAATAGGGACCTCCCATGCATTTCCAGAAACATTAAAATATAATTCTGCGCCCCCGTACGATTGGTATGAAATTGCTCCTGAGACAGTGTAAAAAATTTGGTACGTATGCTGACCGGTAATTGTTTTATCAGGATCTCCAATCTGTATACACACCTCACTTCCTGTAACACTTGTTACGTACGGCGGTACTTCTCCATCCATTTTGACTCCAGTAATGTCGATATCTATAAATCGCTCCTTGAAGATGGACGACGCTTTCTCTTGGTGGAGTGTCGGGATACATCTAAAAATTCCATGTCTTTCATCAGAAAAAACATACACGATGTTCTCTGTAACTCCAAAAGAAGAATCCTCGTGTACAACAATATTAGAGGAGAATGACTCAATAAATTCAGCGCGCGTAGTCGTTGGAAATGCAAAGAATATAAAAAACGCACAGACACTTACGAAAAACAGTAAGTAACTCTGTGCGCTTTTTGTGTCTCTATCAAATGTATCAGTCATAGGCTCTTTTTCAGAACTTCAGAATTATGCAACGCTTGAGACAAAGAAGACTCTAATCGTCGAGACCTTGCCCATGATCATGCGACGAATAATCAGTATCCGCAGACCATGAGAGGTAGAGCATATCTTCATAGCCTCCCTTTTCTTCAAGATTTTTCTCAACCGCTGCATCGAGCTCTTCGTCAGAAATAGAAAACTCCTTCGTTACCGCATCAAGTGTTATCACAAGATCAGCGAGTTCTTTAATAAGACTATCTCGCCCAACGTGGTTTGATACTCCTGTTGCCTCTTCGAGGACTTTGCGGATGATTTCACGCCGATACTCATCATGATCAAGCGCACGCACTTCACACTCAAAACCCTTTGATGCAATGATGTCTGGTACATTGTCTCGACAGAGCTTGTTGTAGTAAATCTTTTCCATATAGATGATTACTTAAAAACTAACCTTTACTGGTTCTTTTGCTTCACTCCCCTCCTCTAATTCAAAGTATGGTTCTTCTTTAAAGTGGAACATGTTCCCGATTACGTTTGACGGGAATGACTGAAGCGCAATCTTAAGGTCACGTACATTGCCATTGTAAAAACGTCGCGCAGCTTGAATCTTGTTCTCTGTATCAGAGAGTTCACGCTGAAGTTCAACGAAGTTTGTATTTGCTTTCAAATCTGGGTACGCCTCTGCTACCGCAAGGAGCTTCCCAAGTGCTTGCGTAAGCCCTGCCTCGGCACCTGCCATTGCTTGAAGTCCTTCAGGAGTCATGTTTGAAGGGTCGATGTGTGCTTGTGTTGCTTTTGTGCGCGCCGTTGTCACAGAGTCGAGCGTTTCTCGCTCGTGGGTTGCATACCCCTTAACTGTTTCAACGAGGTTTGGAATGAGATCGTATCGACGCTTGAGTTGCACATCAATATCAGCCCATGCTTCCTTCGCCTGCTGTACGAGTCGAACAAATGTGTTGTACGCGAATATCGCCCAGAGAACGATTACCGCAAGTACTATAAGAATAATGTATGTAAGTGACATAATTGTAATATCAATAAATGATTAATAGATATGAGAAAGTATAGCACCACTCGATAAGAATAAAAGAAGGCTAAAACGCACACATGAAAAACCCCGAGAAAACGAAGTTTTCTCGGGGTTTGCACTACTTATGACTCTTTACTCTCTACATGAATGTAATCATTGGTTTCATTGTCTCGTGAAATAAACGAATGTTTCTTCCAGAAATTTTCTGCAGGTGGCTGTACCTGTACCGCCTCAATAAACGTAATGGTATTGCGTTTCGCCCATTCAATGAGAACCTCCAATGAGCGTCCACCATACTGTGCTCTACGTGACGTCTCAGGCTCTGTCGTCATGTGTGTAATGAGTAACTCACCACCAGGAGGACCATTTAGAATAATTCGTATTGTGGTGATTGCCTTTCCATAATTGAACTCGAGGATGTATGAACCCTCTTGCCCATGTCGGTCTTCGGTAACTCGACAGTGTTCTTCTAATTCTTTCACTACTTCTAACCTCTTTTGTGAGTTCATACTCTACTCTCCTCAAAAAACATATTTCCAAATGTCATCATGCCTGAAAGAAAAAATAAAACAAGACAGGCGCCCCTTAGGGGCGCCTGTCTTGTTTTAAGATTACTTTCCAGTTACTTAAACTTTAAAGTTTTTATACATATGTACATTACATTCCCAACGTCAGCTCACTAATTCGCTAACGCTCATAAGTACCGACTTACAGTCGCCGTATACCTTTCGCAAAAAATTGCTCAAGGTCTTGCGAAAGTCTCCCAGACTTTCTCACCTGTCCGGCCTCGTGGTTTCGGTATTAAGAATAACCGAAACATCACTCCGGCTCATGGGAAATTAAAAAACCTCCGAAGAGGAGGTTTTTTAGATGTAAGAAACTTACATCATATTTCCCATGCCCCCCATATCAGGCATAGCCGGCTTCTCCGGCTCCGGCTCATCGGCAATCGCCACCTCTGAAGTGAGGAGAATCGCAACTGCTGAAATAGCATGTTGTACTCCTGCTCGCTCTACCTTCACAGGGTCAATAATTCCTGCCTTAATCATGTCGTCCTCGTACTCCGCCTTCGCAGCGTCATATCCGAAGTTTCCTCCCATCTCTTTTACCTTCTGCACAACAACGGCACCATCATCTTTTCCAACGTTGTTAGCAAGTTGCTTAAGTGGCTCTTCGAGTGCCTTGAGAACGATTCGATATCCAATGAGTTCATCTCGACTCAAATCTTTATTGACTCGTCCTTCAACGATTGCTGCTGCACGAGTGAGCGACGTTCCTCCTCCAGGAACAATCCCCTCTTCAATAGCTGCTTTTGTTGCATTTACCGCATCTTCAATCTTGAGTTTGAGGTACTTCATCTCAGTCTCTGTTGCAGCTCCTACCTTAATGACTGCGACACCACCACCAAGCTTTGCGATACGCTCTTCTATTTTTTCTTTATCAAACTTTGATTCAGTTTGTGCGAGCTGTGCGCGAAGTGTATCAACCCGTGCGACAATCGCATCCTTATCTCCCTCACCCCCTACAATAACCGTCTTATCCTTTGTTGCAACAATACGATCGGCCTTACCGAGATGAGTGAGTTCAGTATTTTCAAGCTTGAGACCAACTTCAGCAGTAATCACCTGACCTCCCGTCATAATAGCAATGTCTTGAAGTACATCTTTCTTTCGGTCACCATAGCCCGGGGCCTTTACGGCGAGTACAGAGAATCCTCCACGAAGTTTATTTACAACAAAAGTCGCGAGCGCCTCACCATCAACATCATCAGCAATAACGACGAGTTCCTTCTTCCCTGTTTGTGCAACCTTCTCTAAGAGTGGAAGCACCTGCTGAGCTGAACTAATCTTACTATCGGTAATGAGGATGAGTGCATTTTTATATTCTGCTTCCATGCGCTCATGATTGGTAATCATGTACGGAGAAACGTACCCTCGGTCAAATTCCATTCCTTCTGTAAATTCAGTCTCAATACCAAATGATTGTGACTCTTCTACGGTTACCACTCCGTCCTTCCCTACCTTTTCGATAGTCTCAGCAATCTTTGAACCAATCTCTTCACTCTCTGCAGAAATAGTTGCAACTTGCTTTATTTCTTCGGTCGTAGAAATTTGCACTGCCATTTCGTGAAGTGCCTTCACGACGTCTACACCAGCGTGCTCCATTCCATTACGCACTGCCATTGCGTTCACTCCCATAGTAGTGTGCTTCAATCCTTCTGTAAGTAGTGCCTGTGTGAGAATAGTTGCTGTTGTTGTTCCATCTCCGGCGAGCTCGTTTGTTTTATTTGCAACTTCTTTAATAATCTCAGCCCCCATGTTCTCAAACTTATCTTTAAGGGTGATTTCTTTTGCGATGGTGACACCGTCGTTAGTAATCGTTGGTCCACCGTAGCCCTTATCAATAATCACATTTCGTCCGCGCGGACCAAGGGTAATTTTTACTGCGTTTGCAACAGTATCAACACCGCGCTTTAGTCGCTTCTTTACGTCTTCTCCATAGATTACTTCTTTTGCCATGCTTAGGATTTTATTATGAGCGTGAGCGAATTAGAAAATCTTAGCCGTCGTTTTGTTGCACCCCCGTGCTTCAAAACGACGCACCACTCTAGGCCTCCCACACTCGTTTCTATTAATACAAATTTAAAACCATTAGTTTCTTACGAAAGAATCGCTAAGATACTTGAAGCTGAGAGAATATAGTATTCCTGCCCTCCAACCTTTACCTCGTCAAAGCCATACTTCGAAAAAACGACCCTGTCCCCTACCTTTACATCCATCGGAATCCGCTTTTCACCATCCTCATCCCATTTCCCTTCGCCGACCGCAGTAACAATTCCCTGCTCTGGCTTCTCCTTGTCGATAGTATCAGGAATAATAATACCTGATGCAGATTTCGTTCCCGTTTCTTCGGGAGTTAAGCGCCGGACAACCACGCGGTCTTGGAGTGGCTTTATATTCGTTGCTTCACCATTGTTTGAACTCATATTTCAAATATTTTACCCTTATTTTTATAATGAGGTCACATTATATGAGCGAAAACAATCCATGTCCAGCAATCAAAAAAGGGCGTTGTTTCAAAACAACGCCCTTATGTTTTATACGTTAGTCAACATCATGCCAATTTGTAATGGTTGTTGCCTCCTTCCCATGGCGAACCATTGAGCCCAGGTGTGTGATGAGCGTTCTGTCATAAATACCGATGACTTCCCCGCGTTGATCATGTCGAGAATCCCCAATTTTAAATAATTGAGAATTCCCTAACTTCGGCTTCCATGTCTTTCTCGCGACATTAATGACCACATCATTTTTTACTATCTCATCATTAAGATGCACAACCTTGGTGTAGCACCTATTTGGTGCATAGACTAACGCAACGAGATTCTTCCGTTCATGTGACATTCCTTCCTCCTAATCTCAAAATTACCAAAAAATGAACCTGCCTGTTGAGACTATACGTATACGGGGTACAAAAATCAAGAAAAACCAGCCCCAGAGGTGACACGCATCCCCACTAAAAGCTATCCTTTTCAATTTTATTACTCTGTGCTAATATGTTCGGGACATGGAAATCGTCCGTACCATACTTCCGTACGTACAAATAATTCTCTCCATTCTCCTCGTTGCAGCGATTTTGCTTCAACAACGGGGTTCAAGCATCGGTGGTGCATTTGGGGGAGATAACTTTAGTGCGACGTTTCATAAGCGAAGAGGAGCTGAACTATTCCTCTTTAGGTTTTCTATAGTACTTGCTATTCTTTTCATAGCATCTACATTCCTAAGCCTCATTGTATAGTAGCAGTCCTGCCTTATTCATTCCGATTGAGGTTTTTCGTTGGTAGTACACGTATTTCTTGTTTTAATTAGTTTATACATCCGTTGTGTACCAAAAAGTGGTACACAATGCGTCATAAGCCATGTAACCCTATGGAACAAATCGAGTCACAAAAAATGACTAAGAAAGGCATCCTCAATAGCTACTTTTCAAAACTCCAATCTCTTTCTCCTAGCGACCAGCTTTTTTTGAAAATTGGTTTTTTTGTGACGCTCGTATTTCTTTCACTCTTCCTCATTCAGTTGAGCAAGAGTCACTCAATCGAAATCGCGACCAGAGGGGGTACATTCACTGAAGGAATTGTTGGTACTCCTCGGTTCATTAATCCAGTACTCGCAGTAACCCGAGCAGACAAAGACCTTACTGCACTCATCTATGATGGGCTCCTGTCACTTGGAAAAGATGGGACCCTCGTGCCTAATCTTGCAGAATCAGTAACGGTCTCTGAGGACGGACTTACCTACAATGTCATTCTACGGAAAAATGTAACCTTCCATGATGGGACACCACTTACCGCACAGGATGTTTCATTCACGGTGAGTAGAATGCAAGACCCGCTCCTTGCGAGTCCCTTTCGCGCAAACTTTGATGGTGTTGGATTTGAAGAAGTTGGTGAATATGAAATCAATTTCGTACTTACCGAACCATATGCTCCATTCATCGAAAACCTCACCTTTGGAATCTTGCCTGAACATATTTGGAAGGACGCGGGAACCGATGAATTCCCGTTCAGTCAGTACAATAGCGAGCCAGTAGGTTCAGGTCCGTACGTAGTACAAGATATTGTACGCAACCAATCAGGCATCCCCGAAACATATATCCTTTCAGCAAATCCAACCTATCATATACAAACGCCGAAGATTGAAACATTTGAATTACACTTCTACCCAACCGATGAGAAGTTGATCACTGCATTCACACAGGGTGCAGTACAGAGTGTTGTGGGTGTAAATCCAGGAATGCTCTCTGAATTCAATCTCAATCCAGAGACACACCATCTTGAGCGGATTCCCCTTCCACGAACGTTTGCTGTTTTTATCAACCAAAATAAATCGCCTGCCCTTCGTGACCTAGCAGCACGGAACGCACTCAGTGTCGCTATCGACCGAAAGGCCCTCATTGAGACAACGCTCGGCGGTTACGGAAACGCGCTTACCTCTCCTCTTTTGAGTGGATTCGGACTTACTGCAGATGCAAACGTCAGTCCCGAGGGAGAGCTTTCTTATATAGAAATGGCTCGTGATATACTCGAAGATGGTGGATGGAAACTCAATATAGAAAAGCAGATATGGGAGAAGAAGATTGATGACACACTCACACCACTCACTTTTAGCATCGCAACAGTAAATAACAGTTCGTTTGAATCAACCGCAGAATTTCTAAGAAGTACCTGGGAGAAGTTAGGAGTTCCGGTGACTATCAAGCAGTTCGAACAGTCAGACCTCACCCAAGCAATCATTCGTCCACGAGATTACGAAGCACTCCTTTTTGGAACACAACTCGGGCGTTCGCTTGATTACTACTCATTTTGGCACTCATCACAGCGTAACGATCCTGGTCTCAATATTTCTCTATACGCAAATATTACGACCGACTCAATCCTTGACGAGATGCGTCGAAATCAAAACACAGGAGGAAGGAGTGAGGCTATCCAAAAGTTTGCAGACGAGATTAATAAAGAAACCCCTGCAATATTTTTATACGCACCAGAGTTGCTCTACATCTTCCCAAATTCAGTAACCGGAGCATCATTTGCCGGTGTCAGTGAACCACAGGAACGATTTAGCCAAGTATACGAGTGGTACACGAAGACAGAAGCAATCTGGACAGCATTCATACAGTAACGCAATTCAAAATTAAATTAATTAATACAACGTAATACAATTAACATTATGGAACCACAAAACACAGCACCACGAAGTACACCAGAACGGCGACCAAGCTTCAATCGAGGACCCCGCCGTCCAAGCAACCGCACACCACGACCAGCTGGTGCATCGTCATCGACAGGTACCTCAGCTCCACGTACAGGAACACGCTCAGGTTCGTTTTCACGAAATGGGGGCAATACACGCACACAAGGCGGAACGGCTCGTGGTGGACAAGGAGGAGGCCGAAAGCCTGCTCATCGTGGACGGCAAGCACAGAAGAACCACTCACGCGTTAGCCCAGCCCTTACCCACCGAATGAATCCTACCGATCCAAAGGTTATTCCTGTTGTACCACTCACCGACCCTGACACTGTTCGTATCATCCCTCTCGGAGGAGTTGAAGAAGTTGGAAAGAACATGACTGCTGTTGAAACTGCAGACGACATCCTCATTTTTGATGCAGGATTCCAATTCGTTTCATCGGAGAATGATGCACCAGGTGTAAACTACATCCTCCCGAACACGCAGTACCTCGAAGAGAATAAGGATAAAATCAAGGGACTCATCATCACTCACGGACACCTCGACCATATTGGTGGTATTCCCTTCCTCATTGAACGTATTGGTAACCCACCTATCTACACACGGTACCTTACATCTCTCATGATTTTGAAGCGACAAGAAGAGTTCCCTCATCTTCCGAAGGTGAACATGATTGTTGTAGAACTAGACCAGCGTATTAAAGTCGGAAACACGTACATCAAACCTTTCCCGGTAACGCACTCAATCCCTGATTCAATGGGTATCTCTGTTGAAACAAAGCACGGAAACGTCGTTATTTCAGGAGACCTCAAACTTGATCATGAGGACGGCGTCCCGTCACCTAAAGAACAAGAAACATGGGGTGGTCTTGGTAAAAATTCAAACATCCTCTTCATTGGTGACTCAACAAACGCTGAGCGAGACGGTTTCTCTATTCCTGAAGGACGCGTACATACCAACATCGAGAATATCGTGAAGGATGTTCGTGGACGACTTATCGTGGGAACATTCGCGTCACAGTTTGAGCGTATGATTCGCATCATCATGATTTGTGAGAAGCTTGGAAAGAAAGTTGCTCTTGAAGGACGAAGTATCAAGACAAACCTCGACATCGCAGAACTCGCTGGTCTCATGAAGGTACAAAAGGACACTATCATCCCTATTCAAGATATTGGGAATTACCCTTCCGACCGGATTGTCATCCTCGCAACAGGAGCACAAGGTGAAGAGTTTGCTGCGCTCATGCGTATCGCGACTCAACGACACAAGTTCATTACCCTCAATGACCGAGACACCATCATGCTTTCGTCTTCAGTTATTCCTGGAAACGAGCTCTCTGTACAAAAATTGAAGGACAACCTTTATCGTCGAGGAGTACACATCATCACCTATCGTGCTTCTGACGTTCACTCGACTGGTCACGGAAACTCGGGAGAACTTGTTTGGATTCGCCAGCAGGTAAATCCAAAGTTCATGATGCCTGCCTACGGCTACCACTCAATGCTTAGGTGTCACGCGTATGCAAACATTGAAGCTGGATTCCCGAAAGAAAATATCATTCTTGCAGATAACGGAATGGTCATCGATATCAAGAACGGAACTGAATTAAATATTCACAAAGGAAAGGTTCCTTCTGAAATCATGATGGTAGACGGATTCACTGTAGGAACGAAGCAGGAAGTAGTTATCCGTGACCGACAGTCACTCTCAGAGGATGGTATGTTTGTCATCATTGCTACCGTGAATGCAAAAACAGGTGCACTACGAAAATCTCCAGATATTATTTCTCGAGGATTTGTGTACCTGCGTGAAAACCAACAACTCCTCTCTGAAGCACGTGTGCTCATCAAGAAGACTGTTGAAAAGAACACTGCTGAGGCGCATCCTATTGACCTCGACTTTGTGAAGGATGAAATCACGGAAGTGGTATCAGCATTCCTCCTCCAAAAGACCAACAAGACACCAATGGTCATCCCTGTCCTCATCGGAATTTAAGGAGTACCAGAGTATGGCAATAAAAACCCAAAAGCACTTCGTGCTTTTGGGTTTTTATCAAAATAGTATGTTTAGAATCAAATTACTGAACATTACGATGACACGAATATTTTTAAAATGTCTGTGTACATAGTGATTTTCTCGCATTTTTATCTTGTACACTATACACATGCCAACACCAGTCACTATCGAATACCGCATGGAGACGCGTGCGCGAGGGGGTTTTAACGCGCTTTATTTTGCTCTCCTCCTTCTCTCACTTCACTGGGCAGTCGTGCTTTATATTAATTCATCTTTTCTTGAACAATTTGTTCCGCATGAAATGGTGAGCGCTCTCTATGTATTTGGAGCCATACTCACTATCATCGCTTTCCTTAATGCGTCTTCTCTCCTTACCCGATTTGGAAACGTACGCCTTGCGGTGGTGCTCACTGTCATAGAATTTTCTGCCCTCATCGGAATGGCATTATCAGACAGCATATACTTTGCAATTACTCTTTTTGTCATCCACCAAACAGTTGTTCCCCTCATTCTTTTTAATCTCGATATATTTATGGAGGAGCTCATCGGAGACGGTGAGGAATCAACAGGAGGAAGACGTGGGATGCTCCTCACCATCATGAGTCTCACGGCTGCACTCGCCTCACTCGGGATGGGTAAACTCCTCGGGAATGGTATCCCAAACTTTGCCTCAGCGTATTTTGCGAGTGCGCTTATTCTCGTACCTTTTCTCTACATAATCATTAAACACTTCAGAAACTTTAAAGATCCACAGTACCCACACTTTAAAATCGTTGAAGGTATCAAAACATTCTGGCACCAAACTGACATCCGTAATGTATTCTTTGCACATTTTCTCCTTCAGCTCTTTTTCACATGGATGGTTATCTATACCCCACTCTACCTTTCGACCATTATTGGTTTCCACTGGGAAAGTATCGGCATCATTCTCTTCATGGGACTCATGGCGTATGTATTCCTTGAGTACCTCATCGGGTTTGCAGCAGATAACCTCATCGGTGAAAAAGAAATGATGGCGTTTGGTTTTGCGGTGATTGCAATTACCACCTCATGGTTCGTATTCCTTGATGATAGTTCAATAATTTCATGGATGATTGCAATGTTTATGACCCGTGTTGGCGCAAGTTTTGTTGAGACAACAACCGAGAGCTACTTCTTTAAACATACTCACAGCAAGGACACAAACATCATCAGTCTCTTCCGTATTACCCGCCCACTCTCATACGTTTTTGGTGCGGTTCTTGGTGTCGCTACACTTTCTCTCGTTCCTTTTGAATTACTCTTTATTGTGCTTGGACTACTCATGATTCCGGGCCTGTTCTTTGCGATGGCTCTTCACGACACTCGGTAACTATTTACTATGGCAAACGATACTTCTGTCCTTTCATAACTATCATTCCTTCCTCCTTAAGTCGTTCAATTTGGACATCGATTCTTTGTATATCAAATGACAACCCTTTATGAAGTGCGCTTCGTGTCATTCCTCCAAGTATTAAAATTTTGAGAATTGCTCCCCGTATCTGTCGGTCAGAATTCTTAAATGTTGATTGTTTAGTATAGTGCGCACTTCGTACATTTTGGTTCCCTACTGATTGCTTAAGGTGAGAACCGTAGTCCATGAGCGCATAGTACCAGTCGCGGGGATTTTTGGTATCAAGCACTATTCCAATCGAATGGAATAGCTGTGCGTCAGTAATGTCTGCATCATCATTAAAAAAATGATGGATAAAGACCGTTCGAATATTTGTTTCAATAATCGGAATACCACTGTTGTAGGCAAAGGCCATTACTGCGCCGGCAGTGTACGGTCCTACGCCTCGCAGTGAGAGAAGTTCAGCGTATCCTTTTGGTACCTTTCCCTCATAATCTACTAAAATCTGCTTTGCACACTCGTGGAGCATTTTTGCTCGACGATTGTACCCGAGTCCTTGCCATTCACGTAACACGTCTCCAAGTGAAGCGTCCCCAAGCACAGTAACTGTTGGAAACCTTTTTAAAAACGCGTTGTACTTTGGAATAACTCTATCGACTTGCGTTTGCTGGAGCATTATTTCTGAAACAAGAATCCTGTACGGATTTTTTGTTTTGCGCCATGGAAGACTTCGTCTTCCATGGCGCTCGTAGTAATCCCAGACTGTCTTCACAAATTCCCTCTCTTTCTTATTCATACACTCGAAATAGCATAGTTCTGTTCATGTTCACGCTATATGTGACAACAGTACTGAGAAAAGTTCGAGGCAAAACAAAGTTTTTGACTGAGTCGTACATGGCGTACGGTGAAGAAAAAACTGCAGTTTTAACAAAGAAATTTTCCAATACTGTTGTCACAATGTGTAGACAACGTCCTTCCGTTCCACAATAACTGGCCACTCCCTCCCCTGTGCATACGTATAAAGTGCCCTATTGGGATTAAAACAAATAGGCATTTCGACTGACTCAAGAAGTGGTATATCACTTTCTGTATCTCCAACTCCAATAGAACCCTCTCGGGTAAGGCCTTCCTTTTGGATTACCCGCTCTACAACTTTTGCCTTGTCTTTAATGAAGTCCTCTTCGGTGACCACTCCAGTAAAAAGATCTCGAGGACCAATTTCGTACACTCGTCCGTACACCTTATCAAATCCATACGAAGCACAGAATGAATCGAGAATTGTTTTAGGTGACTGAGAAATAGCGACAATATAGTATCCCTTACTTCGCAAGTCTTGAATAAAATCACGCGTATAGCGATACGTTCGTTTCCCCTGCTCTTCTACAACACTTCGTCCTATATCCGCAAAGTCGCCATAGTACACACCTTTAATGTGCGTAATGAATGTTTTGATAATTGCATCAATATATTTTTCGTAGGAACCCTCACGATTTTTCCACGCCTCATATTCATGTATGTATCCTGCCTGCGCGGTTATTGGGAATATCCCCTCGCGAACACATGCCTCCACCACTTCTATAAGAAGACTGGAACGAAACACCGTTCCATCAATATCAAAAAATGCGACTTTCTGTCCTGAGTTCATTGTAAATATAGTGTATCAAAAACAGAAAATAAAGCCCGTCCACTTACGGACGGCATTATTGAACGGTAATAAATATTGGCTTTAGTTCCTTCCACTCATCCTTGGTAAGTTCACGCTCATTGTATATGCCTGAATCCGGGAAATTTGCTTCTGAAAGAGCAATGGTGTCATCCGGAAACACTGCTTCTACATACGCGACATGTCCTATTTCACTCGTCACCATGTATTCCATGATTCCTCCAACTTTTGGTAAAACGCCCATATGTACACCCGGAACACCTCGAAGTATTTTATGCCAAAGTCCAGGAACACGAGGTTTTATATCTGGCCATGCGATGGTAACTCCCTTTTTCCATAGTCGATACAGGACGTACTCACCTGCCTGAAGATCGAATTCAGAAAAACTGAGACCGAAAGTGTCCCCGAGCGCTGTGCGTACACGTGCGGTGTTAGGATGGTCAACAGAATTCCCCTGTCCAAGTACAAACTCCGGATACACACGCGCCGCTCGGTCGACCAAATCTTCGCGTACGACCCACCCTTCTACATCGCGCCACACAACTCGATAAAAACGTCCTCGAACCTCGAGCATCATAACCATTTCTCCGTAAGGAATTTTGGCAACTTGTGCATCAAATTCAATCGTCGGATTTTTATATACCGGAACCGCAAGACTTCCTGTGTACATGATAGTGTTCTTCACTACCGCTACATCACTGCTCACTTTTGATTCTAAAATTGCCTGCACCGTCTTAAAGCTCGTCTCTTCGACATCTTTTTTTACTGGAGCTTCGGGAAGGAGTGGCACGAGCGGAGTGTGTTCAGTACTTCCTGTAATAACCCTTTCAACAAAGCGAATGACATACCCAAGTAATGTGTCATAGGCGGTATCAATGGCAGTGTGGAAGTAAGTCATATGAGAAAATTTCAGAAGTTGATTACACTATACCACTCACAAAATCTGCATACTATTGACGAATAGATATGCATGCATCGAAATACGTATAAATGAGTTATTAATGGGATTTTGGCCAGATTTCATTTGATTTTGGATACAGCTTTGTGAGCGGATGCAACACACAATCATGCTTTCGTGCAGGACATATATCTCTCCCATAGTGCACCAACCGATGATTAAAACCCCACCACTCCTTCTTTGGCATAATGAGGAGTAAATCTTTTTCAATACGCTTTGGGTCTGTATAGTCAGATAAATCGAATCGTATTGCAAAGCGCCGTACGTGCGTATCGACAGCTATTCCCTCGTGAATATTAAATGCATTAGAAAGAACGACGTTTGCTGTTTTCCGTGCAACTCCTGGAATACTGATGAGTTCCACCATAGTGTTCGGGACGACACCTCCATATACCTCAAGTAACATCTTTGCAGCATTGCGAATATTTTTTGCTTTGTTTCTAAAAAAGCCTGTTTGGTACACTGCCTTTTCCATCTCCGTTTGTGTTGCGTTCGCGTACGCCTGGATTGTTGGGTATTTCTTAAAAAGTTTTTCGGTCACAATATTCACCCGGGCATCTGTACACTGTGCAGAGAGCTGTACGGCAACGAGAAGTTCCCAGGTATTACTGTAATTGAGTGCAATGCGCGGATGCGGAAAGAGCCTCTTTAAAACAGTATTCATTGCCCGCACGCGCGCAATGCGCCCCTCTTTCTTTGCAGGTTTCATGACCGGTAGTATATACCAAAACACCGAGCGTGTGCTCGGTGTTTTGTGCTACAAAAAAAACGGCACTGCCGTTTATGCTCCATTACACTTTGTGCAAGTACCCTTATGGGTTATGAGTGAATATATCGCAGAGAGTCCAACGAGGATGTACACGATATTCGAGTAACCTCCGAAGATTGTCTCAACAATATTTGTTCCGAACGCCACAAGAAGCCAGTTTAATCCACCTGCAATGAGAAGGATAAAGGCAACTGTGTGTACCATTTTGTTATTCATTTTTTTATATAATCGCAACTTATAAGCGACCTATCTCATTATATCACCCCTTAAGGTGTGTGAACTGCCTCTGGGTATAACTAGGAACGGAGTTTGTGGTACACCGCAGTACTCATGCCTCCAAGCATAACGAGCATCCCTGCAAAAATAAGTAGTCCGCCAAGATACGGAACAAAGCTGAACAGATTGAAGATGATGACTCCAAAAAGAATGGTACTGAAAGTTACGGTACTCTTCTGCATCACTGCACGCTGAACACCATACCCAAAGAGTACCCCTGCACACACGAATGAAACAATGAGTGCCAAAACGTAGAGCGCAAAGAGAATAATTCCCAAAAGAAGACCAACGACACTTACGAGAAGAACGCCACTGATAAACGGTATTACGAGAAATACTCCCAACCCAATGAGTCCAGATAGTCCCACTGATGATGCTGATTTTTCGATAACATTCTGAAGGTACCTTCGACCGACAAGGAAGAATGAAAAAGCAACAAAGAGGAGTACTGAAATTTGGATAAGATACAAATTAACAAATGAAGAACCCTGTACTGAAGGAACGTCCTTCTTTGTAATATCTCCGTCTATCTGTGCATTTTGGGCTCGAACAAGATCTCTCGGGCTTTCGTAGGTAACGCGTCCAACCACATGTGCCTTATCTCCAAAAGTCACAGCATTTGTTGCGACATATGAAACGTCTCCCCCAACCTCAGAATCAATACGGAGAGTATCTGACGTTCCATGTATCGTTCCCATGATAGTCCCCTCAATAGTAAGGTCTCCTCCCATGAAGAGTACGTCTCCGTGCACAACGGCGGTTGAAAGAATGGTAAGGGTCCCTCCTGCAACAACAACATCTCCCTCAACTGATTTTGCAAGGACAACCTCCCCACCAACAATACGTAAATCGTCACCCACATCTCCATGAACCTGCACAACCCCTCCGATGACGGTAAGGTCTCCCTTTACTGGAGCATTTACGGTGACGGTACCTCCTCCAACATAGAGATCATTTTCAGCCGGACCAGAAATATTCACTGTAGATGCAAGTCCATAAAAATCACCCTTTAATACCTGTGAAGCGTCCACGGAGATTGTCTCCCCACTACGAATTATAGGACCAGCATGGGCAAATGACGGAATAAGAATGACCGCAAAAAGGCTTGCTATGAGAGTGATTTTATTCATACGCTTAGTATAGCGTTTTTTGGAGTTTTTTCCACCTTGGCTATTTTTTCAAACACGGAATGAGCGAAACTGATTCTATAGGATTTGGTGTTGCGCCTTCGACTATTTCCTGCACTCGCTCTTTGCCTATAGCATCTTCTGCACACAAAATCATTGCTGAGGTGAACGTGATTGTTCCTTCGGTATATCCTAATCCTTCAACTATTTTTTGTTGCGCGGCAGGGAGATTTTTTGTTTGAATTATTACTGGCTCTGCGACAGGGGTAGTAGTCTCGCTCGGTGCTTCAGTAGTCTCTTTCTTTGTTTCTACTTGGGTGACGCCAGCTTTTTCCATATCAGTGTTTAACTGTTGAAGCGCGTACCACACATAGACCCCCAATCCAATTGCAATACACAGAAGAACCGAAACAACGATGAGATAGATTTTTAATGATTTCATAAATAGTTATTTAGGATGCTGAATAACGGACTGGAGACTGGAGTGTATATGCAATAAGTATCCCCATTATAAGAAGTGACAAGAAAAGGAGCGACAAAACAAATCGTGCTCGAGAAAACTCCCACAAACCATTTTGCCAATTGCGCACAAAGAGAAACGGAAACACAAAGCGAACGATATTCATACGTTACATTATACTTTGAAACATCTGCTTACCAAATGGAGACATATGAGAAATCACTACTGCGTATGAAACAATTCCTTCCCGCGGTTCCACATTTCAGAATGACCCTGTTCGCGGAGCCAAAACCACCACTCCCCTCCCCAAAGATACTGCTTTTCATATCGAGTGCCCTTTGCGTAGTCAATAATTTCATTGAATTTATTGATGTCCATTCGAGAATATTGCGTCTCAACAGGGACCTCAGTTACCGGTTCGAGTAACCATGGTTCGAGTGCAAGTTCAATAAGAAATGTTTCCTTCGAACCATGCACGAGCGCCATAATGCCCTCCTTTGCCCGGTAAAACCATGGAGGGAGGAGTGTTTTAAACTGCCCCAATTCTGGATTCCAGAAGTAGACATACACACTCGTTCCGAATGAGTCGCCGTGACTATACGCTCCATTCCATGTTCCTAAATTACCACTATCAGTGACGAGTACCGGCCGACTTGGGTCGAGGCTTTTAACGAGCGCAATTTCTTCCTCAAGAAATGCTTCATCGAGGTCACCGCAGTGCTCGTTTGCAAATACCCCTAGGTAGGGTTCATTTTCAACCTGCCAATGCGTAATTGCGGGTGAACCCTTATAGCGAGTAACCACCGCCTCGATGTACTCTCGTATTTCGCTCTTTTGTTCCTCCCAGGTAAGGGTCTTTGCCCAGTCAGGAACGTGACACTCAGGCCACCGTGGCAACCTCCTCCCTACCCCAAATATAATGTGTCCATCAACCTTTTCAACTTTGCGAATATCTGTATCCATCCATGCAAAATCAAATGTATCTTTCGTTGGTTCAATGAGTGTCCAGTGTGCACTCATACGAAAATTTCGCACACCGAGCTCGTTAAGAAACGCATCAAAAACTTCATCTTTATCCAAACCAAGTTCAAGGACATACGGAACATTGTACGAAATCCCGTACACTACATTTTCAGGAACATCCTTACGTGCGAGATAGAAAAGAATAGCAGTACAACAAAGAAGGAATACTGCTGTAATAGCCCCATATCGTATGAGTCGCTTTTTCATTAATCAAATAATACTAGAAAACCGAGTGCAATAATAGCGACAGAAAGGGCTTTTTGAAGAATAGTCTCCTTCTTATACACCTCACCAACATGTACCTTTTTTGGACCAAGACTAAAGAAGATACCAAGGAGCAAAATGAAAACAAACTGAAGCCCTCCGAGTGCCTGTACCACAGCGACGTCCCCTAGGTCAGTTGCCTTAAGGATGAGAATGGTTGAAACCCCAGCAATAATCTTATTTGAAAAAATGAGTAGCCCCGCTTGCTTTGTTGTTGCTTTCGTTTGTTCTTTAATCTTTTCAAAAAATGTAGGATTCATGAGGAGTGATGCTGCATAAAACATAAATGCAATTCGAGACCAGAAGAAACCATCATCAAATGATGTCACGAGGAAAAGTCCCTTAATGGCAATGTAGTGAAGCGCAAAAAATATACCAGCATGCATCGCCGTCAAAGCGGTCTTAATCGTGAAATGAAAATGAGAGACTAAGAACGTACCGATGCTGAGGAGAGCTATCCCAAGCGCAAAGTTTGAAGATATTTCTGTATGGAGAAAGAAGTACCCGAGACCAAAGGATGCAACTGCAGAAGTCGCTCCAACGACCGGCACCACATCCGCTGCGTCAGCGGTACGAAGCGCCGTAAACATAGACACAAGCGCAGTGAAAAATGTGTACGCTGCAAGAAACGAGAGTGCCACCACCTCAAGAGATGGTCTAATGACATTACTAAACGACGGTAGGTGAATCCCGAACGGGAGTGGGAAGAGACTTATGAAATAGACAATAATCCAAACACCAGCAATGAGACACGTATAGAAAGCGTACACAAAAGGACGCGGAAGAATCTTGTCGTCAGAGACAATGCGTTTATCAATGAGCGCAACAAGAGCGTTGAGGAATTGTGCTGCTACTGCTAATACTATCCAATTCATGCGTTATCGCTTCTTATACCTCATCTACATCGTTATTATCGAGATTTCGAATGTTCATCATAATACCACATATGTCTCACATTCTCTCCTCTCAATGCCTCGTACCTGAGGCATCATAAGCGAGAACGACATATGACATGAAATGCTATTTCACTGAGCTTATTCTACTACAGCATTCTGCTCACATATCTCCTTATACACGTAAGCTGACGGACGCACTGTTCGCTTCTGTGTTTTGTAGTCAACCTCAACGAGACCAAAACGTTTTTCAAATCCAAGCGCCCACTCATAGTTATCAAGGAGAGACCAATAGAAATGCCCCCGCACATCAGCACCATCTTGAATCGCCTGCCACATCGCTTGAACCTGCCTCGTAATGTAGTCTGCACGTCTATCATCCTTAGAGTCAGCAATCCCCGACTCAGCGACGAAAAGTGGCAACTCATACCGGGTAAGCATCATAAGGGCATCATGAATTCCTTCTGGGTAAATATCCCAATCCATATCAGTCTTTGCGTACGTCGCGGTGTCGCCAAACTTCTTGTGGAAGTAATAATTAAGACCAATCGAATCACACTTCAGATAGACCCGTTTCATGAAGCGGTGTGTCCACCACCAGTTCATAAACTTCGCAACAAGTTTGTTAAAAGGATTTCCATTCGAATGGAATAGTATGACGTGCTTCACCACACTCACGTCACTTGCAAGGAGCACTTTCTTTATTTCTTCATAAGCCCTATTGTGTGCACGGGTAAGGTTCTTAACCACCTTTAGGTACAGGAAGAATGGCTTGATACCCTTTTGATATTTCGCTTCGTGCTGTCGTCCTGAATTAGTTATAGAAACCATATCCGTAAGTGTAAAACGTTTGAATGGTGGCCATGAGCCACGGAGCCATCCATTTGAAGCAAAAACAATCGGCTCATTCATCGTCGCGTAATGGTGACAATACTGCTTGAGGTGTTCCACAACAAAAGCACAGTAGCGTGCAAATATTTCTGGGGCGTCATCTCGCTCAAAACCTCCTCGCTCAGAAAACCAGAGTGGAAGCGTGAAATGCCAGAGCGTGATTCCGGGATGGATTCCTCTTTTTTGAAGCGCTCGAGCAACGCGTTGATAATGCTCGATTGCTTCCATATTAAACTTCCCCTCCTCTGGTTCAATACGTGCCCACTCAACTGACATACGGTGCGCGTCGTGTCCGAGTGATTTGATAATATCGAAATCTTCTTCGTAGCGATTGTAGTGATCACACGCCTCTCCACACACAGGCACTTTCCCCTCGCGCGCTGCTTGTGCCCAGTCGGTATTTTCAATACCTCCCTCTACCTGATATGACGCTGATGCTGCCCCCCAAAAAAAGTCGTCCGGAAATTTTTTCATATAATAAATCTTGCTGTGAGTATACCTTATTCAATAGTATTGATAAAACTATGTGGAGCTAAGTTCTTGAGCCATTTTTCATACAGTGCAGTTGTAGCAATGACGTCGCGAGCATTGTAGCGCGCAATGTCGCCGAACTTTTTTGAATGAAAAAGTTCGGCGACATCATCTCCCGCAATCCCCTCCGCCTTAGGACTCTCAATCCCAAAGGCATGGCAGAAGAGATGGAGTGACGGTTTTCGATGCATCGCTCCATAGAATGTCATCTGATCTTGCAAATCTACATGGCGTACACCCTTCTGTTGGTAGAGGTACCTCCCTTCCATGAGATCGTGTGTAGGTCGAATACCATGGATAGCCGAACGAAGGTTCAGAAATGGAACATCAAAACCTCTCCCGTTAAAGGTTACAAAGGTATCGTAATTTTTCGCTCCATCCCAAAAATCTTGAAGCATCTCTTCTTCTGTTCGCGACTTGAGCATAAATTCACCATGCTCAATTTCGTCTCCCTCATAATCATCACGGTAGTAGACGACACCCTGTTTGCGTTCAAGGTCATACAATCCGATTGCAACAATACTTCCCGTAAGTGGAGAAAATCCAAGGCCCTC
This sequence comes from uncultured Candidatus Saccharibacteria bacterium, assembly GCA_964638425.1. Lineage (GTDB taxonomy): Bacteria > Patescibacteriota > Minisyncoccia > Phycocordibacterales > UBA918 > Damh-18. The sequence continues at coordinate 45,828 of CAZWYM010000001.1, forward strand.
ACGGATGTCTTTTATTCCTGCTTCACGCTCATCGTCACTCTGTGCAGTACGTTCCACCCACCTCGTAAGCATGTGCTTAGTTGTTGCGTCGAGTGAGTCCCACTCAGTTCCAATGGTTTCAATGTCAAAAATAAGTGTGCTCATACTCTATGTATTACACGACAGGATACCCTGCCCGTTCCCACGCACTCATTCCCCCTTCTACATTTATTGCATTAATCCCTGAGTCTCGAAGATACTGACATGCCTGTGCGGAGCGTCCGCCTGAAAAGCATTGTACAAACACCGTTTCAATTCCCCGAAGATTCTCAAGGTCTGCAGGAAGTGTCTGTAGTGGAATATTTTTTGCTTCCTTAATATGTCCCGACATAAATTCAAATGGTTCACGGACATCGATGAGAACGCACTTCGAATCATTCTCTGCTAATTGCTTCTTTAATTCATCGACTGATGTTGATTGCATATCTGTTTAAAAATTACATTACTGGACACCTCCTTCAATCGGAGTACTCGTTGGAAGAACGTGGGCGGCATCACTCGGTGGAACAACTACAGGGATTTCTTCTTTCACAGCCTCGCTCTCTACTGGCTGGATCTTATCGGTTTCTTGAATCGGGTTCTTTGTCACATCGTTACGAATTTTTGAAATAAATTCTTTCCGTTCCCCGCTCGCTTGTGAATTGGTATTCGGTACAAACTCGAACGAATCATTTGGTGTACTAAAAATCCCCTGCGATGAGACTTCAATAGTCCCCTCATTTCCCTTGAGCGTAAAAAATCCTGCACTGATAATCACCACAATGCAACCAAGTATTGCGAAAAGGAGATATTTTGTTCGAATCATCCCCCTATAGTACAACATACGGGGAGGCTTTGCCTCCCCGTATGTTGTGGGAACTTCTACCCAATCTGGACGTCAATGGTCTGTTCTACACGCCGTATGTCAGCGAGGAGCTTTGATCGTTCGGCATTATAGAGGGTAATGGTAAATACTGCCTTACCTCCATTCTTTGCAAAATGGCACACATCTCCAATTTTTTTCAATACTTTAATATCAACAAATGACTTAAGCTCTTGAGCTTTTTTAATTCCTTTGAGCTTTGTAATTTTTCCTTCTTTCTTTGGGTACCACTTGAGTGTTGCGGAGAAGCCTTTGCACTTTTTCGGAAGAATTGGTTTTTTGGGCAACCGGATGAGTACATCATTGAGTGAGTGGTCGATGTCACAACTGAGTGCATGAAGCTTATCGCGGAAGCCACCGACTCGCGGACCGATTTCTATCAGTTTCCAGTCATCATCAATTTTCATCAACTCAACATGTGCTGTAGTATTTCGGAGTCCGAGTGCGTGAATACCACTTTCTGCAGCTTCATGTGCCCGGTCAATACTTTCTTTCTTGAGGCGTGTTGGTGAAAGGTGCATGTAATTATAAAAATCATCATGTCCTATATTTTTTCCGGTGAGTACCCGTACCATTGGACAAAAAAGTACCGTACCTCGCCCACTGACGTACGCATCTACCGAGTACATATCCCCTTCCATAAATTCTTCAACCATCATCTTCGGCTCTTCGATACGACCGTTGTCTTCGTATATTTTTTGTATCTTTTTAAATGCGTGCGTTAGTGAACGCTTCAGGTCCTCCTCGTGATAGCAAATGCTCACGAGATGACTCTGCGCTAAGTTGGTTGGCTTGAGTATCATCGGGAACTTTATCTTCTCAATCACTCGCGCTCGCTCTTGCTTCGTATTTTCTTGCACAACCGCATACTTCGGAGTGAACTTCTTTGAGAGGAGTGTAAATCTCCGTCGCATCTCGAGTTTATCAGTTGCCCAACGAAGTGATTCTGTTGTTGGGGTACGTAGGTACGGCACATGTGGAATCACCTGAATGAAGCGCGCCATATGCGATTCAGTACGACAGGTAATGGCACAGAGCTCGTCCTGATACGGGGCGAGCGCTTCTGCAATTCGTGCCGGATTACTAAAGTCACATTCGACAAATATATCGAGGTCACTATATTGATCCTTTTGTTTCCTATCCTTACTCTTTGTGTCACAGAGGAGCATGACCCGATACTTCTTCTTCTCCTTCTTTTCGTATGCACGGATGCTTGAAATAGCGCCTGCGGGCAGGTTCATAACATACACAATAATATTCCGCGTTGTTTTTTTCATGGGTGATTCCCGTGCATGAGAGTAAGAAAGGCCCTTACCGGCACGGGGTTATGTAATGATAGATATTCTAAAAGTGGCACAACTATACTACATATATTCGGTTTCGTATAGCTCTTTTTACAAAATCACCCCTCCACACAACAGGGTCTATTTATTGTAACTTTGGGTGATTTCACCTATGCTGTATCTATGCAATCATTCAAAAAATGTATCCTCCTCAACACAGGAACAAAAACGAGACATGCGTTTATAGAGGGTCTGGGAGGACTCCCCCATGAACGATACAACACGAAGTCGATGGTGCTCCATATACAGAAAGACGGAGGGCCACTTTTTGTATATCGAAACAATCCTATCGATTGGACTGGTGCGTGTGTCTTTACTCGTCTAAGGGCAACAGACCAGCAATTTTGTGGAATTCTCTACGACTATTTTAATCACCACAACATCCCCGCAAGTGACCCTATCAACCATTCATACGTAAATAGTGCCGAAAAAATATCTCAAATGCTTCTCCTCGCGCTTGCAGATATTCGCATTCCGGAGACAATCATCTTCCGAGAAGAATCATTTACAAAGAATCAAAAATACATTGAAGAACATTGCACATTCCCACTCATCTATAAGACAGATGGCAGCCAAGGGAGAAACGTTCACTTCGTCGAAACGATGGATGAGCTCTTAAAACTCGTTGCGAATAAGAAACCTCAAGTTCTCGGACTCATACAACCTTTCATTGAAAATGATTTTGATACACGAACCATCGTTGCGTTTGGTGAAGTCCTTGGGAGCATGAAGCGCGCACGAAAGAATGGTCACCTCAATAACATTGCACAAGGCGCAACCGCAGAATCATACACACTCAAGAGCGATGAGACGGACGTAGCTATTCGCTCAGCTGAAGTATGCGGGATTGATATTGCAGGAGTGGATATCATCCATACCGATGCCGGACCTGTCGTTCTTGAAGTAAATAAATCCCCACAAATCCGTGGATTTGAGTCTGTGCACCCATTCAAAGTTTTTACAAAGTCTGCAGAGAACATGCTTAAAAAATTCTCTCAAAAATAGACACATGGAGTTTTATTCTTGGGTATATTTATGCACCGATGTCTGTGAAGACTTTCACTGAGGGAATCTCTCGAAAAATTCGAGCTGGGGTCTCTGTGAGTGAACCCGCTCCCTCTTCTACCTTCCTGAGGGCTTCAGTTTTAGAATCTCCTTGGATAAGCACAAAAGCTTCTGTAACAATATCTCGAAGAAACGTGTGCGTGACCGTTACTCGTTCAGTGTGCAGATTCTGGATTGGAGGTACGTGGTATGCAACCACCCACTCCGAAGACCCAAATGAAACACCCTTTGCGTTCGGAAATATACCCGCTGTGTGTCCGTCACTACCCATACCCATCGTCACCAAAACGATACCAGTAGGATTATTTTCTACCCACGCATGAAGCTCCCCTTCCCACCTCGTCCTGAAATGGAGCATGTCTTCATTTTCGTGGACGCTCGTATCAATAATAGAAACATCCTTTTTTACCGCTGTTTTAAAAAATGCCGTTTTTTCAAGTTGGAGGAAGTTATTCACCCCTACGTCGCTCGAGTATCGCTCATCAAGCACACCAAGCGTGCACAATGAAGAAAGGAATTGCTCTCCGACGTACTCGAGGATTTTAAATGCCGAGCCACCCGAGACGAGAATGAGTACTGGTTTCCCTGCATGCTTCTCGAGCGCACTCACGAGCGCATGCCCCGCTACTTCGTATGGTGACGTGTTCAAGACTATCTCCATAATTTATTTTTCAACAATCTTATGCCCACCAAACTGATTGCGCATTGAAGCAACGAGCTTTCCAACATAGCTTGGGTTTTCTCGTGTCGCTTGTCGTTGGAGGAGCGCAGCTTTGAGAACAGGCACATCCCCAATGGTAAGGATATGTTCCATTTCTTCTTCAGTTTCACCGCGTGGCACTATGCCCGCAATTGCTTCTACCTGTCCTTCTCGGTACGCGTCTCCTGTCCACGACATGAGCTTACTCGTAATGATACTCCCGTGCTCATACGGCTTTAGAACCTGTCCGAGGTCAATGCCAAGAGACTCTTCGTGTTCATGGAGTACATTCATTCCTTCAGCGATTGCTCCCATCATTCCGTACTCAATGCCGTTGTGAACCATTTTTACAAAATGTCCTGCTCCTGCATTCCCTACTCGTGCATATCCATCTTCTATCGCGAGCGCTTTAAAAATATGTTCATGCTCATTGAAGACTTCTTCCTTTCCACCAATCATTATTGATGCTCCATGACGCGCACCGCTCATACCTCCTGAGATTCCGCAATCAAGAAAATTAATCCCCGCATCGTTGAAACGTTGATGGCGAGGAATGGTCTCCTTGTAAAAACTATTCCCCCCTTCGATTACCGTATCTCCTGGCGAAAGGAGCGGGAGAAGCTCCGAAAGGACAGCGTCCACTGCACCACTCGTTACCATAAGCATAACCACTCGAGGTGTTGCAAGGCTCGAAATAAGTTCTGGTAGTGATGCAGGAGTTAGGGCACCAACTTTTTGTGCCACTTCTCGCGGTTCAGGACTTCGGTTGTACGCAACAACTCGATACCCTCCTTCCACAAGGTGCGTCACCATATTAAGCCCCATTCTACCAAGACCAATAAAACCAATTTCTGTATGCATAAACAAAAAACTTAAACTAACTAATGGCGCAAAACTAATTCAACGAGAAGAAAATACTCTATCTGGAACTTCACTCTCTCACATTCGCGTTCCGCTATTGTACCGCGTAGAGGGAGAAATGCGAAAATAATGCCCTATATCAAAAAACCAAAGCAAATGCTTTGGTTTTTTGGTATAGGGAGCGTACGCTTTTCCTACTTTCCCTTCGGTAAGCTCTCACACGCCTCCCCATCTTTGTCTCCATCAAGACGATTCGTATCTTGTGTAAGTCCACCTGCATTCGTGAAGAATGTCTGTGATTCTGGTTGCGTTGCAAAGTCGTCACAGTTGTATTCATCAGTGTACTTTCCTCCAGCCTGCCCTTCTGGAACAACGTTCCCTGCTTTATCGCGCATTACCTTAGTAACGAAACCACCTTCTGCACTCTTTTCAAGATTACCCGCTTCATCACGCATAATCTTTGAATCTGAGATACTTTCTCCGCCCAAGATTGACCCAAGATCAAAATCAGTGTTCCCCATCTCGAGTCCGAGCGCTCCGAGAAGCATCACGATGACGATACCGAGAATACCCTTCCCTACCTTTCGCTTTTTTGAGCCCGAGTAGTCAGTTGCCTTATCGAGCACATTTTTTATTTCTTCTTGCATACGTTTTTAAAGAGGACTAGATGGTAAAGTACAAATACCCTGCAACTACTAATAAAATTAGGATAACAATAATTCGGACCTTCTTATTTCCACGCATATTATTCATATGACTAGATTTTACCATATACAAAAATCAGGCTACTACTGCAGTCTTTTCTATTACCATACTTCTCAACAAAAAATATGACATGGCAATAGCAAAAAGGTGTGACCTACACTACATTTTGTATACTATTAGGTACCTGTGAAAATAAGTATTAGTTTTCTGTTTTTTGGCGTCCTTGTGGTAACCCTTTTTACAATGGGATATTTTACTGAAGATATTGAATACACTCATCCTGACCACGGGAACAATACTCCATACATAATAAACGAGTTGCAAAGCACTTCTACCCAAGGAGTTACCTCGAGCACAACACAAGAGCAAACCACCGAAGCCTCTGTACAAACAAACACAGCAACAACCACTACACAACAACAGGCGCCGAAAGTTCTTGTTGTTGCTGAAAAGCCAAAAATTGATACCTCTCCACCTCCTATACCGTCACTCAGTAAATCTCTGAAATGGGGTGTATACACTGGAGCAACCCCAACTGCTATTACTGATTTTGAAAAACGGGTAAAAGCTAATCCTGACTATCTTGCATATTTTATCCACTGGGCAAATGATAACGGGCAAATTCGCCCATGGCTCAAGACAGTCGCTGGTGATAAAGACAGGACACTCGTTATATTCTGGGAAGCGAGCGACCATGATATAGGTGGGACTAACCAACCCGCATATTCGTACGACAGTATTTTGAGAGGTGACCATGACGCGTACATTGAAAATTTTGCTAAGCAAGTCAAGTCGTATAAAGACCCCATTATACTCATTCCTTTTTCAGAGCTTAATGGAAACTGGACACCCTGGTCAGGAACGTTAAATGGTAATACCCCTGAAAAAGCGGTGCTTGCCTATCGCTATATTCACGGATTCTTCGAAGCAGTACCAAACGTGAAGTTTGGCCTTGCGCTCAATGCAAGCTCAGTACCAAACACTCCAGAAAATGCTCACGATGCGTACTATCCAGGTGATGCATATGTAGATTATATCGGTCTCGACGGATTTAATATGAACTGGCCTTGGGAATCATTCAACACTCTTTTTGGTGCAGGCCTCAACACTATCTCAAAGTATGGTAAGCCTATGTTCATCTTCTCATTTGCAAGTGCTGAAGGCGAACAAAAAGCATCCTGGCTTAAGGATGCTTTTGTGCAAATGGAAAAATATCCACTCATGGAAGGATTTATTTATTTTAATCAGGACAAGGAAAGAAATTGGCTCCTATGGTCCGATGAGGCAACACTCGACGTATTCAACACCTATATCAACAAGTAAAAGTACGAGTTTTGTAGTTTGTATTACCCACCAATGATAGATTGCTCATCAACAGATAGTGTACCGACTGCATTAATGATATGGAACACGGTGACCGATGTAGCACCGACGGGTGGAACGAAACTAACCGAAGCATTTGCCCACGTTGCACTTGCTGCCGGGTTAGCTACTCCAACATAGACGAACGAACCATTAGTCATGGTGTACCGTATTGTTAGATTTGTTGCAACGGAAGATTTATATTGGTAACTAAATGTGTATGTGTTTCCTGCAATAACTGAAACTGGGTCAAAAAACCATTTCGCGTCTCCATCAGTGTATGCAGTAACATCAATTTGTGCTCCGTTACCTGTAGCTCCTGCTACCGGATAGGTGAAGGTACGGGTGTTTGTTCCCCATCCTCCACGACTCCAATTTGCTGGATTGCCTCCGGTGCCAGCGGTTTCAAGAGAGCCATTGATGACGAGGTTGTTACCTGTTGGTGGTGTTACCATATTGTTTACATTTACAGTTACTGGTTCTGAGTTAGTGGTATTGCCAGCAGCATCTTTTGCTCGTACGGATACTATATGGACACCATTTGCGATACTTGTACTGTCCCACGAAAATGAGTATGGAGAAGAGGTATCTGCGGAACCAACAATGGAACCATCAATGAGCAGTGTCACATCTGTAACCCCCACATTATCTGTTGCTGTTGCTCCGATGGACACAGTACCAGAAACTGTTGCGTTTGCTGTTGGTGTTGTTACAGAAGTAGCTGGTGAGATAGTGTCTGGTGTAGGACCACTCGCTCCAATAACACTCATATCATCAATAATGAGACTACCGTTACCTGCAATCAGGTGGAACACGGTAAGAGCTGTTGCATTTGCTGGAGTAGTTATTGTTTGAGAAAAAGTATTCCATACACCCACTGTTGCAGGAAGCTGTCCTAAAGATTGGTATTGGAAAGTTCCTCCCTGAAGCGTGTATCGAATAAGCATCTGTGATGCAATAGTGCTGTTGTATTTATCACCCACTGTATACTGCGTATTTGGCAAGACTGAAACTGGGTCAAAAAACCATTTCGCGTCTCCATCAGTGTATGCAGTAACATCAATTTGTGCTCCGTTACCTGTAGCTCCTGCTACCGGATAGGTGAAGGTACGGGTGTTTGTTCCCCATCCTCCACGACTCCAATTTGCTGGATTGCCTCCGGTGCCAGCGGTTTCAAGAGAGCCATTGATGACGAGGTTGTTACCTGTTGGTGGTGTCGTACTATTTGTGATAGTTACGTTCACTACTGGAGCAGTACCTTGATTCCCTGCCGCATCTGTAGCACGCGCACTTATTGTGTGTGCCCCGTTTGTGAGAATAGTTGTATCAAAAGCAAAACTGTATGGCACTGTTGTGTCAGGGGTTCCTACTACATTTCCATCTACAAAAAGTGTGACTCCGGTAACACCAACAGCATCCGTTGCGGTCACGTTGACCGTGCTTATACCACTGATTGTTGCCCCTCCAGTTGGCGCAGTAATCGAAGTTGTTGGAGCTGTAGTGTCAGTAGGAGTCGATGTACTATTTGTGATAGTTACGTTCACTACTGGAGCAGTACCCAGATTCCCTGCCGCATCCCGCGCACGAACTGAAATGGTGTGTAAACCATTTGCTATTGACGCAGTGTTCCATGTAAAACTGTATGGAGCTGTTGTGTCTTCAATACCTGTAGGATTTCCATCTACGAGTAATGTGACTCCTGAAACGGAGACGTTGTCAGTAGCTGTTGCTGACACATTTACTACTCCTGAAACAGTTGCATTGGCGCTCGGAGAAGTAACACTCGCAACAGGTAATGTAGTATCTGGAGCTGGTGTAGACCCAGGACCAGTCACACTTACGTCATCCAGAATAATAGTACCGTTACCCGCAATGAGGTGGAAGAGGGTCATTGAAACAGTGTTTGCTGGTGGTGTAAATGTACGACTCAGTGTTTGCCATGTACCTCCAGTAGACGTGAGATTTCCGAGAGAGAGGTACTGGTTTACACCACTAGCGAGTGTATATCGGATAAGCGCTTGTGAAGCAACAGTACTGTTGTACTTGTCACTCACGGTATACTGCGTCCCTGGAGTTACCAGAACTTCTTTGAAATACCACTTTGCATCTCCGCTCGTGTATCCACTTACGGTAAGTGACGCTCCGTTACCTGTAGCTCCTGCTACCGGATAGGTGAAGGTACGGGTGTTTGTTCCCCATCCTCCACGACTCCAATTTGCTGGATTGCCTCCTGTGCCAGCGGTTTCAAAACCAGGATTGAGCACGAGATTGGTTGAAGTACCTGTTGGTGGAGTGGTGTTATTTATAGTGACAGAAATTGTTTTGTTAGAATTATTACCATACGGGTCGCGTGTGGTTGCCTTAAGGATATACGTACCGTTTGGATACGTAGTAGTATTAAGTGTTGTCTGATACGGTGCAGTAAGATCCTCAACACCGACAGGACTACCATTTACTGCAAAGAATACTCCCACAACTGCCGTGTCGTCACTTGAAGTTGCCGTAAGAGTAACCGTTCCAGAAAGTATTGCACCAGCAATCGGCGAAATAAAATCAACGGTAGGTGCGTTTATTTCAGACGGAGTACCTGTACCATTTTCATAGAGCTTCACATCATCGAAAGCCATCGTCGCGCCCCCCGCGCTAATAGCATGACCAAAGGTCACATCAACTGCACCAACGGGTGGTACGAATGAGCCTTCAATTTTTGTCCATGTAGCAGTGCCTGGAATTTCTTTTATAAGACCGAAGAAGTGTTGTGAGCCGTTTGCAAAACGGTACCGCCCGAGAACATCAGTAATAGTAGTAGCCATATACATTGTCTCGTACGTATATTTAATACCACTTTGTACTGGCACTGGAGCATGAACCCAACGTGCATCACCAGTATCATTGAGATCGTATTTAGTCACCTGAATCTGCGCGGCCTTACCACTACCTGAAGCACCGGTTATAGGGTATGTATACACAGCAGTATGAGTACCTGAACCTCCTGGTGTCCACCCGAGTGGGTACTGACCATTTTGGATTTCTAGATCACCATTGGTAAAAAGATTTACCTTTGTATTCGATACAGTAACATTGATCATAAGTGAAGAAGCTTCATTTCCTGAAGTGTCGTGAACGTGCGCGGTAAGTGTGTGTGCACCATCAGTAAGTGTGGTTGTGTCTAAAAAGATAGAATATGGAGACTCAGAATCTCCTACTCCTACCTCAACACCATCAACTGCAAGATGGACAGACCCAACCGCTACATCATCTGCAGCATTTACCGAAACAGCGACGGTTCCTGAAAGAACACTATTCTCTGTTGGAGAGGTAATAGATCCTGTTGGTGGAATGACGTCTCCACTTCCTGTCAGTGCAAGAACGTAATCATCAACAGTAAGAACACCTACTGCAGTGATTTCATGAAATACTGTTGCTGTTTCTATACCTGCTGGAACAACAAATGAAAAATTTGTTCGTGTTGGATTGGGAGTAGCAGGCAAAGCACCAAGGTACACATACTGATACGTACCATCTGCTCTTCCGAGCTGTACCGTAACTTCGGTAGGTACTGTAGCGGTGTAGAGATTACTAAAGTCGTACGTCGCTCCTGCAGTCACAAACGCAGGAGTAAAGTACCAGCGCGCTGCACCGCTTGTATAGCTCGTCACGTTGATGCTTGCTGCTTTACTTCCTGAGAGACCTGTTGTTGGGTAGGTAAATATTGGATTCATTGCACCAAACCATCCTTGGAACCAATTAAGTGGCGAGCTTGGTACCAACCCTTCTATTTCTACTGAAGGATTAGAAACGAGGTTGCCTGAACCAACTCCGTTGTTTAGGTACATATTAATACTCTTGGTGTTTTTAAGACCCACAGAGTCAGTAACCGTAAGGATAATTTCCATGTACACATCAGTATCATTGTGGTCGTCAGCAATGAAAGTAATAGTTTTTGTATTCGTAAACTGTTGCACTGTATGGGTATGTGTATTGTGATGAAGAATGACCGTCCAACTGAAAGCACTGTTCGGTAATACCCCCGTTTCAGGATCAGTACCAGTTCCCGTTACCGTCACACTCCCCAACGCTTCATAGAGTGACCCACTTGAAGGTGATGTGATTGTTCCAGTTGGAGCTTGGTTTCCGACTGTTACTCGTACCGATTTTGCAGTACTTGCACCAAGACTATCAGTCACAACAAGAGAGGCGTCGTACGCGCCATTAGTAACATACGTATGTGATGGATTTGCTACTGTGGAAGTCGCTCCATCGCCAAATTGCCATGCGTATGAAATAGGATTGCCGTCAGGGTCGTTTGTACCAACACTTGAAAATGAAACATTCAAAGGTGTGAGGCCTGATGTCGGAGTAGCCCCAACATTTACCACCGGTCGACGATTACCACTGGTATGCGTGAGTCGATTAAGTGTCCCAAATACAATGTCGATATAGTACACATGCCCATCTTCTCCAGTAAATATCTCAACCGGAAAAACGTCTGTATTAAAATTGTTGACTGAGACAAATGCTCCTGCAGGGGTGAGCTCGAGGCGCTTCATCCACATTTGCGCATAATCACCAATAAAAAATGAATTCGCATAGGCAGTTGGGTATGCACCGTTACTCATAAAAGCACCCCCGGTAACAGATCCTGCACCCGCAGAATTGTGTGCATAGGTATAGACTGGATTTGTTGCCGTAGAACTTGGGCTACAACCATAGAGAGTTGCACTATCCCCTTCGCGACACGGCCAACCATAATTCTTTCCTGCACTAATAAGATTGATTTCTTCCCAGTTACTCCAACCTACATCTCCACCAAAAAGCAGTCCGGTTACCGGATGAAAATTAAACCGAAACATGTTGCGTAAACCAAGTGCGTATACCTTAGATCGATTTGCATTTGGGTTACCGTCATAAAATGGATTATCTGCTGGTGCTGTTCCGTCAGTGTTGATTCGGAGTACTTTCCCTCCAAGAGAATCAATATTTTGTGCGCGGAGCGCACGTGGGTCAACATCAGTAAAATCTGCACCATCTCCGAGGCTTGCATAGAGCTTTCCATCCGGCCCAAAGCGAAGCCCTCCAACACTGTGACTATTAGAATCTGACGGGATACAATCGGAAGTCACAATAAAATCTTCACAAGAAGGAGTAGTGGCTGTACCTCCCACAGCACCCACCAACACAAACTTACTTGATTCACTTGCCGTATCTCCTATGACAGTCAACCGAACAATACGTCCAGTTTTCGGGCCAGCAATATTAAGACCTGGTGTATTTTCATAGGTGTACGAAAGATACACATATCCATTCGAAGAGAAATTTGGATCAACCGCTAAACCGAGCAGACCTCTATCACCAAATGTATTAATGTCAGTTAAAGTCACTAACGGCTCACTCAGAAGTACTCCGTTCTTTACTACACGAACGACACCACTTTTTTCAGCAATAAAAATACGTCCATCTTGAGTAGATGCAATTGCAGTGGCTAAATTTAAGGCACCCACCACAACTTCAGATTCAAAGCCCGGTTCTACAATCTGAGCACTCACTACGTTCGGGAACACCACCGCACTTCCTCCTAGGGCTAAACCAATGAGGAACCAGAGTGAACGTTTTTGTATACTCGTCGGCACCTTACCCACATGTATCACTTTCTCAAGTGGTCGTACAAGAGTACCCTTCACACGAACAAACTGCATTGCAACATAATTAGAAAAAGATTTTGTTAATACTCGACAGTATTCAATAAACAGTAACTTCACTATGAGTGTAACCGATCGCACAATATGAACATAAGAGACAAATGAAGCAGTGCCTCGTTTGTATGCCGACAATATCTTCGCGGATACCCGCTGCATAAATCGAGATTCATGTGCAAATACAAAACTAACAGTACCGAGTATCACCGAAGCGACAACAAGTGCATGTACCCAAAGGTAGAGAGCAATCTCGGTAAGTGCCGACCCAACAAATGCATAAAACATCATTTGTGGACCGTTTTCACCAAGTCGAAGTGCTGTAGAAACCACCACAGTGAACAGGCCAATCACATAGATAGCCATAAGAAAAAGTATCGTAAAAGATATTGCTCTATTTGTCAGCTCACTCTTCACGAGGCCTCCCTGCATGTTATATGTTTGGAACGCAGCCTTGTGTTCTGTTTTGCGAAGCATATTCAAAACCTTTGCCACCCCGATGATGATGAGGTGAATGAGGACTGAAATACCGGTGAATTGTAAAAACATATATAAGAAATTAATTAGATTGTGTTTGTGGTGGTGTTATAAATCGTTCTGGGTGGAACCAAGAAAGATTTTTTTTCTTTAGTATCACTTCATTTACCATTTGCTCTAAGAATATATACGCATTAATGACAACAATAACCATGTACGGTATCGGAACGAGGAGAAGCCCTGGTCGTCGTTCTTTCCATGCAGCAAAAAGTGCAAATGTGAGCGCAAGTGCAAAGTACGACAAAAAGAAATTTCTAAAAAAATCAAAGCTAATGAACGGAAGGACAAGAAGGAGTGTCGAAAAAACAAATCCTTCAAAATACATAATTGAGAGCTCAAGGGCTACCTTTGGTTGCAGGCCTGCAAGCTTGTAATGCTTCAAAAGACATTGCCACCCTCCACCAAACCACCGTCGCATTTGATTTATGTATGAGTGTAACGTTGCTGGATCTTGTGTATAGACCACCATTCGGCGGTCGTACAACACTTTCAAATCGAGCTTGTGCAGACGATAGGTAAAGTCCAAATCTTCGGTCAGTGTGTCGTGGTCAAACGAAATGTATTTCCTAAAGTGTTCTGTATTAAAAACACCCGCCGCTCCTGGAATCACAAATAAGAAACCAAGGTGATGCTGAGCAAGTTTGTGTAAGTTTTGTCCAACAGAATACTCGAATGCGCGACATGCAGTGAGCCAATTATGTTTCCGGCTACGCACATACCCTCCTACTGCGGTGATATGCGGATCGCGTGTGAAGTCTTCTTCGACATATTTAACAAAATCTCGATCGAGAACTGTATCTCCGTCAGTAGTAATAAAAATATCACCCGTAACATATTGCAAACCAATTTCTTGTGCGTAGCTTTTATTACCTGTCGGAACTGACATAGTAATAACGGTAATAGCATCGCCAAACTGAGCAAGTATTTCCCGACTTCTATCGGTACTCCCGTCGTTCACTACCACAATCTGGTCTGGTGTCCGAGATTGACTGAGACACGACAAAACACATTCTGCAATAGATTTTTCTTCGTTAAAACATGGAATAAGTATTGATATTTTCATTTTTGTTTTAAACGCGCTCGATAGTAACACGTAAAATATCCCCCGCTTATAAAACGGTTGAGGAACATTGTTACTGGGCGAGAGCAGTGATTTCGTTTTAATTATACACTGTATGGTATATTTGTCAAGTACTTACGAAATTCATGGTGTTTTTACAAGAGATGCGTACACCACGAGGTTATGGCTATACCGCTGTTTTCCTTTATTAAATACCCCCGTACAAGTTACAAGCCGGAGTGATGGCGTTTCAGTTACACCGTATACATCTTCGGTCGGAAAATTATCCTGACTATACCGAATAAGCTCATCAACAAGGAATACAGCTGTAGTGCCATCGGCTCGGTCGATTTCAATACGATCACCTTTCACCAGCTTCCCGAGTGAGTAAAACACTGCTGGGCCTTGGTACGAATCGACGTGCCCAAGGATAACTGCTGGCCCCACTTCCCCTGGCGTTGCTCCATGTACATACCACCCTACCGTATCGTACGCCTCTGGCACAGAGACGGTTTGGTCAGCATTCAGTTCGAGTGGCGCCTCGAAAGTGGCATCGACGTTAATTTTAGGGATACGTAGATGCACAGGCATAGACCGCGCAAATGTTTGGGTTGGTGACGTTGTAGTAGCCTCCTTATGAACTGACTCAATGAAACCCTCTTGGTTTATTGATGTTGGTTGTAAAAGAAAGAGCGAGACTGAAATCATACCAACCACAACACCGAACACCATTACTCTTACGTAATGGTGTTCGCGTGTATCTGACATTGTGTTGGTAATTTCTGTATCCATTGACTCAATTATGCACCTCTTCGTGTTGAACTCCCAGTCGAAAGAATAGCAACGAGTGTTGGCAATGTTGGCGCAATTGGAGATGTTCCTCCCGCTCCTGTATCTGGTGCTCCTACAGGCATAACGCTTGTCGCAGCTCCCAATACTTCTCCATCTGGAGTGTCATTACTTGTACTTGTTTTCTTCTTCTTTGAACCTGAACCTCCGTGGTGTCCTCCTCCGTTACTTCCGCCTCCACAGTTTGTAGTACATCCAGTGAAAACGTTTCCGAAGTTAAATGGAGTTGCACTTACCACTTCTGGAAGTGTTACTACATGAGTCCCTGCATTTGGGAATGTTTGTGACCAGCTTGATTGAAGTGTTTCAGTAATAGTCCATGTTCCTGCTGGAACATTGAATACGTAATGACCTTCAGCATCAGTTGTTGTTACTGTTGTTGAGCCATTCGTTGCTGTAACAGTCCATCCTGAAAGGTCAGCTTCTCCCTCATCAATAATATCGTTTGAGTTCGCATCATTCCATACATATCCTTCTAGTCGGTATGTATTTTCGTCACCTCCACTGTACTCACAAGATCCCTCTTCACCATAATTTAGTGCTGAATCATCTTCGCATGTTACAACCTGAGATGGAAAGTATGTATTTGTAAATATACATGTAACATTCTCTCCCTCAGCCAAATTAAGAATGAGTGGTCCATTATCTACTTTAATTGATGAATCACTGTCATTACAAGTAACATCAGTTACATCCCAGTTTGTAGGAATATACTCCCCAAAAATGTATTCACCTGAAGCTAGTCCTGAAAAAGTTTCTGAGTCGTCTTCATCAGTAAGAGTAAAATCACCCAAAGTGTAACCATCTATTGTAAATGACCAATCAATAACACCACCAACCACTTGATTAATGATTGTTATTATTCCACTTTTAGGATCACTACCCACCTCATCTTCATCGTCAGAAGGTTCACAAGAGTTTTCCTCATCATCTCCATCTTCAGAATCATCACCCTCATCATCTCCATCTTCAGAATC
>CAZWYM010000001.1:61980-178645 GCA_964638425.1 uncultured Candidatus Saccharibacteria bacterium
CCTCATCATCTCCATCTTCAGAATCATCACCCTCATCATCTCCATCTTCAGAATCTCCCCAACGGCTAGAATACTTGAACTTTGTACTCTCGTCTTCTCCTTCTTCCTCAGAAGAAGAATCATCAACAATCACTGTTGGTGTATCTTCTGTTTCAACAACATCAGTAACAACATCTTCTGCGCGCACACCTTGTGCAACAAATGCAAAAGAAATAACTGCTGTCCCCATTATTGCAAACGCAATAACCCTCTGCACGCTTGATGCAGAAATAATTGAACTATTCATACTAAATAAAAACTTACGGTAATAAAATCGAGAACAAGATACCTTTCCCAACACAATGAGAAGAGTTTTTTAACTGCGAAGATTGTACACCCGTCTAAAAATAAATGCAAGTTATGCAATATGAAGTCAAAAATAGCAATAGTAGCAGTATTTTTATGGCTTATTATATAGATTTTGAGAAGCTTACATATATAAAAACCCCCACATCAGTAATGTGGGGGTTCATCTATTCAATGCTAGCTTGCACTAATAAGGCTTTCTTTATCAGCCCGAAAGGCCAATATGAACTTCCTCCGAAGGCCAGGTACAGATTGAACGGTCAACATGACCATAGCCTTTGTTTGCTTTTCTTTATACTCAACAAGCTTGAGTATATCTTCGTCATTATGTCCGACTTTGCGTCGTGCTCGGGCGATAATTCCTGCTACTTCCTTTGGTGAACGTTTACTCTCGTGAATTGAAAGAATAATCGGTGAATTATGAGACTGATGTGGCATGTGCTTCCCTTTTGAACTGGTTTATGAACTTTCTTCCAGAACAATAACACGAATTCACACTAGAGTCAAAAACGCCTTTAGCTCCCGAGCTTTGCAAGTTTATACTCCGCGAGAGCATTAGCTGGATTCTGCTTTGTCCCGTGGTATCCATGAAACGCGCTTGAACCATCGGTGCCACACATTGGGAGTATCGTTGATCGCCCACCCGGATGCTGTGAAACCCAAGCGGTCAAATCGTACACGTAACCATCAACGATACTCCAACAGCTTGATTCTGAACTATGCTTTGCAACAGTTGCCTCTGTATAGAGAGATGCGGTAGGGACTGGTGCAGGTGTCGGAGTTGGTGTAGGGGTTGGTTTTGGCGCTGGAGCTGGAGTTGGAGTAGGAGTCGTTGCAACTGCATCATCATCTTTTTCCTCCACTTCTGTCTCCACCGGAGGCACTGGCACCGTCTCAACGACGACCGGAGCAGTTTCTGTTGGTACTACTACCTCTTCAGTTGGTACCGTAACAGGTGCTTCAACGACGCTCTGATCAAGTCCTCCATCAATACTGAATCCAAGAACAACAATAACTCCCGCAATGATAGCAAATGCTGTTGTTCCGATAACGAATAGTTTTTTCATAGTAGTTTAAATTCTTCTGAATGAATAAGTGAACGTGGTACCCCCTTCCCCTTACACTGCGCAACAATGCTATGCATCATTGGTGGCGGGCCACACACGTAAATATCTTTTCCGACAATGTCTTGGCTCATTTTCTCAACCGCATCCATATTGAGGAAACCAAACTCATCTGCATTAAATGGAAATACGCGGAAGTTTGGATAGACTGCAGAAATTTGGTTGAGTTCTTCAAGGAAGATCATCTCCTGTCTCGTCTTTGTTGAATAATAGAAGTCTACCTGATGCCCTGTCTCAGTATGGTCTTTCAAATACCGAGCCATACTCAAGAATGGAGTAATACCAATACCTCCTGCAATCCATATTTGTTTTATATTCTTCCCGTGAATGTATGAGAACGAACCAAACGGACCTTCAAGTTTTGCCGTTGCTCCTACCTTGAGACTTCGGAGTGTCGTGGTGTAATCTCCAAGTGCCTTTGAAGTAATGCGGATGACTGGCTCATCGGAAGATGAGCTAATCGAGAACGGGTGCACCTCAGGGATGACCTCATCACTCTTAATACTCATAAAGAGGAATTGTCCTGGCTCGTAGTGCATCTTTTCATTCTCCTCCTTACGGTCTGGGAAAAGGACAACTTCAGTAACGGTTTCGTCGAGTAGATTCACTGCCCCTACGGTGTAGTCGAAGCGGTGGATAGTTGTTCGTCCGAAGAGTGTCCGATACGAGAATGCTGCGAGTGCAAATGCGACAAGAAGGAACATTGGATACTTAAGTATCGCATTATTTGAAATATCACTTGGAATGAAGAACGTATGGAGTGCGCCTAGGAAAAATGCCACCCCGAGGATTTGGTGTGCAAATCGTCGTACCTGATATTTCCACTTTGCAAAGAAGGTTGCGTAAAGAAGCCCTATAAAGAGAGCGAGTGAGAAAATACCAAAGTTTCTTGGCCAATCTGCACTTGGGAGGAGAAATGCCCCTGCGTCATAAAACGACATTGAGATATATCGGACCGAAAGCACGAGTGGGTGTACGAGAAGGAAGATGAACGCAAGTGTCCCAACAATATGGTGCACATTATACATTCTATCGAGCCCACCAAAGTATGGTTCAAGGAATTTGAGGCGAGCACTGAGTACCATACCCATTGAGAAGAGGGTGATACCGATAAGTGCGGTGAGTTGTCCGACACTCGTGAGTGTTAGATACGCATTTTCAAATCGAAACGCGAGTGGTCGCAACGAAATCCAAATGAGTACCGGAATAAACGAAACTAAAAAAATGACGATAAGACCAATCTTTCCTTTCAATGAACGCATATTATTACAAAAGTTATGTACAAGTATTTTAACCTGTATTGATTACTACTTCAATATGTCCATTTGGACGAAATGTTACTACCGAGAAAGAGAGCACCAGGGCTTATCCCTCAAGCGCGAGAAGTGCGACCATTGAGAAAACGCCCACGATGATGGCAACCACTTGCACAAGACCTTGTTCGGTACGGTCCTTATGGAGCTCAGGGATGAGATCTGAAAGTGCAATGTAGATAAACCCCCCTGCAGTGACGGGAAGGAGCCATAGTGCAAACATTTCAGTCATACTTCCAAACACAAGCGCGACGACTGCCCCAATGATTGAGGTGAGAGCTGAGAGGAAATTGTACCAGAGCGCCTTCCCTGTCTTGTATCCTGCGTGCATGAGTACTCCAAAATTCCCAATTTCTTGAGGTATTTCGTGGAGGATAACCGCAACGGTGGTAGCAACCCCCACCTCAACAGAAATCATGTAACTCGATGCAATAAGCAGACCATCAATAAAATTATGCACACTATCTCCGAGGAGTACCATTTTCCCTATTGGGTGTTCGTGATCTTCTGCATGTTCAAATGTATGGTGATGCCAGTGGAGTACTTTCTCAAGAATAAAGAAAGTGAGAATCCCCCCAATAATCAAAAACGAGATAAGTCTTGTATCACTCATCGACTCGTATGCTTCCGGTATAATATGTACAAACACATCCCCAAGAAGCGCACCAACAGCGAGGCTCACCAGAATAAAAATACTCCTATTGAGTAATTCCCTTTTGAGTACGAGCGTGAGTGCTCCAACAAATGAAATAAGGCTGATAATTAAGACACTGATGAGTGCATATGCGGTAACCATACAATAAATATAAAATTAATGTGCACAAACAGTACACGTTCCAAAAAACTCGAGATTGTGTGAATGAATACTTTTAAATTGTTTTGAACCATGGAGCACCTTCTTTTCAAACCCCTCAAGTGAGCAGTGCTCAAGCTCCTCAACCTTCCCGCAGTCATTGCAAATGAGGTGATGGTGATGCGGACGATTGGGAGAGTACTCGAAGTGAGCAGTACCAGTGTTGAGGTCAAATCTGCGCACAATCCCCGCTCCACTCAAATCAGTGAGCGAGCGGTACAAGGTCGTTATGTCGGGACCCTTCCCCTTCCATAGTGAATGGATTTTTTGAATCGAGAGTGGTGTGTTCGCTCGCTCAAGTAAATGAAGTAAATGAACTCGCGACGTCGTCACACGGAATCCGTGCGCTCGAAGCGTTTGTTCTACATCGCCCTCTTCTGATGCTCGTTTCTCCATAGGTGGAGTATATTATTAATGCAAATCATTTGCAATAGTAGGCACGAAGTGCTCGGTGTATACTGTATAAAATAAAAATATGTATTTTCTAAAAAGTTTTTTTGCAGTCCTACTCATCGCACTCACCTTCACTATAGGGACCGTATCTGCGCAGAGTGAACTTGTACCAGACGAAATTTCAATGATGAAGGGTCGGGTGATTTCTATTGAAACAGAAGAGACCAAAAACATTCCCGGTACCGAGACTGAGACGACGTTCCAGACAATCACCGCAGAAATTCTCGACGGTACTGAAAAAGGAAATAGAGTGACCATAGAAAACGACTACCTCAATCTCGAAAAAGGAGAGGTCTTTTACCTTACCCATACCGTGAGTAGCCTCGACGGAATGGACTACTACACCGTAAATGATCCGTATCGACTCCCTCAGGTACTCTTCCTTGTCGCGCTCTTTGTGGTTGCGGTAATTGTCTTTGGGGGTAAGCAAGGTGTCCGTGGTCTACTCAGCCTCATAGGGAGCTTCGCCTTTATTTTCTTCTTACTCTTGCCCGGTATCATTCAGGGGTATTCTCCCCTCCTCATTACCATCGGCGTTTCCACACTCATTATTGTTCTTGGGTCATACGTCACCCACGGCTTCACCAAGACGACATCATCGGCGGTCGTCGGCATGATTATCACCGTTTCGATTACTGGGCTCCTCGCATACTGGTCTGTGTATTTCACTCGACTAAGCGGATTTGGTTCAGAAGAAGCGGTCTATCTCAATTTCAATTCACAGGGATCAATCGACATCATTGGGCTTCTCCTCGGAGGGATTATCATCGGACTTCTTGGTGTACTCTATGACGCAGCTATCGGACAAGCGGTGTCCGTAGAGGAACTCACCCGCATAGCGCCTCATGTCCCACGTAAAGTGATTTACGCCCGCGCACTCCGCATTGGACGTGAGCATATTGGCGCACTCGTAAACACACTCGCAATTGCATATGTGGGTGCATCACTCCCCCTTCTTCTCCTCTTTTATCAAACATCAAGTGCGAGCATCGCTCAAATTGCCAACACTGAAATTTTTGCAACTGAGATTGTCCGCATCATGATTGGTAGTATCGGTCTCGTCCTCGCTGTTCCTATTACCACACTTGTCTCAGTACTCATGCTCATGAAAAAAGACACGGTGCAAGTGAGTGCCGATACTATCGACGAAGAAAAAGAAGCATTGCTTCACGCAACACATCACCACTAATTAGAGGGGAAGGTTTTTACTTCAAACCAAACGAAGCACGGACGGTTACCATGACTTCCTTGTTCATACTCTGGGTATCGTATGAGCCGTAGTCACTGATTTCAACACCTCCCTCAGGAAGCACCTGTACCACACCTCCTGAAGCACTGCGAAGTACTCCAATACTTCGTCCAGAATCCTGCACAATAGCATTTGCTCGATCCGTTGCATCAGTAATCGCTTGTGAGAGGAGCTTCACACGCATTTCAGCAAGCTTACTGTAGGTAAGTTCAAGTGAACCTGAAGAAACGGTATAGCCATTCCCGACAAACGGGTCAATGTTGTTTGCGAGTTTACTGAGTCCTTCGACATCACTACTTCGCACAATGACACTTCGAGATACATTGAATCCGGTCATATACGATTCTCCATTCTGAGGGTACACATAATTAGGATAGGTACTTCCTACGGGAACTTCAAACTCAGTAAATCCTGCCTTGGTAAGGTAATCGGTAATTTTATTTACTGCACCTTCGAGACGTTCAAAGCCTGCCTGCTGATCAGTTGTTCCTGTTTTTGTTTCCAAGTTGATTGTCCATCGTCCTGTATCAGCGACGACCGCCTCCTTTGCTGAACCCGTCACCTCAACGGTATCTGCAGCGAGTTTGATGTCATAGAATACGTTACCCACATAAAACGCAACGGCACATGCACCGACAACGAGAATGGTCGACGCTGCAACAAGTGGTACTGAGTAGTCGAATAGTTTTTTGATATTCATAGAAAAATGCGTTATGCGCTTATATATAAGATATATTCAGTATATACCGATGTAGTACACACGCAACGTACCAAAAACCCAGGGCAAAGCCCTGGGTTTTTGGTACGTAAAAGAGCTACGGTAACTAATGCACCTCGAAGTCGAACATCATCCCGTTACTGAGATGTTCCGAAATATGACAGTGTGCCATCCACATTCCAGGATTTGAAGGTACAAGGAGAATGTCGACGGTCTCCCCTGCACGCACGAGCGTGGTGTCTTTCCATACGAGGTTTGTCTCCTTCACTCCATCACGCGCGACAACGAGAAACCGTTGTCCATGGAAGTGAATGGGGTGTTGCATTGGATGCATAGACGTATCGTCATTGAAGATTCGAATCTTCACTGGTGTATCTTTTTCAAACATCCAGTGAATCTCGTCATTCACCTTCTTTGTTGCATCATCAATAATTTTCCATGTGATGGAATCATTATTGGTCATAGCATTCATCATTTCGTTCGTATCGTCCCACTCAATACCATCTGGACTCACACTCATCATAGAGCCACCCATCATGGTGCCGTCGGGCATCATATGCGCCCCGTGACCCATTCCTGACATGCTCATCATGTTGCCTCCCATATCTATTCCGAGTGTAAGTTGTTTGTCAGGCGACTTTTCGAAGTATCCTCGAAACGCATCAATACTTTCTGTGGTGTATGCATTAGGAACAAGCTCTGCAAACTCCGCTTGGTAGTCGCTGGTAGCTCGCGGACCTGCAACGGTAATCGTTCCGAGTGAGTACGTCGTATCAGGTGTTTGATTTTCTACCTCATACACCCCCTCATCTCTAAAGTACACATCGACAATCGCACGCTCCGAAGGACCGAGGATAACGTTTTCTACAAATGTAGGATTTTCATATGCTCCATTATCTCCGCCCACAAGTTTCATCTTCACGTCCTTGATACCAAACTTGAATGGTCGGGCAAGTGCAGCGTTGATGACATAGAACCGAACCACTTCCCCAGGCACTGCCTTCAGGTTGTAGTTCTCTTCCCCATTCAATAGTTGAATGTCACCGTAGTGACCCATGAGTGTATAGGTTTCATCTCCCTTTTTAAGGGTGGTCTTTCCATTCTCAAAGGCGAGGTCCGAAATGAAGAGTGGTATCTCCCTATTGACCTTCGGGAAGTAATCTTCTTTTTCTGGAGTCACGACAAATGCTCCATAGAGACCGAGCCCTTGCCCATACACTTCTTGTACGTGTGGGTGGTACCAATACACACCCGCATCAGGAAACTTGAGTGTGTACGCAAATGATTCTCCAGGCTTCATTTCTTCTTGAACCATCTGCGAACCATCAAACTCTGCGTCCATGCGCACTCCATGCGAATGGAGGAGCTGTGGCATGTCGGTATTGTTTTTAAAGTTAATGGTCACCTGAGCGCCCTGTGCGACTTTAATGGTAGGTCCGGGGATAGTGCCATTGTATGCGAGCATTTTTTGTTCTCGTCCGCGTACAACCTTTGTGACATACGAAGCCGTAAGGTCGAATGTGTCACCATTCTTGAGTTCAACCATTGATGCTTCAGGGGTGCGTGTTGTTTCTGTGGTGGTCGTGAGCGGGTTATCGATGTTCTTGTTCTTAGAGAACACCACCCCGAGGGTGAGTACCACCACAATGAGTACGATACTCAGTAGTGTTTTATTCATGTGTTCATAGGTTAGACAGATAACGTGAGACAGCAAAAAGAGGCACGGGAAAGTACCTCAGTAATCACTCACGTTAATACGTCTTCGGATGAAGAATACCTCGCGCAAAAGAAAGTTGGAGTTGGTTGAACGTGCGCACATTAGGATGCTCGCGTATATACGCCATCCATCGGTGCATGAGTACTAAAATCAGGGATGATATCTTTTCTAAAAAATGCGGGAGTACGAAATAGACGAACGCACCCACACCAAAGAATGCGAGCACATCTTGAAAGAGAGCCGGTATACCCACGAACGTTCCCTTCCAAAGTTCCATATGGTCGGTAGTAGCATCTCTGTCGCAACAGGTATGCATGGCCTGTGCTGGCGCGTGCGTGTGGTGCATCATACCGGTATGCCCTTGTGTTGGTACAACGTGGGTGAAGCTCACACACACAAAACCAACAACGAGTGACAGCAGGAGAATGCTACTCACTACTTCTAGGCTTTGGGATACTACAGCAAAAAGTCTCATACCTATGAGTATACCAAATACCGATGTCTGTGTATGTACAGAGAATACTCCCCTACTTCCTTGTCCCGTCGCGCTTAAAGAAAACCCATACGTAGTACTGTTCTACTTTCTCACGCGCCCATGGTGTCTTGCGCAAGAATGTGAGGCTCGAATTTACACTCGGGTTTACCGTGAAGCATTTAATACGTATTTTCTTTCCAAGCTCCTCCCACCCAAACTGTTCGACCAATTCTTCGACGATAGTCTTGAGTGAAATGCCATGAAGCGGATTATTTTTCTGGGGAGTCATAGTGACATTGTACACGTTCCTACCGATGCGGACACCCTGGCCAACAACAAGGGCGCCGTTTGCCTTCAAGGAGCTCTGCCCTGACCCGTTCAACGTGTTCTTTCCTCGTCTCATCCTTTTTGACAGATATAGTCCAACAAATCCATTCATTACGGGCAAGTGGTGTTAGTCCATTCCACAAATCTCGTACCTTTGGAGAAGACGTGAATACTTTTCGCAAATCTGCCGGTACTGTGTGTGCGACACCTGATGCGATCTTTGTGGTCATACGATGTTACTACAAAATCCTTACTCTTTAGTTTTTAGTTTTAAAAAACGTGGAAGCATACTGCGGAGGAGCTCATCTTTGAGCACAAAGTGGTGATAGAGAGCTGCGGCAACGTGGCCGAGTATGAGTATCCCGAGAACAGTTGCGAGTACTGAATGCATATGGTCAACACGGATACCAAGGACAGTGCTGTGTGCAAAGAGTTGTGGAAGGTCAACCGTTCCAAAGAGGGTCACGGTCCATCCACGGGTAGAAGCAAACGACCACCCCGTGAGCGGAACGAGAATGAGGAGTGTATAGAGTGCAACGTACATCATGCTCGAAACCTTTCTTGCCCACGCAGTATCCTGAACGACGTATTCCCCTTCACTAGTAGATCGATAAAAGCGTGCGGAAAAGAACGCGAGAACAAATGGCAACAAGATGGCCCCAAACGTCATATGCACATTCAAAAGCGCTCCAGGGATAGTATTCTTCCGAACTTCAGGCATTGTCCATGCGACGATAAACTCAAATGCAACAATCGCCACCACAATCCAGTGGAGTCTTCGTACAAATGAATTGGGTAGTGTGGCGTTATGCATAGATATAAGTATACCAGACGTCACATACCCCCTCCCCGAACGAACGTCTTCAGGCGTGCTGTATTCTGAATCTTTTTCCAAGTGTAGTACACCACATGGTGAATGACATATCCAAAGAATGATAGTGCAATCGTATAGAACGGCCAGGCCATGATTGTGTACGGCAAAAATCTATCGAGGTGACACGCCTCAAAAAGACAATTTACATCCTCTGCGGGCGGTGTATATACATACGTGAGCGCAAAGAGAACTAAGATATACGGAATTGAATACAGAACAGAACGGAGCTGTGGTCGCATGCGGAAACTAAATGCAAGTATAACTATTGGCACACTCATGTGGAGCACAATGGAAATATTATTTGCATACGTATAGCCCTCACTCGATATGTACGCAGTGACATTTGAAATGTGGATGCCGAAAAGTGAAACGGTAAAATCAAAAATCCAAAGTAGCTGTGGAATGATTCCTGCGTAGCTAATCCCTTTTACCAATTGCATGTTTCTTAAGTAACATGCAATGGCAAGGAAAAAACAAAAGTTATTGCAGAGCCAAAACAAGTACGGTCGTGTCGCTGGATCAAACACGACCGTACTTGCCACAATGAGTTGAATAACAATAAAGAACGTCCCTGCAAGAGTAAATAATCGATCGGTTTCTTCCTTTGTAAGTCCTGGTTGTATTCGTGTCATTTCCAAGAGAGAGCAATACCGGACCGATACACTCGAATACGAGCTCCCTCAATTACTCGATAAACTCAAGTCGCTTCACTTCGATACCTTTCTCAATAGCCTGACCATAGACATGCACCTTCGTCCCCTCCTCAAATCGATCAGGTACACAGACGGTCTGACTCTGACCTAAAATAGTGCATGAACTCGTTGCGTCAAAGATAAGTGGTACAGCATTTCCAAGTCGACCATTATTTTCAAAAACAATGTGCCAATACTCAGGGTTAAGTGGTGGAAGAACATTTTTGAGCAAATGTCCTTCTCGTTCAAAACTGAATTCACGCTCCGGAGCAAACTCCCCTGGTGCACACTCAATATCATCAATGAACCATCCATCAGTATGTCGTTTGAGAACAAAGACCGACTGCCCCGTCAATTCTGACTCCCTTGCCATGACGAGTACCCGCACCACATCGTTTTGTTCTGAAACAATCCTCCCTGTCACTCGTTGAGGTCTTGTAGTCTGGCACAAAACAGAATCAATTTCCGTATCGATATGTCCTTCGGTACCCTTCAAGCGTGTTCTCAATTTTTGACTCAATATTTTCTCGTCAGTGAGTCCAGAGATGTAGGGATTCGTACTCGTTGACTTCAACGCATCAAGCCATTCAGAATAATAATCCAATGCGATATTCACCGGCTTATCAAACGATACTTCTTGGACAGCTTCTTCAATCTTCTCTTCTGTAGGTAATGCTGTATACCATATACCCGCAATACCTATGATGACCACCAACCCAAGGAAGCCCAAGAGTACGTACATTCTATTATTTATATTCATGTTAATGACACTATAACGTATAAACAGATTTTAAATACGGTCATATTACTGATTCACAATTAGAGACTTTCGGATATGATCAAACTCAGTAGTGAGCGTCTCTTTATTGAAGGCACTAACGGTTCCTGTTGCGTAATTTTCAATCGCTAAGGAGTGGAACATGTATCGAACAGCAACGCAAGGGTTGGTACCCGTGAGAGCGTATACCGTTTCTTGGTACCGATTCCCTGCACCAGCATCTGAATGTGTCGCAACAGAATACATGACTCCATTTTCATTTTTTTGTATTGAGGTCTCCGCATCATTAAAGAAGAGACTCGCGGTACACACTTCTGCTACGGGGATATTTTCTACGCTCAGATATGTATCAGAAGAAAGGTTGGTACCTGTGGCGTATTTAACGGGGATTGTAAACTTAACCCCTTGAATAATCTTTTTAGGAGAGAGTTCGTTTTTGAATAATTCATCCACGCGATATCCGTTACTGTTCGTGCTCGCGAGGCTCGGCAACCGGAGGGAGAACGATGCATCAGCACTCACGTACAGTATCGGCAAATCAACACCGACAGAAACGGGTGCAACCAAGACACATCCGATGTAACTTTTCTCTTTTTCCTCTTCGAGGACAAGCGCCCCATTTCCCTTGTTCCAAAATACAAAGCTCTCATTAGCATTTGCGTAACGCACTCCACTCGCTGAAATAGTCTGCTTCAGTGCAAATGTTCTTCCGTCATTGAGAGCGAGTTGTACACTCCCCTTTGGCACGGGAGGTTGTCCTGCAACCGTTGTGGTGGTTGCCCGGTCCTCATAGTACGTTGCACTAATGGTCTTACTATCCTTACAAATATATGTAGCACTACTTAATAGTGTTGAGGTTGCAACAACAACAGGCGTCTCAACTAAAGGCTCTTTAGCTGGCGTTGATTGATACAAATAATAGAGACCTCCAAAAACAAGGACAATGAGTAATGCAAAAAAGATGAGAAATTTATTCATACAACAACATAGATTAATATAACAATAGAGTATTTGTCTGGACGAGTAGCACGATAAATCACTCGAGGTACTTCCTTATGAGCCGGTGAAACATACTTTGTATTACATAGAGGAGTATCCCCCTTATACAAAACCACCACGCATTACACGCGTGGTGGTTTTGTATAAAAGAGTAGTGAGACTACCCTCTTCGGTTGTGCCTATTGGTCTTGTGGTTCCACTTTTCCTTATGATCATTGTTCTTCTTAGCTTTAAAGTTTCGATGGTTGCGGTTGTCACAATCACCATTTACATCCTCATCTTCGTCGTCATCATCAAGATGTGTTGCATGCTCAACAAAAGCAATGCACTGTCCTTGATTTCTAAATGAAGGCTGAGTGAATGTTTTCCACCCCTTATTTTTGCATTCATTTTTTGATGTCGGTGTTGTTGTTGAAACAACAGGAGGTGTCGTAGTACCGCTCGTTGTTGTGCCGGTAATAGTTGAAGTATCTCCAACAAGAGCATTATTGACAGCAGTGACCACTTTACCATTAGAGAGGACGACTGTTGCAACAACTCGTGTTGCGGGAAGCTTTTTACCATACTCGGTTTCACGTGTATTAGTCCAGTACCCGTCTGTTGCGTACGCAAATGTACCCAACACATCAAATGGTGATGAGATCTGGTTACCAATGACCTCAGTCGCTACCTTTGAGGTTGCGACATTTGTTTGGAGGAGTGTTGAGCTTGAGTACAACTTCACGACAACTGATTGCGCTCCAGCAAACGTAGCGTCAGTGAGACCGAATCCTGCAGTGTAACCTTTCAAGATTCCAAGACCGGTGTCGTATGAGACGACCCCGAAGTCTTCAGCACTCAGTGTGCCAATCGGAGTTGCTACTCCAGCACTTGCCGTCCATGTACCAGAACGATTACCCCCTTGGTAATTATCTGACCAGGTACCCGACATAACCCCGCTTGTTGCGACAGTTCCAGTGATATGGAAAGCTGTCTGTGGTGTTACTGCATCAGCAGTCGCGGTGTAATTTGCATGAATATCGATGATATTATTTTGCATGTCTCCTGAGGTAATGACCCATGTGTAGACAGGACTGACCACAGGACTTCCCCCAAATCCAGTAATGCTTCCTGCATTATTTTGGGTGAGTGTCATACTGTGTTCATAGTCAGTACCAAGGTAATTGACTGCAATAGTGTAATTCCCCGTAGCGTTCCACGTTGGCACTTCTGCAGCATGTGCAGTGAGTGACACTCCGAACGGCAGAACGAGAAGTGACATGATGGCTAACTTTGAGAAGATTGTTGATTTCATAATTATGCGAATGTTATGTTTTGTAATACTTGTTGTGTTCTTAAGTAATAGAAAGCACCGACCTCTATTCATGCCGACAATGTTCCCACACGATTACACGGTATACCCATTTTTTGTGGTGTAATATACAACTTCAAACAAGACTCAATACTGCCTCATGCAATTCTTAAAAGAGCGCTTCAAGGAAGCGCTGTTTTAAGAATTATTATTGATGATTATCTTTGAGGTACGGTCGGGTCTTCTTAGTTTGCTACCTCTACCAAGACCTCATTGCGATTCATCCACGGTGGAGTCCATGGCGCGTTGTATCCTGCGTATGCTACGCCTCCAGTGACCACTACCCCATCACGCTTGAGCGCTTCGAGTAACGCTCCTTGTTTTTCTTTAATTCGGGCATCAGTGCGATACCAAGAAAAGCGCATAACCGCAAAAGTCTTTTCAGGAACGACGACGAGCTTCACGCGAGGATCAGTCGGAGTAGGAAGTGTTTCGTATGTATATGAACGAGGCATACCAAACGAGACCGTTCGAGAATCCCCTTCTTCTGCGACCATCACCGGTGCGGTCATCGCGATGCTTTCACCTTTTTCCACAACAACAGGCGCCGTCATAGCGATACTTTCTTTTTTAACATTGCCTCCAAAGATATACGAAGCCACAATACTGAAGCCCTCGCTCATTGATGATTCAAGTTGTCCACGCACCGTGGTCTGCGCAACGATGTGTTCGGGGTATTTCCGAAGTTCATACCCTTCCATTTTCTTCACAACCGTATAGTCTGCTTGTTCAACGCGAGACCCAAAGAACCCCCACACCGACCACAAAACAACCACCACCAAAATAAGAATAAATATTTTCATTAGCTAACTATATCACTGATTCCAATCTCTACTTTTTCAATCCAAAATAACGAGTAAAAAGTAGGGGAGTATTATCTGCAGTCACTCCATCTGCGGTGATTGGGAGTTGTTCAGAACGAACTGGCCATGGAAGCGGTAGCACTCCTGTAAATGGTTTGTCTCCAAACAGCACATCTGCGACCCCTGCACCTTCGCTTCCCGGAAGCCACGCCATCACCAAAGCATCGAACGAAGCGACTTCACGCTCAATCAAAAGTGGCCGTCCCGATACAATCACCACAACAACCTTGTCACAGGTTGCTTGCAAATTGTGTATCGCACGTAGATCTTCCTCATCGAGTATAGGATACGCTGTATCTCCCCAACCTTCTGCGTATGGTTTCTCTCCCACGACCGCTATACCAATATCAGCCTTCTGTATAGAAGAAGGAAAATTTCCGAGACGATCATATTCTACTTCTGTAGCTTGGTTAGCTCGTGCTTGAATCCCTGCCAAGATAGAGGTAGCGCCTTCGAGCCAGTTTCCATCAACTCCTTGCCATTCAATACTCCACGCTCCCATCTGTTTACCCACGTTATCAGCAGCACTACCAGCAACGCGTATGCGTTGAATGTTCGGAGTGAGCGGTAAGAGATTGCCCTCATTTTTCAAAAGGACTAATGATTGTGCTACCGCATCACGCGCAAGTGTATGGTGCGTTGGGTGAGTGATTGGATTACGTGTCGCAGAGGCCTCCTTCTCATCGAAGAGTCCGAGTGCAAACTTAGCGTACAGAATTCTTCCCACAGCCTCATCAATACGCTCGTCTGATACAAGACCGAGTCTATTAGCCCATTTCATATGTCGTGCAAACGTCTTGTAGTCAAAGGGTAACATAACCATGTCGACGCCAGCGTTTACTGCAGATACGGTGGCAAAAAAAGTATTCACGCTTCCCTCGTGAACACCATACCAATCAGACACCACGAATCCTTTAAACCCGAGCTCCTGTTTCAATATGTCAGTGAGTAAATGTTTCTGAAATACCATTCGCTCATCCCCCCACGTATTGAGACCAACCATGATGCTTAAAGCCCCCGCATTCACGCTTTCAGTAAAAGGTGGCAAATATACATCACGAAGAAGGTTTTCGTCAGCAGGTGTCACGCCTTGATCAATTTTAAAATTTTTATTCAGGGAGGTATTCCAGCCCATATTGCCAAGACCAAGGTAGTGCTTCGCAGTTGCGAGTACAAATATATCTGTATCCAATGGGTCAACATTTTTCTGAAGTCCTTGCAGATACGCGACCCCAAGCGATGAGACGAGTGTCGGGTCATCGGAGAACGCCTCATAGACACGACCCCAACGAATATCCCGTGGCTGGTCAAGATTAGGAGCAAAATTCCAGTTTACTCCCGTCATTGCGAGATCCTCCGCAGTCGCGTTCGCCACCGCCTGTACGAGTGTAGGATTATTGGTTGCCCCAAGACCAATTGCGTGCGGAAAGACGGTGACTCCTAATACGTGTGCGTGCCCGTGTATCGCATCGGCTCCATACAAAAGCGGGATACTCAGTCGAGACTGCTTTGCGCTTGATTGGTAGGAGTCAGTCATTGCTTTCCATCCTGCCACCGTATTTTCTTCGGGCTTAGAGCCGGAACCACTGAGGAGTCCACCGAGGTAGTAGGTATTGATATCGCTTTGTTTCTGGATGCTATTTTTCTCTATCAAGGTCATTTGCCCAATTTTTTCTTCGAGCGTCATGTATGACAAAAGATTTGCCACACGCTCCTCAACAGGCTGAGTCGAGTCTAGATACAGAGCATCTTTAGGAGGCGTAGGCATGATTGGGTGCATATCAAAAAAATCAGTTTGTACAAAGACAAAAAAAACGACGAGTAAAATCGCTACTGGAAACAGAAAAAATCTTAACCTTCCCTGTATTTTAAGAGCTTTCACTCTTATAGTATACATCGCTCTCAGCGTAAACTTTGTTTTATATACGACCCAATCTCGCAAGTCCGTATACGATTATCTCAACTGGGGTTGAGGCTTCAGTGTTTCTTATTCAAAACTAATAGGTATCTCAAGCGCATCATCATGCTCAGGCAAGCCCGATGGATTGTCTTTACGGAAAATAATTGCCCCGCGTGTATAGGGGGTATCTTCTGGAAGCGTGTACATGACGGTACCAGTGAATGGGACAAATGATTCGGTCATCCAATCACCTACTGCTGTGGCATGTCCTTCTCCAATAATCTTGCCATCCCAGTCCACTACGATGAGTGGAAATGAACCTTCAAAGAACCAGTACCCACGCGCTTCGCCAGACACTGTAATGGGATTCCCCACCGCAACTTGCGTACGGGGACTTGCTACTCGAATCAAATCACTCTTTTCATTTTCAATCACTGCAACGGGTACGTCCTCGATACTATTATTTTCCTTATGCTCAGGTAATTCTGTCTGCAGGAAAAAATAGAGCGTGACGACTATGAGTACCTGAAGGGCTACCGCTACTAGTATTCGTAAGATGCCTGTAGGTGAAGCAATCCTCCTTGAAACATACAATGGGAACACAAGCACGAATATAACGCTTGCCAGCACCGTAACGATAAGCAGGTTTGGACCCTCGGGGTCATCGAGTGACACGAGCATCGTCCGCGAACTCACCATTGCGGTCACCCACAAGATGAGTAATGAAATCTCTTTTGATTTGAAGTACATAGTTCGATACTGCTAGTCCGGAGTTTTTTCATCAAACTCCTTTTGCATTCGTTCCATCCATTGGACCTTGTTTTCACCTGTACGCTCTTCCATGCTCATAATACTCGCTTTGTGTGATTCATCAGACATCATGTGTGGCATGGCTTTCCCGACAATCTCCATGAGGGTATCGCCAGAAAACTTCTCCGTGCAAACTCCTCCCAATTCCGTGCATATAAATGTTTTACTCATACAGAAAGTATACCAAATCCTTAACGAGCTTCTCCTTCAAAATCAGGTTCAACAATTCCCCACCGCATACTCACTGGGTCAAGCTTTAAATATGCACTTTTGCCGACGGATGGTTGCGTCGTCATCGGTTCGCCATCTTCACGGACAGCATAATTAACGACTATCACATGTATATGACGAGGATTAGGACTCTGTGTAATATTCTGTGGCGCTACACGGTCCCCGAGCAGGTACCCATCCGAACCTGTATATCCTTCCTCTGTATTGAGAGCAGCAACAGCATAAAACATGGTGCCGCTTCCCCCTGTCTCCTGTGTAAGCAAAAAAACGACATCCTCACGACCATCGCCATTTAAGTCGATAACTAAATCATTCCCAAAATACCGAGTCACTGTTTTTGAAGCTGAACCTGGGGCTATCTCCGTTTCTGCAAAGCCGTTGGTGAGGCGTACTTGTTCACCTTCTATTTCATATGCAATATTTTTATAATCAGACGGAAGGGCTACTGGTGCTTTAGGAGTGCTGTACTTCTGTACGATAAAAAAACTCATCGCTAGAATTACGACAATCCCTGAAATGAGATATCTTCTTTTTTCCATACAGAAAGTATACCAAATGTGTAATTTTCCTTCTAATTTAGGGTCATTTCCATTGAAATAATTTGAACGAAACACGCAACAAACTTTTTCCTTCAATGTGTTGTTTTATACAGTATGGAAAAAGTAACACTGAGATTATTTTGGACGTGTATGATTGCCTGTGCGAGTTGCGCAGTTATAGGGATATGGTTTGAAGAACGAGTCCCTGAAGCATTTTTTAAAGCTATGGCAACGCTCTTTATCATTGGCCTCGCAAACTTTCTCGTTTGGGCGCCTATGATGGTGTACCGGTTTCTGAATAAACAGCCACACTAGAAGAGATGGTGCATGGTACTTTTTAGTTTTAGGGATACTACTTCTCGGACTTACTACGGGGTAACGAATCACCCGTTCGTAAAATCTTTTCCATTGTCTTCCCTTTTGCGAGTTCATCTATGAGCTTGTCCAGATAGCGAACTTCACGCATAAGGGGCTCTGTAACTTCTTCCACACGGACTCCGCAAACTACACCGGTTATTAACGTTCGCAGTGGGTTCATTCGTGGCGCCTCGTCAAAAAATGTTTCGAAGGTGACCTGCTTCTTTATTTGTTTCTCGAGCGCTTTTTGGGTATACCCCGTTAGCCAACATATGATTTTATCAACTTCTTTTTTCGTACGTCCTTTCTTCTCCCCCTTAGCAACATACAAAGGATACACACTCCCAAATATCATCGCATATACTCTTTTTATTGATGCTGGGTTTTCTGTTTTCATATTCACAATGCTATCACGACCTACTCTTCCCCTAAAAACTACCGAATGGTTGCGCCGGGGATTTCCTTGAGGTACTGCTCCGTAGCGAGCAACTACGCCACTCGTGTGTACTAACTTAACAATTTGAGCAATGCCTGATTGGCAAAGAAGTGGTTTCGACCGACTTTCATTGAACGTAGGACCCCCGCTTCAGAAAGTTGCAGCAAGTACTTGCTCGCTGTGGTGTAGTGAAT
Source organism: uncultured Candidatus Saccharibacteria bacterium (assembly GCA_964638425.1). Classification (GTDB taxonomy): domain Bacteria; phylum Patescibacteriota; class Minisyncoccia; order Phycocordibacterales; family UBA918; genus Damh-18. The sequence continues at coordinate 80,579 of CAZWYM010000001.1, forward strand.
GTTAATTTCATTTGCCAGCTTGGTAGGAGTAATGACTGGGTACGAGAAAAGTGCTTCTAGCAAGTCAGCTGAATAAATCTTAGTGTGGTTGGTCTTAATGTTTTGTCGAAGCTCATGATGAAGTCCTACAATAGCATTGAGTGTCTCTTTGGTTTCTTTGGCTTGCAAATAAAAACCTTGAAGCATGAAGGCAATATATTCTTCCCAAGCACCTCCTGAAGTGACCGCTCGAAGTAATCGATAATATTCAGCACGATTCTTATTAATGTAGCCACTGATAAAAATAATAGGTAGGTCGAGTACTCCATCCTTAACAAGTTCAAGGACCATCAAAATACGACCAGTACGTCCGTTACCATCGAGGAAGGGGTGGATTGATTCAAACTGTTGATGTGCTATTGCTGCCCGAATGAGTGGATCAATATCCGTATTTTCATTTACAAAATGCTCCCAATTACCAATGAGTTCAGGGATTCTGTTTTGCAAAGGCGGTGTGTAGAGTATCTCACCAGTAGTTGAGTTGGCGATGTGATTTTGTTCACGACGATACATACCACCACCGGTGAGCATAAGTTGTTCGTGAACGCCCAAAATTGTGCGGTTACTGATACCAATGTCAGGCATGTTCTTCATCCCCCAAAATAGGGCCTGTTGATACTTAAGTACTTCTTTGTTTGGCTTACTCTGCTCATCTGCAGGTAAAAGCTGATTTTCGAGAACATTCGCAACTGTGGTATTGATATTCTCAATGCCTGAAGACTCGACTGATTCTTTAATGAGTAGCGGTGAAGTAAGTAAAAGTGGGTTCGGAATCTGTCCAGAAGCACCCTTGAGTTCTGCTAATTCCACTCGGGCCTTAAGCAACAATTCTGAAAAAACCTTATAATCTATGGTTTTTTCAGGTGGAAGCATGGCCAAATCAATTGGATATATTGGATTAAATGACATATTGCTACCAATATATCAGTTTTTTTGATTTTTTACCATATATTGAGGTGGGTATGTTACTTTCACCTATGTAAGGCTATCAAGACCAACTCTTTGCACTTTAAAGACTACCAAATGGTTGCTCCGTGGATTCCCTTGAGGTACTGCTCGTAGCGAGCATCGGCAAGGCGGAGTTTGTAGTGTATGCGGGTGATGACGATTGCGTATGTCTTGCCGAACGTACCGCGGATGGTGGAGCGTATCTCAAACGAAGCTGTTTTACCTGCGGGTATTTTTGCATAGTGCACTGTACCGACGGTAACTTGCAGTACCCCTTCTCCACGAACGCGCACATCAGCAGTAGCAATCCTCCCTTCTGCAGTTCCCTCAATCTGGTACATGAAGCCCGCTACCTTCTTCCCCGAAGCAATGGAGATAGGAATGAATACATCTCCGTCCTTTGCGGTAATCTCTATCTCAAGGTACGACGTTCCAACGAGGGTGTCGACTGCATCTTTCTGCTTCACCCGTTCTGCGCGTCCTTGATTCTTTTTTACCTTTACACCAATGAAAGGATCCTTCCCTTCCAGTTTATTCGCCTCTATTAATTCACTCTGGAGTACTTTGAGCTTCGCGTTTAAATCCTTCACTAGCTTTTTAGTATCACTTGGTACTTTTTTCATACTGTAATTATAGAATATGAAAAGTCCCCTTCATGCATGCTGTGGGAATAAGGTTAGGTTGGTGAGAGTCGAGCTACGGTATATTTGAACCAGAGTGTCATCTTCTACATACCGAGTTCCATACCACGACAACGCTCCACGGTATGGCGGTCGTAGAGGTCGATGTAGTACTGCTTGTCTTTGAGGTGGGTTATCACCTCAATATTTTATTCCTCTTTTAAGATATTTCCAGTTGCTGAAAATATCTACTGATACACGCACAAGCTATTGAATATAGGGTACAACACCTCAAATAACTGACCAAGGATGAGTCCCATAAACGATGCGTACAGAACTAGAATTATATACGAGTCCTTACCTTCATTTGCATTGCGAAATGATTGTAGAACTCCTACTTTATCAAACTCACGCTTTGCATTAGGATCACCAAAAAGTTCTCGATACAAACGCACTCCGAAGGTAACACCAATGAAAATAATACTGATACCAATCAAACTTTGTAGAGAATCATCTGCAACTCTCTTGCTGATATCTAGCGCGCAATACGACTGAGCAATAAAGAGAATAAGGGATAATCCTGCTCCAATCACCATCAACGATCTGAACACTGCCAGAGCTGCTAGGGACCACGTAAACAAGGAAATGAACGCGAGTCCGATCAGAGAAAAGGTAAGAAAGATTGTGCTCACCTGCTTTTCCCAGTGAGCGAATGCAAATGAAGTTAGTATTACTGTGACTACGTATAGGACAAACAGTACAGTAAATTTTCTGTCAGTCTTCATTCTGTGCAGTATGTATTTTATCTTCTTCAGCATAATTAAGATTCATTCTTCTCCGTCACATTATGAGATTCTACCTTTTCCCAATAACTTTTTTCAGTCGCACTAATCCTTCCATCAGGTTTTAGTTGCAATAGAAAATCAACAACTGATTTCTTCCCCCCGTTACTCCACGAATCTAGGGCAGAAGCAACGTCTTCGTAGTCCTTCTGATATTGACTGAAGGACGGCTTCAACGTTAGTAAATTACTAAATGCCAAATCCAAAACTTCCTGAGAGTGACCATCTCTGATCATACAAAACAAGCTGAAAATATAATCCTTTTGCAGAGTCTCTTGTAACTCAGAGAAAAATCCAGTAACTACTTTAAGCGCAGAGGAATTTACTGTAGCTAAAACTTTACCTGGTTGTCTCAAAAATTCTAATGTTGACTTAACTATTTCTCTCTTCTTTTCTATGCTCAAAAAGTCTGCTTTTTCAAAGAAAAAATGCCCTACTTCGGATGTTTCAAGACTATCCTGGTTAAGTAATTCGATTACTTGCTTTGACACTAACTCCTTTATTGCAACATCATTGTTTTTATTAATCTTGTCGGCAACAAAGTCATACATCTTCCTTCTACCCGCAATCCCAATAGTCGGAGCCTTGTTCAGTATTTTTTCAACTATTTCTGCCCTTGCATAATCTTTAGGCTTCAATGTAGCAATAAATTCTATCGCCTGAAGAGGATCTTGGGCAATTAGTACATCAAGTATTTGAAGTCTAGTTTCATCAGAAGAAAAATCATATATCACCTTAGTAAAATCTGGTTGTGACAAAACTCTTGGTTGAATGTTTGGTAAAAATTCGGTCACTAATGTTTGAGCATAAGTGATTTTCCAAAACGTGAAGAACTCACGGACCGCAACCGCATTAGCATTTTGTAAAAACTGTACAAATAGTTGTTGCGCTTCGGTTTTCTGTGGATCAACAAGACTACTTCTTAGATAAATAAGTATAAGAGATAGGGTCTTACGCTTTTCCCATAAAGGAATCGCGTTGAAGGTTTGAACTATGTTTTTTATAAAATCAACCTTATCTGCGGGCAAAAGTAATTTCAAATCTACTCTGAAAGTAACCAGCAAACCGAGAGCTTCCTTAAAGAATTGTTCTTTTTCTTCAGTAAAACCTGAAACTGCTTGATTGTGTGCAATAGTAATTTCAGTAAGTTTTTTGAAGAGTTGAGGAAAGACTTTCTTCTCTATTACCATATCACTCAGGTCAGTCAACAAAGCTTTCTTTGTACCAAAGTTTTCTAGTGAAGCTGTTTCAACAATCCGTTCAATACTTTTTTTCGTAAGAAACTTGCTTTTATCATCGATTCCAACAAAAAGATTCAAGATGTCGTCTCTTACGGAGTAATGTTCCTCAATAGCTTGTGCAATATTCAAAACATGTTCATTTGTTAGTAACTGCTTTTGCTTTACTAGGTTTTGCAAAATGCTCTTAACAATTGCTATTTCGTTAAAATTTTTAAACTCTTCGGTTGCAGAAAGTGCCAGAACATAACGGTCAAGAATATTCTTTCTAATACGAGAATCAAGATTGGGATCCGCAACTACAAAATCAAAAATCACATCAGTTGGCAACTTCTGAAAAGAAGGCCAAACTTTACCATCAAGTAAGCCCGCGACAGTATTTATATAATCTCTACTAGTCAGATTTAGCTCACCAAGAACAGTTAACTGAGTTTTAAAAATGGTTGTAACTACATCAATTCCGTGATTTTTATACTTGTTGAGGATTGAAATAATGAACTCAAGCAAAGTTGCCTTGTCTGTTTCTGCCTCTATATGAGTTTTTGCCGTAGTTTCATTTCCTTCTATGAGAGAAAGCCTGATGGACTCATCATCTGTAAGAAGGTCGGAGATAACAGGTTTCTTTAGGTATATAAATGGTTCAGCATCCTCAACAGTGATTCGACTGGTCTCAAGCATGAAATTCTCAAACTCCTCACGAAAAGGCGGTTCTTCTGCAACCACTACTTTCCTATACGTACCAAGTATCTCTTCAGGTGCATACCAAGATTTTTTCAAGTTTTGAAATGCCTCGGGGTACTTATGCATTAGCACAAGTACTTTTGCCATATATGCAATATTATTAGAAACAATATCCTTAACCTCAGTATTGAAGGCAACAAGAACTGCAGAAATTAAATTGTTAATAAATTGTTTTATCTCTCGAGGATTGTTAGAAAATGCAGACTCTATAACCAAGTACACATCATCATTTTCTAAATAATTTTTAATGTCTCCTGTTTGTTTGATCTGTTCTTTCACGAAAGTACGAATGTCGGTATCAATATATTCCGGAGTCCAAACAACAACATTGAATATCTTTCTTAAAAACTCGTCGGCTAACTCAGCGCTAGGAGCTGCCTTTTTAATTGCTTCAAAATCACATGGGACGAGAAAAACAACATTCTTACCTTTTGCGTCCACGTCTTTAATTTCAAGAAACGTTTTTAGAGTCGACAGGACTTCCGTAGCAACTTTAGAGTCAACACGGTCAAGATTGTCTATAACAACCACAACTCTATTGGTCTTAATTTTTGATAACTTTAAAATCCGTACAAAAGATTTCTCAAATTGTTCGGGAGAACTTAACTGTGATTTTGAGGAAGTTATCGGAGAAACCATAATAATCTTTTTGAAGTCCTCCCCAAGTACTTTCTCTATAATTAAAGCAATTGAAAGTGCCAACGAAAAACTTGTTCCGGCCCAAAGTTTCCATTGTGTGGCAAGATCAGGGAAGACTTGCCACGTAAACAGACCAATTATTATTAGGAACGGCAGCGACAAAATTGCCACCTTCTTCAAATAACCCCAGGAGATGGATACCTTTTCGCCTACAGTTTCGCTCAGAGAAAAATAAAGTTCCTTCTCAAGCTTATCAATTTCATTTTTATTTACTTGCAAATCCTTTGCTATCTGCAGGAGCAACTGTCTTCTTAAAGAATCTTTTTCGTATTTCCAAGCATCAAATTCAACTATTGTTCCTCCCTCAATACCCTCATCTTTGAGTAACTTAACGATTGTACTTTTTCCTGTACCCCATCGACCAAAGAGACCGATGGTATGAACACACGTGTCGCTTTCTAAAATAGATTTAAGTGCCGGTGCAACGCTCTTGTGGTAGAAATCAAAAAAGTTTTTAGACTCCTTACCAACAGGAGCATCCTTTAAAAAATTAAACTGTTTTGATTTGTTATCCATAATTAAATTTCGAACTCAGATATTTACCGTATACACGCTAGTCTTATTATCAACATAACTGTCGTAAACATGCGAATAGACCTTCTGAGTTTTATCTTCACAGTCTTCTTCTGTATAGGTAGGCTCAGGCAAGTTGTCATACAAAAGAGCGCGGATAGTGACCTTAACATCAGCACGAGTCTCTTCCTTTTTCTTCCAGTCGAGCGCAAGTTTCTCCATACGAAGCTTTATTACCAACTCCTTCGCAACCACTTTCACTTGATTTACTTCGTCTGGATTGAGGTTCTCTTTTTTGAGCAAGTCAAAAATAGCCAGCTCTTCCTCAGATAGGTTCTCTGCAATTGCACGACTATCTTCCTCGCTTAGATCCTTAGCGAGCTCTACGAGCTGGTCAAAGAACGACTCAAGATCATGCGAACCAGCGTTGTATTCATGCAACAGTCGATTGAGGCGATCAAGGAATGCCTTGCGTAGCTTATTCTTTCGAACCATCTCTTTTATCTTCTCTTCCAATTCAGCACTTAATTCCTCAGCTTCAATATTCTTCGTGTCTGAGTCATCAAAAAACTTCTTGAGTGCTTCAAAGTCTATCTTGCTTAGGTCTTTTAGGTTTGGTTTATCTTTAATGACGTACTCACCGGCACGGATAGAACGGTCGAGCAGATCCTCAAGATCCTTCTTAACCTGAGACACGTCAGTCTCCTCGTCGATAACTTCACGGATACGGGAAGCAATAACCTTATACGCAGTCACCTCGTGGTAGAAGTCTTCTGCCTTTGGTTCTGGGAGAACAGCTTTGTAGTATTTGAGTGCATCACCTGAAAGTTCGAGGTAGCGTTGCTTAGTTTGTTCATCGACAAGGATGCGGTTGGTAAATACGTCGACGAGACGGATCTTTTCAATATCCTTTGCTTCGAGTAAATCATTGATATTGAGGTCGAGCAACTTGAGGAATTGTCGAGTCTGAGAAACACTTGCAAAGAGGATTTCTACTAGCTCATCCTTATCTTTAATAATCTCGTCATCACCATCATTCGAGACAGCATAAATAGCGAGTGCTTTCTGGAGGTTTCGGAACACACCAATGTAGTCAACGATAAGACCGTTAGTCTTTCCCGGATACACACGGTTTGCACGAGCGATAGTCTGCATGAGCGTATGGTTCTTGAGTGGCTTATCAAGATAGAGCGTTGAAAGGTTTGGCACGTCAAAACCAGTCATCCACATAGCACATACGAAGACAATCTTGAGGTTATCGGTAGGCTCTTTGAATTTAGTTTCCAAGTCCTCGTCAATCATACGAGCACGGATCGGACGCATATCGATGTCAAACTCCTTCATGTCATCAATTTCGTTCTGGCTTTGACTGACCACTACCGCCATATCAATGTCCTCGTATTTAGATATCTGCTCACGAATAGACTCCTTTTCGTGTTCGTCTTTTGCTTTTGAGACAGCAATATTAAGCTTTGCAATGTACCGTTGCATTTGTTCTTTTACCTTCACGTACATGCGAATAGCTGTCTTCTTATCAATAGACACGACCATCGCTTTACCGTTGTATCCCCGTGAGGTAAAGTGCGTCACAATATCTTCCGCAACCTTATTGAGACGATCTTCACGAGAGATGAGGTGGTAGAAAGTTGAAAACTCCTGCTCAAGTTTATCCTCCTCATCAGAGGTAAGGTCGTAGTAATCCATTACCTTCTCAATATCCTTCTGGATATCAGTATTAGTATTCTGAAGTTTTGGAACACGGTTCTCATAGAAGAGCGGTACTGTCGCACCGTCCTCTACAGACTGTGCAAAATTGTATGTTGAAACATAGTCTCCAAAGGTTGAGCGGGTCTTTTCTTCACCATCCATAATTGGCGTACCAGTAAAGCCAATGAATGAAGCGTTCGGAAGTGCAATACGAAGGTTTTTTGCAAAAGTATCGTATTGGGTACGATGCGCTTCGTCAGCCATTACAATAATGTCATTTCGTAGATTGAGTTCAATGGGTTCGTTGAACTTCTGAATCAAAGTGAAGATATGGCGATGATCCTCAGCAAGTAGTTCTCGGAGATTTTGAACAGAATCTGCATGCACTTCTTTATCTTTCTCAGCTCCACAGTCAACAAAGTTCTTGTATATCTGTTTATCAAGCTCACGACGGTCAGTAATCAGCACAAAAGTGAAGTTACCATGCATCTTTCTGAATACCTTCTGCGACAAGAAGAGCATTGAGTATGATTTTCCTGATCCTTGTGTGTGCCAGAACACCCCAAGACGACCTCCATTTTCTTCACGATGTTCAATACGCTGAAAAGCTTTATTGACCCCGAGGAACTGGAAGTATCGAGCAACAATTTTGGTGAGTTCGCCACGAGAGCCATCAAATAATGTGAAGTTCTCAACAATATCTAAAAGTCGTGACGGCTCACACGTACCACGAAGTACAATGTCGAGACTTACGCCACCCTCTTCACTCTCGTCATTAATCTTCTTCCATTCATTAAAGTGCTCATAGGCAGAAGTAAGGGTACCCACCTTACTCTCAATACCATTTGAAATAATGATAAATGCGTTACACCAAAAAAGCTGAGGAATGGTGTCCTTATAGTCACGAATATTTTCTTGGTAGGCATTGCGGAGATTCTTGTGCGAAGCTTTCAATTCAATGAGCACTAACGGCAACCCATTTACAAAACCTATAAGATCAGGGCGACGCTTGTGGAGTTCGCCAGTGATCCACATTTGAGATACGAGAAGGTAGTCGTTTTTTGAGACATCATTAAAATCAACAACTTTGATATTGATGGTCTCTATCGCTCCACGATCGTCACGGACCTCAACTTTGACACCATCTTTTATGAGTTTATAGATATCAGCATTCGCATTTACCAAACTCATTGATGAACGGTCACGAGTAAGCTCATCAATAGCTTGAATAATGGCTTCTATTGGAGCATCAGGGTTAAGTCTCTCGAGAGAGGGCTTTAGGTACTTCGCCAAAATAACCTGCCCTTGATTATCACGACCTAGGAGTGCGTCACCCTCATCAGAGTATCCATTAATAAAATTTTTAACACCCCAAAGTTCGCCAAAGATTTTGACAGCTGTTTGCTCTATGAGGTTGTCTTCTGAAAATTCGTTCATGATTTTATTTCTAATTTACCGGTGACCAACTGTGGAAGAATCAAGTCACGTGACTTGATCAGTATTTCGTTCTGTTTCTCAAGTTTATACTTTAAAACAATACATTCTCGCACCTCTCTACCAAATTTATCTGTAACTTCAACTGGCGGAACATTCAATTTCTTTGTCATAAATTCAGGCCAGTGTCCTTTGTAGTCGTTGAATGAGATTAAGTTTTTTGTTGCAAAATGCAACCAAAATACATTCCTATCATCTAATGGGAGAAAAGGTAAAACATTTTGTATTGCAGAAAATGCAAACATTATTAAATTTTGATAACAAGTATGATTCGCAAATACAATTATTGGATCGTCTGTCGAAGCTACAACACTCGGCTCATCATTATGATAGCCAATTATCCCTGACCTACCTTGATCTAAAACTGGCACTTTACCTGTAGGTTTAACAGTTTTATTTTCGTATCTCCTGCCAGCTGAGACTCTTTTAATCACATCTTCTACTCTCTTTACTTCCCAGCCATCAGGAAGACCATCATTCCCAAATCTTATTTTTTCAGACCCAGGAAAACGAAAATTTACAAACCATTCAGTATAAATTTTTTGAGCTAGTGTCTCAAGAATGTAGATGCGACGTTTGTTGTTTTCAATTAAATCATCAAAAAGGGACAAAGTTGAAGCAATTGCTTTTTGAGTCTTCAATGGAAGATAATCAACATTGAGATTTTCTAGTTCACTCCCTCTGATTCCAGCTGCAGCTACCTGCATCACCAGTGATTGGGTTTTAGCTTTTCCTCTAGGAGATGAAAAGTAATAGTAGAAGAAATCAGGGTTTGCAATATCTTTTTTTAATCGCACTCTTATAAGGTGCGACTCGAAGGTTGTCTGACGTGTTGTCCCTTTAAAAATTGAACATTTACCAGCGCCTTCTGCCACTAATGACTGTCTTGCAAAAAGTAGATCGCCATCCATAAGTAGACTGTTCGCTTGCTCCTTTAACGTTAACGGGGCAAGCTCCATCCCAATAGAATCGTATATCTTGTCATACTTAAAAATCTCACCCATATTCACCATAGGAAAACCTGAGCCTCTTACTCTCTTCGGCTTACTCACGCCATTACGAGAGGGGATTTCGTAAAGATCACCGAATCGTATTTCTTTTGTTTCTTGATTGATCTGCATATTACTATTCTAATCCCAAGAGATTTCGAAAATTATTCAAAATACTCTTTTCAAGAGAACGTGCCTCAACAGTAAGTTTTTCAAACTCGGTGTAAAGCTCTCTTGCAGACGTTTCAAAATCCTCATCTGAAATATCCGATTCGACAGTTCCTACATATCGACCTGGATTTAGAGAGTAACCAGTATCGGCTACTTCTTGGATTGTAACGACCTTACAAAACCCCTTTACGTCTTCATATTTAGCTAAAGTTTGCTCGCCACGATACCTTCGTACAACGTCAGTAATCTGCTGTATTTGTTCATCAGTCCATTCACGATGTGAACGATCGACTTGGGTGAAGGTATTTCGTGCATCAATGAAAAGAATTTTGTCTTTACGCTCAAGATACCTCTTACCTTTGTCGAGAAACCAGAGAGTTACAGGAAGAGTAACGTTATAAAACATGTTTGGACCAACAGAGACCATCACATCAACAACATTGTCATCAACAAGCTTCTTACGAATTTCTTTTTCACTATTTCCAGCATCACTGGCAGAGTTTGCCATAACAAAACCTGCACGACCTCCATCTTTGAGAGCGTTCAGGAATATTTGTATCCAGAGATAGTTACCGTTATCTGTACGTGGGAGACCGTATGAAAATCGGGGATCATCTTTGATACGTTCTTTATCAATACCATCTACATTGAATGGTGGATTTGCCATTGCAAAATCAAACTTTCCGACAGAGCGGTGTAGATCTTCGTAGTAAGTGTTTCCCTGACGTATATCTCCAGAAAGACCATGAATAGCGAGGTTCATCTTAGCAATACGAACTGTCTGATCAGTCTTTTCTTGCCCATAAATAGAAATCTCTCGTGAGGCTTTTTCTTTTTTTCCATTTTCAAGATGACGCTTAATGAACTCAAGGGACTGCACAAACATACCTCCTGAACCACAAGCAGGATCGTATATCTTTCCTTGATAGGGTTCAAGAATTTCTACGATCAACTTTACAATCGATGTCGGAGTAAAGAACTCTCCACCACCCGAACCGTCTGACAGCGCGAACTTGCCGAGAAAGTATTCGTAAATAAGACCGAATGCATCGCCTTCAATTGTGTCGGGGATATGATTTAGATTTTTGAGAAGCGTAACAATTGCAGAATTGTCGAGCAGGTTGTAATTTTTCGGAAGAATGCCTGCGAGGTCTTTGTTTGATGTTTCAATTTCCTTCATTGCATCATTAACTGCCTTTCCCATATCCGTTCCTTCTGGAAGTGCAATGAGATACGAAAAACGAGCGTGCTCAGGAACGAAAAGCACAGCTCGTGATTGATAGTCCTCAGGAGTGATAGGTCTCTGACGTTTAGAAGTAGACGTCTTTGTCTCAGCTTCAATTTCTTTCTGTGCAACAGTGAATTTTACGTCAGCGAACTTGAGAAAAATAAGACCTAGAACTGGCTCAGCAAACTCGTTGAGACGCAAAGAAGAGTTGGCTCGAAGATGATCTGCCGCCTCCCATAGTTTACTCTCAAGTTGTTTGATGTCTGATGCCATAAATGTTAAATACTCTTATCCAAAAATTTAATGATGTCTTCCTTGCGGTAACGTCGGTCTTTGCGAGTACCGAAGCGTAGCGCCTTAAGAATTCCTTTGTTGTCCCACTTGCGAAGCGTGTTCGGATGGCAATTTAGAACATCACATGCCTGCTGTAATGTCAGGATATCCGGTAACTCCAAAAGCTTCTTTTCGTGTTTCGTTGGCATAATGCTAACTTAACACAAGTTTACATCACATTTTAAGAAAGATAAACTCGCATTTAAGCTGTATTTTCAACGATTGCCTTTGCGAGATCGTTAAATTCAAAGGGTTTTATAGCGTGCTTTTCTAGACGAGCCAGAGAGATACTGTTGCCATTCTTCGATAGCTCCTTAAGGTGGTCTCTTGAAAGAACATAGAAACACCACTGACTAAGGTCGACGATATCGAGAGTGACATGGTCTTGGTGCTTAAACAGTGCAAGAACATATACATCAGATTTGTAGTCAGCAACCCTGCTAAGCTCTGATTGCTTCTTAACAGCGTCTGAGTAATACAGTTCTGTTGCCTTAAGCCCAGACCAGAGAATCTTTGTAAATTGATTTTGATCCCAGTCTTGAATATATGAGCAACACTTCACCTCAATCTTTGTATTCTGATACAAAACATCGTAGTCTCCCCAAGGACTACGAACATCGATCTCTTTATTCTGTTTGAGTGCGTTCTCGACTAGAAATTCTGCGAGTGCACCTCGAAGTACATTTGAGTTAAGGCTGGAAAAGCCGTACTGCCAGAACTCTAATACGTTGAAAGATTTTTGTCCTGAGTTTTTAAATGTCTCAGAGCCCGAAAGTTTTTTCACTGGAAGTTTTTTATACATGGGAGAAATTAAAATACCAGCATTTTATAATGAAAACCCTCCCTACATTACCTTTTCAAGTATCGTGAAGAGGCCTTGGGAGGTGAACTTTGCCCAGCTGTTTGGCTTGAGGTCTTTGGTCAGAATTATCGTTCCTTTTGCAGTAATGCGTTCTCCGTCTCTGAAGTCTGCCATGCTTCCTGCACCTGCTCCGAAATTAACCGCGTAGTATTCACCCTCATCGGTATGAATGCCAAACGCGCAGTCCGCTGTGACGGTACCCCCTGCAACAGGTGGTAGACATACGTACGTTCCCGAAAGTGTTACCGTCTCTGCCTTCTGTGTTACGTTCTCACCTTTTGTCTCTACACGTTCCTCGCTAGGTGTACCTCCGTTTGGAGTCGAAGTACTCCCCTGCCTCAGACTGCTATACCCCACAAATAAAACAACGAGTACCACCGCACCGATGAGTATGTTTCGATTCATATAAAAAGTATATCAGAAACCCCAACGCGAAGCGCTAGCTTCGCGTTGGGGTTTCTCCACGTTGGTCAAACTTAAAAAATAATCCCGAAGGTCGCCATGGCGACCTTCGGGATTATGGGCGTATCCTACGGATACATTTCGTTTCTGATTTTGGTCAGCACCTGTGTGACGGCTGGGTCGGTGACTTTCGTGAAGCGTGGAAACTTTCTTCCATCCTTCTCTACATCACCCATCCACATCTCAAGCGGACGGTTATCGAAACACGGAACACCAAGTTCTTTTGAAGCCTTGTACACAGAAGCTTCATACAAAGGACGGTACACAATGAAATGTGCTTCACCGGGGCGAGGGTCGTCTTCGGTGTGGAAACCGACACCTATCACCTCATAGGCATAATTGTTTACCAATCTGTTTGGGTCGTGCTTGTAGTGGTAGTAGAAGCCAGGTTCAGGCACTCGTTGTGGCATGGGTAATGACATATATTTCTCCTGTTTGGGTTGCTCTGGGACAAGACTAACCTAATTACATTCCTTTGAAAAGTTCAGTGGCTTTAGCCCACAGGGTTACCCTGTGAGTGACACGATTGATGTTATTTCTGGAATGTCTTGTACTTTTCAATAAGCTCCTTATATCCAATTTCTTTAACTAACTCAATTGCCCGGGCGTACCCTGGTGGTAAATTGTCCCGACCGAAGTCTAGCGGCTCTTTATCAAACAGTCTTTGATACATTTCATACAGCATGGCATACAGAAGTATATGGTTCCTAGATACTGGTTCTTCACCTGCATATTGCGTTTGTGCATAATCCCAATACTGTTGATTATCTGTGACTAGAAAAATATGCAGTAATTCATGAATGATTAAATCCAGAAATTTTTCGTCAGACCATTGTTTATTCTCCTTATTCCACATCGGAAGAAGAAACGGAGTAGACATCGCTTGTAGTCCTGCTCCAAAAACGAAACACTCCAAGTTACGCTCGGGGACTTTCCCTGTTAGATCAGCAAGGTTAGCAATTATATGTTTCGATGAGTCCGCTTCGCTCCAGATTCCTTCCCAGTACTTGAGAGTAGACTTAACTTCTTCCATAGATGGATACTCAAGACCCTTCTCTAAAAATAATGCTCTCCGTCCACGATCAAGAGGGTACGCGTAAATGAATGATAATTTTGGTAAATCCATATAATCACTATGCTTTCGGATTAAATTCTACAATCCACTCAATACCGTATTTGTCTCTGAACATTGCGAAGGCTTCTCCTTCAGCGCTGTCATCCATCGGTACTTCTACTTCTGCACCAACAGAAAGCCCTTTGAATATCCTTCCCGCTTCTTCTCTACTCTCAGCATCTACAAAGATTTTACTTCTGTTTTCGCTTTCACTTACCTTCCCCATGAATGAGGGTACGTCATTTCCGACGAGCATTGTGCCGTTCCCTATGGAGAGTACGATGCGCATGATTTTGTTTGCGTCTTCATCTCCGACTGGGAATTCAGGAGTTGCAATATCTTTGAAACGGGTCACCTTCGAAAACTCACCACCAAACACTGACTGATAAAAAGTAAACGCCTCTTCTGCGTTGCCATTAAAATTAATCCACGGGTTTATTGTCATACGTGTAAGTATACAATATTTAGGATAGTGTAACCTTCCCAGATGTATTGGACGATGCCGGAAAACTTCTCTATCCAACTTCCACAGAAAAACCTCCGACAGCCATTTTGCTCATATCAAACGGCATTGGCATGTCTACATTGGCGTATTTTTCATTGAAAAATTCCATTACTTTTTTATTTACTTGGTTTCTCTGGGTTTTATTTTATAGGTAATGAAAGAAAACCAGATAGTATCACTTGCTTTTGCTCCGGTCAGTTTGGTAAACGAGAGTGGTGCTGGCATACCATGCGACGCTTTCTTTGAAAGCTCTTCTCCTATACATTCTTTATAATCTAAAGCTCCAAAACGCTTCCACACCTCCTCCGCCTCACGAGCCATCTTCTTGTACTTGGCGATGTTCTTTTTAGGAATAACGAGTACAAACCCATCTACATATGTTGCAGTTTGCTTTTTTGTCATATCCTTAAATGATAGCAGATCTGTGTTTAAAAGTGAGTTGCGTTTCTCCAGAGCGCTGCCAGACTTGGAATCTCTCTCATTACATGAGCAGTACACCTTGTCGATATTTTGTTTCCTTACATCACAAAATATCTGGCAAGGTCTTCGAGGTCAGGGACTCGTCCCGCTTTTTCTAGTTCACTTCGTTCACAAGAACGCTGGACGCGGCTCGCTGTTTCGTCGCAAGCTCCTCATATCGCTCCGCCGTTCGAGTCCCTGACTGGCTAGCAACGACAAAGGCCACAGACGTATTCACGTTTGTGGCCTGTCGATTGCTGCCAGTCAGGGACTCGAAGCTTACAGCTTCAGTTCAGGTTGTATGATATTTTCTTTCAGAAAATCTCGACAACCTCCTTAAAAGTCTCCCAGACTTTTAAGCCCCAATAAAATGCGAATGAGGCGTGTCCTAGAGCCGAATGAGTGAGTGTGAAAGAAAATGTGTTGAGTTTCCACAGAGCGCTGGCCGTCTCGGGCTAGAACCGTAGGTGACCAAGCCCAGCTTGACGGAATCAGCTCATTTTACACTACCTTACCGACGCGTCTCGTGCATCTCAAAAAGTGACAAAAGTGACACGGAACAGCCTGTAATAGTTACAGTCATCTGTAACTATTAGTACATACAAAGACCCGAAATAATTGGCGTTAGTACTCTATAAATACAAATAAGGTAGAACAAAACAAAGAGAATATATGCAATTATGGTCAATCTGCTTTCCCATGATGAGCCACCTTTCTCAAACCGCTTCCTATGCTCTTTGTATGCCTCCTGAAATTTTGTAATGAAATCGTAGGAGATAAAGACGAGTCCTGTACCCCACAAGAACGTGAGGGCTTGGAGTCCTTCAGGTGTTTGGCTTTGGAGATCACAATATGTCTGTGCCATAAAAATGAGCACACCAAATCCAACGCTTGCATGTAGTAAGGCTTTGTATACTGCATAGCCAGATACAAGCATGATGACAGTGAGGACAAATCCAATGGAAGAAACAGCGACAATAGAAAGACCAGAAAGAAGTTGGTGATTGAAGTAGTTGTTGTCAGCAAATATCAGAGCAGTAAAAAGAACCGCAAAGATGAGCGGTACTAATTTCTCCTTATTAAACCCAAGTTTCATAAGTCCAACTATACGCCCACAATACGAGTCTGCAACTATACCCATTCTTCGGCCCGAGCATATTCAATCCTTGTTTTTGCGCCATCGAGTATCTTGTCATCGAGGGAGACTAGCGGTGGTTTCCCTCTCGCTGAGTACTCCAAGGTCTTGAATAGGTACCCCAGAAACGATCCTGTGTATCTACAGCACCGAATGCAACATCGTATTTTGTCGGGCACCTCGTCCTCATATCCTTTCCAACGATACATTTGTGGGTAACGATCTATCCAGTCGTCAGTAATGAATGTCACCCACTTTATAAGTTCCTCTTGAGCGCAGACGTTACCCCTTTGACCCAATCGCACCAAACGAATCACCATGCGATCTTGAATGTGTTTGTCGCGGTCATCTGCTGGCGAAAGAAAAACATACAATTTCTCTTTATATCTCTCAAGGATCAAGTCAACTTCTGTCTGACGTCGGTACGGTCGTGCCTGTTTATATCGATAGCGAATCCATCTTTTTTGATACTCACGGGAAATGTGACGAGTTAAAGAGTCCCAATCAATACTATTGTTTTCGTTACGTAAGTTCTGTCGTGCATATTGGTACACAGGTTTTGCATGTATAAAAATCCACGAGCTAGTGAGTGCCGGTGGTTGCTTCTCGTCAAGAGCCTGATTAAGTAATGCAATAGCGGTACAAAAATCCATAAGTGCCCATTTGGGACACTTATATTTTACCTTCTGAAACAAGTCTCCAATAGTGGTATCCGAGAGCCGTTAACTTACAGGATTTTGAGTTTTGAGCTGCGTAATACATGTGTTCTTCCCCGACAGGGACAACTAGTCCAATGCTCACAAATTTCTGTAAATTTTTAAGGACAGCAACCTTTTCAGGTATGGCAATATCTTTATTATCAAACTCATACGTAGGGTCTAATGCGTATTCTTGTTCAGGCGTTGGAAAATACTCTGTTATTTTTCTAAGCGTCTCTGTAGGAACAGGAGGATTTATAGTTCTCAATGAAGTGAATCTAGTTACATTAGTCTTAAAGACTGGACGTTGATCCCAAGGACCAAGCGCTTGATCAATGTAAGCATAAACACTTCCAGGAGTTATATGACCCCTTAAGTCGGCGGCACCTCCTTGCAATGCATCAATAAGCAAACTAGTAAAAATTCCATGACCATTAATCTCCAAAGCAACTTCGCTATCACGACTGGCAGTTAGAACAACTACACCTTCAATAATTTGAGTTGTCGGTGCGGTAGTTCCTGTAGTGACAGGTGAACCAAATGAACCTGAATGACAACAGTCAAGAATGATTATCTTGTCCTTTGATTTAGATTGGTTTGCAATAGTAAGAATTTGATCCATCGAAACACCCTCATCATTTAGTTTGTAATCTGGGGTTACTAAGTAACCACCAAGAGTGTTCAGGTACCCATGACCTGAAAAATATAAGAGGGCAATATCGCTATCGCCAGCAAAAAGCTCTTTAATCGCCGTCATAAGATCAGATTTTGTTGGAACATCAGTCTCAAGTCTGACATCGAAGTTAGGTGATCCATCACCATTCTTGCTGATAGTATTTGCAAAAGCTGAAGCGTCATTAATGCACCCTGTTAGAGGCGATTGTGGGTAGTTATTAATCCCAACTACAAGCGCTTTTCTCATACTACAGTTTGTTGATGAATGACTTTATATTGTCCCAATTCCAAACATTAACAAGACGACCATTCAAAGAAGATGGAAGCATAGGTCTATCTGAACCTGTATACATAAGCATTACTGGTACTTTTTCTTCGTTCGCAGTCTTAATTTCATACAATTCACCAGTCGCCCGTGGTGTGTTGTTACTGATAAGCGCAATCATTCCGTCACAACCCTTAATTTTTGTTCGACATTTAGACTCCCAATCTGTTTCCCACGGTGTTTTTACGGACATATCTACAAACTCAAATGGTGAGTTGTCATTTTTTGCTTGACCTACAAGAAAGTCACGGAACTTTTTGTCTTCAACAGCGAATGCAATAAATATTCTTTTCATAATATGTTGTGGTTAAATCAATTAATGTTTTGTATCTTTCGGTGGGTTTGGGTCCTTGCCGTAACTATCCTTGTCGGTAATCGTTCCGTCTCTTTTATGTATCACATGCTCAACTTGTCTAGACCTCGCCTCTTTTATTGATTTATCAATGGCCGTTTCTTTGGTATGAGAACTTACGACCGGTTTCGATTGATTTTCGACTTTGGTTTCCCACATACTTCTATCCTTATTGTATACGGTATGAATATTTCTTTTGGTCATAATATTTAATACAGATCTGATGGAAGTATCGCAACAACAACTCCTTGGATCTGACAATTATCGGTTAATATGATTGGTCTATACGTTTTATTGGATGATTTTGGTCTTAGGATCACCGCACCATCAGCTCTTTCAAAGTATTTGAGAGTTGTCTCATCATTGATGAGGGCAACAACTTTATCTCCAGTCTCTGCTGACTCTTGCTGTCGAATGAGTAGAAGGTCACCACTATTGATACCAGCAAGATTCATCGAGTCGCCCATAGCACGCAAAAGAAAATAAGTAGAACCACTTCTCGCCATCTCAGTTGAGACTGGAATGTAGTCTAAAATATTTTCCTCGGCTAGCATTGGAGTACCACACGTCACTGCACCTACTAGGGGTACGTCAATCGTGTTAACTGAATTATTGAGCCTCGGGGATGTTAAGACGAGACTTCGCCCGCTTCGCTTCACAAGTCCTGCTTTTTCTAAGCGATCAATTACTAGACTGGCTGATCGGGGTGATTTACCGCCAGTAACCTCATTGATCTCCTGTAGGGTAGGGCTTTTGCCATACGTAGTAATCTTGTTGCGGATAAGTCCAAGGGCTTTCTTGTCTTTGTCACTGAGATTATTTATCATGGTATAAATAGTATAACAAATGCTATACAATCCAGCAAACAGTGCTAAAATTAGGATACTATGAGTAATGAATCAGAGAAAGAATACAAAGTACAGATACCTGAGAGTCTACTCTCTTTCACGCAGTTTCCTGATCTCTCTGCTATTCAAAAGTCACTTAAGCCAATTTTTGAACAACGTGAGACTTTTCTAAATTTAGCTAAAAGTATGAAGCCAATTGCAGATATGGCTGTACAACTCCAGAAGCGGTACAAGCAACATAATTCTCTTACACGTGAAATGGTTATTCCGTATCACCGACCTGTTGAGTACAAAATTTTGGATGAGCTGAGAAGCATCAATGAAAACCAACAAGAGATAACCAAAAATCAGCAAGCTATACTTGATCTCCGTGAAGATGGTGTCGATTGTATCATTTATGATGTGGGGGATGGATCACTCTCACATGTGCTGGGTGGGAGTAATTTTTCGTACGACATGACGAGTGATGGAAAACGAAAGCAAATGTTTGAGATACTGTTTCGGACTAGGAAGTATGTAAATACAAATGACTTAAAGGAGTCATTGGGGTGTCCGTCAACACAAGCGGTGGCAAAGATTGTACAGACGTTTAATGCCTACGCGAGTGACATGCTTCGGCTTAACGGTGAAAAACTTATTCAAGGGAGGAAAGGTTCTGGCTATCGAATTAATCCGAAAATAAGAGTTGAGAGCAGTCGAAATTATTAGGTGGACATCAAGGTGAGTGGATAATACAGAAAACAGCCTTTTAAAATAAGGCTGTTTTCATTTATCGACTCCATCTGGTGTCTATTACGTGACTAGGTATCTATTTGCTTTGATAGAGCCATATCAACATAAGCAAGTAGTTATGAAGAAACTAATTTGGCATACCGCACAGAAACGAGTGAACGATCTTGTTCCGCAAGAAATTAATCCCCGCAAGATCACTGACGTACAGATGAAGGCTCTAACTGTGAGTCTGAGGAAATTTAATCTAGTGGAAATACCAGCTATTGATGCTGACGGTACTATCCTCGCTGGACACCAGCGTATCAAGGCACTCCAGCTCTTGGGTCGAGGAGAAGAGTTAATTGACGTACGAGTACCAAACCGCAAACTCACTAAAAAGGAGTCAAAGCAGTATCTCATCGGCTCAAACAAGCTTGGTGGCTATTGGGACTATGATCTTCTCAAGGCGTTCGATATGGACACTTTGTCTTTTGCTGGCTTTGAGTCAATGGAACTAGCGAAGTTTTGGGATGAGGACAACGCTACCAAGGATGATGACTTCAATGTAGAGAAGGAGCTAAAGAAGATTGTTATCCCAAAGACTAAGCTCGGCGATATTATCCATCTCGGACGGCATAAGCTCATTTGTGGTGACTCCACAAAACCTGAAACTCTTGCACGACTCTTTGGTAATGAACGAGCGTCGATGATTTATTCAGATCCAGTGTACAACATAAAAATTAATTACGACGGTGGTATTGGTGGCAAAAAAGATTATGGTGGCAATGTCAATGATTCTCGTACCTTTGAGGAATACAAGACATTCATCAAAGATAGCTTGAGTTCCGCACTAGCAGTCTCAGACCCGAATACTCACGTCTTCTACTACTGCGATCAAATCTATATAGGACTGATTCAGGAGGTATACCGATCACTAGGTATTGCCAATAAGCGAGTGTGTTTGTGGCTTAAAAATTCTCAAAATCCTGTCCCGAAAGTATTTTGTAACAAGGCATATGAGCCTGCTGTTTACGGTGTGCGTGGTAAACCTTATCTCGCAGGTAGTATTCAGGATTTAAACGAAGTTCTCAATAAAGAGTTTGGAACTGGTAATGAACTAGTTGCACAAGTTGATAGCTTTCTTGAAATATGGACTGCCAAACGACTCTCTGCTAAAGACTATCAGCACGCTACGTCTAAACCCATCACACTCCACGAGAAAGCGATTAAACGCTGTACCAAACCAAACGACATTATCCTCGATAGCTTCCTTGGTTCTGGTAGTACGCTTCTTGCCGCTGAACAGCTGGGTCGTCGAGTGTATGGCTGTGATCTTGAACCGAGATTTTGCGATCTCATCATTAACCGCTTTGAAGCTCTGACTGGCACAAAGGTAACTGTTGAACACTATGAAGAAAAATAAATACCAAGAGCAGTTTCTCCTAGAGCTAGCCAAAGTACCGATTGTTCAAGTTGCGTGCGAAAAAACAGACTTATCACGCAATACGATATACCGTTGGCGGAAAGAAGACGTTTCGTTTGCTAAGAAAATGGATCAAGCACTAGCTGATGGCGTGGCTTTGGTAAATGACATGGGTGAAAGCCAGCTTCTTACCCTGATTAAGGAAAAGAACTTCCCAGCGGTGCGCTTTTGGCTCAATAAACGTCATCCAGCATACAAAGACAAAATTGAAGTTACGACTAAAGAGGATATTGAAGCACTAACGCCGTCACAGGCAAAGATTGTAAGGCGAGCTCTTAAGCTCGCTTCAATTACCAAAACCACTTCCATTAAAAAGATAAATACTAAACATCATGAATAAAATTATTCCCAACGCACTGGTGAACAAGATGCTGAAAGACCGTCTGATCCGTACATCTATCACCAAAGACAGTTTCCTCTACTTCTTCCACTTCTACTACGCCCACTACGTGAAGTACGAAACGGCAGACTTCCAAAAAGAAATTATTCACCATCTTGAAAGTAGTCCTACTGAGAACTTCTACGTTGTCGCTTTTCGTGGATCAGGTAAATCCACAATGGTTACCACCGCCTATCCAATATGGGCAATCCTCGGTAAACAACAAAAGAAGTTCTGCATTATCTTCTGTCAGACACGGGCACAGGCGAAGCAACACATGATGAACATCCGCACTGAGCTTGAGGGAAACGATCTGCTTAAAAAAGATCTTGGTCCGTTCCAAGAAGAGAGTGATGAATGGGGTTCGCATTCACTAGTATTCAGAAAACATGGTGCTCGGATTACGGTTGCTTCGAGCGATCAGAGTATTCGTGGACTCCGCCATAACGAACACCGACCCGACCTTATCATTTGTGACGACGTTGAGGATGTACAATCTACCAAGACTCGCGAAGGTCGGGAGAAAACCTATAACTGGCTTCGAGGTGAAGTAATTCCATCAGGTGATAAAAAGACTCGGCTAATTATTGTTGGAAACCTTCTCCATGAAGATTCTCTTCTCATGCGTATTAAAGAGGAGATTGGAAAAGGAAAAGCCAAGGGAGTATTCAAGGAGTACCCGCTTCTCGATAAAAATGATGTCTGTCTTTGGACTGGGAAATACATGGACGTAAAAGATATCGAGGACGAGAAGCTCAAAGTTGCGAGTGATATCTCGTGGCAACGTGAGTATCTCCTTCGAATTATTCCAGCAGAAGATCAGGTTATCTATCATGATTGGATACAGTACTACGATGAACTTCCTCCAGTGAGTCATCGTGCTTTTCGTGGTCGGTATGCAGCCGTTGACTTGGCTATATCTGAAAAAGATTCAGCAGACTATACCGCTCTTGTGTCGGCGCACATTTATGGACGACGAGAGAAGTTGCGCATATACATTCTCCCCAATCCAATAAATAAGCGACTCAATTTTCCAGCACAAGTCGATTTGCTAAAAGACTACAAACTTACCTATATGCCGAGTAGCTATGATCTTATGTTTGTAGAGAGTGTTGCGTATCAAGAAGCACTTCCGCAGATGCTTGAGCTACACGGGATTGACGCTGAAGCCATAAAGCCAAAAGGTGATAAGCGAACACGATTATCGCTCACTTCGACTTCAATAAAGGCAGGTGTCATTAAGTTTCCTCGGCAGGGATGCGAGCGCTTGATAGAACAATTGGTTGGATTTGGAGTCGAAAAACACGACGATCTGGCAGATGCGTTTTCACTGCTCGTAAATGCTACACTTAAAAAACATATGGACGAATCTACGTGGTTAATGGCAAGTATGGAGAGTACTCTTTTCTACAGTGACTATATTGATGTTGAAACAGGTAAATAACGTGGTTACTCACACTGCGGACTCTTTGTTCGTTGGTATGAAGCAAGGAGTTCCTCAAGTGAGTTAAAGGATTTAAGATTTGAAGCACTGAGACTTTTCCAGCCATCACAATCTTCAGGATAGTAGTATTTCGCACTGTAATGTGAGGAAGTGTAGTATTTCGTTCCAGAAGTATTTGATACTGGAACGGCTGTATTTGTCTGTGTGTCCGTCTCAACCGCTGTTCCCGTAAGCGGATCACCGTCACATGTATTCGATGACCATAATCCTTTTTCGGAGCTACGTGCACTTTCTTGTGCCGATTTAAATTCTGCCTGATATTTATACGCTACGTTGTATGTGTACTCATACGCATATCCTTCTGTAATCATGTGTTTGTTGAAGAAAAGTCCATCATCTCGAAATACATACACAAGGAGTCGTCCATATTTATCACGAGTATCTTGCGTGGAGTCAGATTCAATACGCACACTCTTTCCTAAAAGGAGCTGTTTTGCCATGTTAGATGCTTCTTTTCCAAAACACTGCACGGGCTTTCGTGGATCAACTGTTTCAGGCGTATCAATACCAATGAGTCGGAGTGTTTCAATGACTCCGTCTTTACGAATTTTAATAGTATCTCCATCAACGACATCAGTAATTGAATAAGTATCACCGTTTGTAACGGGTTGTTCTGTTGGAGTAATTTGAGAGGTGTTGTCGCCAGTTTGAACATTTGTATTTAAAACAGCTGGTGAGTCGGTACTTTCCAATACTTGTTCTTGCTGTGTTTCTCCCTCACTTAAAATGGATTCTGATTCAGTTACTTGCGTCTCAATGATTTTGTTCTCGCTCAATTCTCTCGGTTGTGTCGGTTCACCAAAAATATTTCCTATGAGACCGATTATAAAAAGAGTAATAAGTGCCAAATATATTGGATGTCGTTTCATCCATCGTATATACGATTTCTCTGCACCTGAGGTGCTTTGTGTTTGATCTGTATTCATAATGTGCTTGATAGGACTTAAATTTAAAGTAGCGAGATACAAAAAGCCCGCCACGGGTAGAGGGCGAACCCTCTCGTACCAGTTTCCCGATACGGCCTATCAAGCAACCCCATGACGGGTTTTTTATGCTTGATAGGACTTTTCGCCATGCCTCGGATAACTCTGAGGTTTAGGCTACTTCTATATATTCTGTTGTTGCACAATGATAACAGATTTTGCTACCGATTTACACCTTAACGCACAGATGCTGTTTTGTTAAGAGTATGACGCGAGTATGCGTCGTTTATCTAGTTCTGCATAGACTATGCACCACTGATGGTTCTGTCATTAATGGTCGTATGGAAACACAAGTGATTAACAATTTCGGTGTTAAGACGGAAGTACCGGCCACACCAGTTCGCTACGTCTTGTATGCGAGAAAAAGTACCGAAGATTCCAGCGAGAAACAAGCACTTTCAATCGACTCTCAAGTCAAGGAAATGCTCGCAATTGCAGAGCGTGAGGGGTTAGACATAATTGATATACGGCGCGAAGCACACTCCGCAAAAGACTCCGGGCAACGACCAGTCTTTAATGAGATTTTAAGAGATATAAAATCAGGAAGATACAACGGAGTGGCAACGTGGAGTCCGGATCGCCTAAGTCGTTGTGGGGGTGACTTAGGTTCACTTGTTGATCTTATGGATGAGAAACATTTAATTCAAATCAGGACATATGGACAGACATTCACCAATACTCCAAGTGAAAAGTTTTTACTGATGATCCTGTGTAGCCAAGCTAAATTAGAAAATGACCAAAAAAGTATCAACGTGAAGCGAGGACTTAAGACCAGAGTAGAAATGGGATTGTGGCCTGCACCGGCACCAACGGGGTATATCAAAGAGAAACGGATGGACAGAAAGTGCGAGACTTTGATAGATCCAGACAGAGGTCATATTATTAAGCAAGTATTTGATAAAGTCGCATACGAAAAATGGAGTGGTCGAAAAGTATATAACTGGCTAAAATTTGATTTGAACTTTAAAACAGCTGGAGGGAACAAAAATCTTTCGTTGAGCAATATATTTGTAATACTTCAAAATCATTTCTATTACGGTGTATTTGAATATCCAAAAAAAAGTGGCAACTGGTACAAAGGAAAACATGAACCGCTTATATCAAAAGAACTCTTTGATGCAGTCCAGATGCAAGTAAAGAGTCAGTTTGTCCGATCTGAGAATAAAGAGTTTGCATTCACCAAGCTCATGACATGCGGACTCTGTGGTTCAGGTATCTGTGCTGATGAGAAGTTCAAGAAACAGAAAAATGGGAATGTGCATCGACACGTATATTACGGGTGCACCAAATCAAAAGACAAAAACTGCAGGTGTGGCTATATCAACGAAATTGATCTTCTCAAACAATTTGAAGAGCTGATGGATAAAATTGATATAGATGAGATAGGTATCAAACAAAAATTGAAAGAAGAAGTGGAACGATTCAAAAAGTTCCAGAGAGTACTACTAGGAAAACCAACTCAAGTGACCGTTGAGGAGGTTGATATACGAAATTATGCAAAATATTTACTCAGGGAAGGTAAGGATGTAGAGAAGAGAGAATTGCTAGGATGCATAAATAATACAATATATTTAGCAAGTAAAATAATAACTCTACAGATGAGTAAAAATTGCTTTATTATTGAAGAATGAACTCAATCAAAGCAAACATGTTGGAAATGATTGACTCAATTATTTTTTTGCAAAATTGATAATCGGTCTGCGTAGTGTATTCGTACCAAACTCACCACATACGATGCGAGTGTAACTGCACCTATCGCAATACCTACACTACCAACAACATCTATGCTGTGATGTACATTTGCCAGTACGCGAGAAATGCCAACGCCGACAGCAAGTATCGCAAGTACTACTCCAAGAACTTTATTCTCCGTGTACACGAGGGCAGAAATTGTGGCAACCAGGAGCGTGTGCTCCGATGGAAAACCATTGTCGGGTATATGAGCAATGAGGGGTTGTATATTTTCAACCACAAAAGGACGAGGGTTGGAAATGAATAAACTAGCAAGTCGTCCCAGTAGAAAGGCTATAGGGAGTGCCACAATCACTCTTCCTACAAAGATAATTCTTCTCTGCGTAGGTAGTATCAGAAGAAATACAATTCCCGTCAGCACAATGCCTACGTGTAGTTTGGTTGCGAAGAAAACAGTGATTGCATCCATCATATTATTTGGTCGAAAATAGTCTCAAACTATTGAGAATAACAATAAGTGCCATTCCTGAATCTGCTGCAATGGCAACGACAAGATTCGACATACCGAAAATTACTAGTATGAGAAATACGACTTTCACACCCAGAGCGAGAGCGATATTTGCTCGAATGACAGACATGGTCTTTCGTGCAAGCCGTATTGCATATGGAATGGTTTCCAAGTTTCCTGAAAGGAGAGCAATATCAGCAGTCTCTATTGCGACATCAGTACCCCCTGCACCAATTGCAAAGCCCACATCAGAAAGTGCGAGTGCCGGTGCGTCATTAATGCCATCGCCCACCATTGCAATGGTCCCGTATGTCTGTTTTTGTGTTTGCACAACTTCCACCTTTTCCTCAGGTGAAAGAGACGCGTGAATATCCGTAATACCAACGGTCTTTGCCACAGCTGTAGCACTGTGCACGTTGTCTCCCGTAAGCATAGAACTCTGCACCCCGAGACGCGTGAGTGATGCGATTACACTTTGTGCTTCCTCACGCACAACGTCAGAGATACCAATGGCACCAATGACCTGTTTTCCTTCTGCAACGAGGACGACCGTCTTACCCTCTTTTTCTAGACGTTCTACGTCTTGCATGAATACACCGTCTTCAATCCCATACTCACGCATCATTTTTGTGTTGCCTATGTAGTTGTGAGCATCACATATCGAACACTCTGCATGCCCGCCCTTACCAGCGACATTTTCATACGTATGCATAACGTGTGGAATAATGTTCTGTTCTTTTGCATACGTGAGAATAGATTCTGCGAGAGGATGTGACGAGAATTGTTCAATTCCTGCTGCATCAGCAATTACATCGTCCTTACTATGATCGCCGAATGTTACGACATCAGTGACACGGTGGCGACCGAAGGTAAGGGTGCGTGTTTTATCGAATGCGATACTTTTTAGTTTTGCGAGCTTCTCAAGATACACACCACCCTTTACGAGTACTCCATGTCGCGATGCTCCTCCTATTGCTGATGCAATAGCGACAGGTGTGGAAATCACGAGTGCGCACGGACAGGCGATTACCAAGAGCACCAATGCGCGATACAGCCATGTATCAAATGATTGACCAAAGAGAAATACTGGCACTGTTGCAACGAGCATTGAAAGAACGACGACCGCTGGCGTGTAGTACCGAGCAAACGAGTCGATGAACGCTTCGGTGGGTGCTCTTGAAGCTTGCGCTTCTTTCACCAATGCGATAATTCGAGCAAACATGGAATCATCGCTTCTCTTCACAACCATGACCTCGAGATATCCTTGGATGTTCATTGTTCCTGCAAAGACGGTATCTTTCACCTGTACCTCAACAGGAGCAGATTCACCGGTGACCGCTGACGTATCAATGGAGGATGACCCTTTCGCCACAGTTCCATCAAGCGGTATCTGCACTCCGGGTCGGACGACAACAATTGAACCTACGGTGACGCTCTCAACAGGAACAATAGTTCCATCAAGAAGCTCTGCTGTTTTTGGTGAACGTTCTATGAGCGCAGCAACGGCACGCTTCGATCGCTCAATGCCAAAAGACTCAAACAACTCAGAAAGTGAAAATAGAAATATGACTGCGGCTGCCTCACCATATTCACCAATATACAAAGCGCCAATCGAAGCGATGACAACGAGAAAACTAATATTAAGAAATCGCTGTTTCAGGAGTCCTCGCACTGCACTACGAACTACAAACACTGACCCTACCAGTATCGATAGAATATAGAACACCGTGCTCCATCCTTGGGAAAGTGAAAACGAGCTCAAAAAACCAACTGCCAGCAGGAGACCAGCAATGGGTGTAAGTGTCTTGAGTATCTGCGTAGAGGAAAAGAAGTTAGTCTGGTGAGATGATTCGTCATGTTCACAATGGTCGCATCGTGTATGTTCGTGTGCCATATAAATGTTTAATTATTATGTGTGTAAATTCTTTGATCGGTACTGAGTCTTTTTTGAAATTCTCGCAAAATAAAGAGACTTACGTCATCCATCGTAGTATGCCCACCACGAAACGGTTTTTCAATGACTTGAATGAGTCGATAGATGTACATAAACAGGTAGGAAATGAAGCCGAGTAAAAATGCCGATTCGATGGAACCCTCTGTCTTCAGAAACAAGAGCAGACCGATGACACCAAATATCAATGTCGTTGCTAATGTATGTGCTGAGGGAAGAAACATTGTGCGTTGAATGTGGTACACACGCAACACATGTTTACGTAAGAGCGACTGCTCATTTTCAAGTCGTACAATGTAGTTGGCGGGCATACCCAGTGCCTCCATCTGAGAGAATTGGTTTGATAGCGCATTGATAGAATCAACACATGGTTGTAAATCATGATGTCCTCCTTGATGTGATACCCCTGAAATAAAATCTTCAGTAATTCGCTGCAACACTTGTCGTGTACTTTCTAAGTCAAAAGTAGAATTTTTCTGCTTAAACACAAGTGCCTTTTCGTAGATACTCTCTAGTGTTGAGCGAAATTCAACTGGAAATTTATCTGCTTCCTTATAATCTGCAATAATGCCCGAAAGAAGAAATCCTATGATAAATACCACACCACCAATAGCACTCGTGAAAAGTGCGTTGAGTGTGAAGATTTCCAATCCAAAGTAGTGAATGCCCGCTTTGACAAGAAGTAGTGCACTTACCCCGATTACGGTAAATACACTGACTGAGGAAATCAATGACGTGAGTGATTCTTTATTCTCGGTATACATATACTACTCTGAAAAATTATTCTCTTGTAATAGTTTTCTTAGTGTCCTTGAGTAGATTGTTACATCGTATTCATCTTTAAGTTTTGCAGAGAGGCCTAGAGCCAGATCCTCGTGCTTTTGGGCCATAATCGCCTCACGAATAAACTCCTTGGCCTGTTCAAAAGCAATGAGTTCTGGATTTGTGCGTTCGAGCACTTCGACAATATATAGGTAACCATTTGCCTCGAATGGTCGACTGATTTCCCCGACTGCGGTCGCCAATACTTCTGCGTGATATCCGTGTTCGGAGAATTCGCCGAGCAATTCATTACTCTCAGACACCCATCCGTTCACTTCTCCTCCGTTCGTCTTCGTCTCCTCGTCTTCAGAATATTCGTTTACCACAGTGGCAAAATCGCTGGCTTCACCAAACGCACCGGGCACGAGTTTTTTATATGCCTCTTCTGCCTTATTCATTGCCTGAGTGTGTTCCTCTTCCGATTCGCCAGAACGGATCGCAATCTGCCGCACGCGCGATTTCGGCGGGAGCATAAGTTGATCTTTCCTTTCATCGTAAAAGGCACGCAGTTCAGCGTCATCAACAGTGATTTTTTCGTCAACTTCTTCTTGCTCGAGCATCTGCGCGAGCACTTTGAGTTTCATTTCATCTATTTTTTCCTGCGACTTTGTTTGTGAGACTTTAGTAATACTGTCTTCATAAATGAGCATTCGTTCAATAATGCGTTCAACCAAATTTTGTTTCCCCTCAATGCCAGTGTATGTGGCTAGAAATGATGAAGGTAATTCTTGATACTCACTCCAAAAATCACCGAGTGTTAACTGTTTGCCGTTTAGTGTCACGAGCACACGATCGGCATTGTCAGCATAATATTTCTCTTCAGTAGTTCGATATACTTGATCAAAGATTTCTGTCCATACTTCATCAAAGGCCCGTTGCCGTGGTGGGTTTTTCTTTGTCACTTGTGCAATAGTAAATCCGTCACTCGTTTCAAGCACATCACTTATCCTACCTACTTCAAGACTGAAGAGCGTTGACTCGTATGTAGTATCCTGTGACGATCCTCGCGCGATTGTATGCGGTTCCGACGTCAGACCATCCATCTGTTCTGTCATTGGTGGAAATCCTGCTCCAGAGCGGATTGCCGTTATGAGCGCGAGAGCACGCTCTCGCGCCTGTTCTTTGTTTGAACCTAATGGGATATGAATCTCATTCACCTCAATCTGCTCTGGAATGTTAAAACTCTGTGCGTTCTCAGTGTAATATGCAAGTAACGAATCTTCAGTTGGTTGCGGAGCAGCGAGAATTCCCATATCTCTTGTGATAGATGCTCTTTGTTTCAGTGAAGCAATGTAATCTGCAACAAATGTATCCTCATTCGCATTTTTCAAAGTATCTTCTATTTCTTTTCTTACATCGGTGAGCGTTCGATCACCAAATGTCTCTTTATTTGCTTCATAGTATGCCTGTATATCGCCCTCACTGACGCCAAGTTGACCCTCGTGCATTTGCGTATGTAACTCATCAAGATTTATTTCCTCGGCAATATGTTGCATCGTGTGTGAAAATCCATCTCCTTGGTCTGGCTGTTGTGTTGCTTGCCCTTGCTGTACTAACGTATCACTTACCATGTCCTCGAGTATTGATGCATATCCGTTAGGTGTGCGTAGTCGCTCCTGCGCTGACTCATCACTTACAAGTGTTTTGAGGTGCTCCTCAACATCTTCTATAGTAATTTGACCACCACTCCACGTCACGAGAACATTTGGTGCTGGTGGATACGGAGCGAAAAGAATGTCTTTGAAAAATACCGCGATTGCTAAAATCAGCACGAACGCTCCTATAACTATTTTTCTTTTCCAAAATGGGCGTTGCTGTGAGAACGGGGCGTCTTCAGTATCTGAAACATCTACGGATACGTCTGGTGTTGCTATATTGCTTGGTTCATTCGGTGTCTGGATACTATTTATTTGATTGGTAGATTCTGTACGTATTTGACTATCATCAGACGACATATCTGACGACAAGGGACTCTTGTTGTCATCAGTAACGGAAGATACACCAAGTGCCACTCGCATATCAGCCCACACTTGTCGCCACGTATGGGAACGTGTCGGTACTGTTTCATTATTTTTGTATTCTTGATTGTCAGACATACCTATTAGGGATTATTGATCGACGGGAAGACAGACGCATTTTCTCC
Organism: uncultured Candidatus Saccharibacteria bacterium; assembly: GCA_964638425.1. Classification (GTDB taxonomy): domain Bacteria; phylum Patescibacteriota; class Minisyncoccia; order Phycocordibacterales; family UBA918; genus Damh-18. The sequence continues at coordinate 111,752 of CAZWYM010000001.1, forward strand.
GCCATCAAGGAGTTTTAGATTTACCTGATCTCCAGGCTCAACAACATACATCTTCACTCGGGGAATAACCTGCTCCATTCGCTCTAGGAACAGACGATTTCTCGTAATACCCTCACCGTAGATGCGACTGTTTTGCTGATATTGTGCAAGCATCGTGTCAAATCCAGCACCTAGACCGCGAGCGTTGTTAATCTCCGCTTTTGCGGTACTTGTAGCCTCAGTCAGTAGTTTTTGTGCCTGCCCACGCGCTTCAGGCACAACACTATTTCTGTACCCCTCAGCCTCGTTCATCGCTTTCCCTTTATCTTCGCGAGCGCTCGCCACATCTCGAAATGAATCGGCAACTTCTTCAGGAGGATATGCTTTTTGGAAGTTGACGTTTACGATGCGCACGCCACTTTTATATTCGTCGAGAAGTCGTTGTGCCTCTTGACCAAGTGCAAGTAGAACCTGCTGACGATCTGTCGTGAGTATGCCATCAACGGATGTCCGTGTGCTCACTGAAGTTACTGCGGCGCGTATGGTATCACGCACAATTTGATACGGTTCATACTCAAGTGTGAAAAGGTACAAAACCGGATCAATTATCTGATATTGAACAACAACTTCATAATCCAGAATGTTAGTGTCACCGCTCAGCACTTGGAGCGTTCCTGCTTTTCCTGCGTGTTCAGGGTGTTCTGGCTCGCCAGTTTGTAAGCCGACACTCTCACGGCGAATTTCTGAAGTGTTTACCACAAGCTCGCGTTCAAGTGGCCACGGGAGGCGATAGTGAAGTCCTGCCGTAACTCGCGGGTTCACCACCTTGCCAAAGCGTGTCACCACAGCAACTTCACCTGATTTAATCATGTATATTCCAGATAGCAGGTATACAGCCAGAATCGCTAGCACAAATAACGTAAAAGCACGTTGTGGGCGTATGTGTGAAAAAGCTGCACGCATATCTCTCATCGTGTCCGAATCGGAATGTATAATCTTCACCGTCACCGACCAAAGATAGGTTGACATGTACAACACAGCAAAAATTATTCTGCGTATATATTTTGTACTGTTTCCTTCGTTATTATTTTCCATAGTATGTTACTAATTACGGATTGAGGTACTTAAGGAGTTCCGAATCGGAAGGAAGAATGAGTGTCGTACCAGGCGTGATAATCTTGTCATACGACTCAAGTGTACGTAGGAATTGATAAAAGCCAGGATCTTTTCCAAATGCCTGCGCATATATACGAATGGCTTCCGCTTCACCTTCACCCTTTGTTTTACTTGCTTCTTCTTGTGCCTTAGAGAGCAATTGAGTTTTCTCCGCATCTGCCTCTGCACGAATTTTTGTCGCCTCTTCAGTTCCTTCGGCGCGAAGTTGGCGTGCAATTTGTTGCCGTTCAGCCCGCATTCGCTGGAAAACGCTTTGTCTGTTTGCCTCAGGGAAATTTATCTGCTTCAATCGCACGTCGGTCACACTGAAGCCGTATTCCTTGGTACGATCGTTCGTTTGCTTTGTCAGATTCTCAAGCATTTGCGAAAGTTGTATCTGGGATGGATCAGTTGAGACGAGGTTGGAAAGTTCGTATTGACTGAGTGCAATGCCCAGTTCAGAAATCATAATGTCCGAAAGACGCGAAGCTGCACCCTGATTATCTCGGACACTTCTGTAGAATTGCACAGGATCTTGAAGTTGCCATGTTGCATATGCTTCAACCAATACATTTTTCTTGTCTTTGGTAAGGAACTCCGATTCGCCAATCGTAAATATTTGTGTTCGCCGATCAAGACGAGTGACACTCTGAATAGGATCAGGCAACTTGGCATATAAGCCTGGTGCGGTAATTGTCCTGACCGGATTTCCGAACTGCGTTACGATGGCATATTGAGTCGTATCAACTTGAAACGCAACAAGAAAAGAGACGAGCAGGGTCATAAAAATTCCGAATATCAGAATGTTTCTGCCACGAGAATGTGAGCGATGCATGCGTGAGGGTTCTCCGGCGCCAGCTGTCATTGTCTGTGTAGTGTGTGTTAACATAAAGGTATAATTTTAAAAGTTATTAATTTTGATTGCCAATCCAGATATCAGTAGCGTTTGTCTGTACTTGCGGATCAAGGATAAATTTTTTACTTTCTGGTAACACTTGTTCCAACATTTCAAGATAGAGACGAGTCCTCGTTACTGCAGGCGCAGTCTGGTAGGCAATGAGTTTACTGCTAAACTGCGTACTCTCCCCAGTCGCAATTCTGATTTTCCTCTCCTTCTCTGCCTTTGATTCGGTAACGAGCTTGGCAGATTCGCCACGGGCGAGGGCAATGGTCTCATTTTTATACGCGAGTGCTTCGTTAATGTATGTACTTTTGTCCTCACGTGCACTTGCGACATCTCGAAATGCATCAGCAATCTCCTCTGGAGGAGTAATCGTGACTAACTCAACACCAACCACATCTATACCAAATATGTCCTCGGCAATACGCTTGCGTACACGTTCTCGTGCGTCTGAGAGGATTAACCCTCTCCCATCAGTGAAAAGTTTGTCTGCTCCTTGTTCTGATACTACTTGCCGAAAAGACGTCTCAACCTCTTCCATTAAGAACTGATCAGGATTTGTGGCGGCAAAAAGATACTGCTTGATATCAGTGACACGGTACTGAACTGCAAGTGAAGCTTCAACAAGATTATTATCACCACTCAGCACAAGAAGTTGAGGAGTTTTCGCTGAAATCACCGCGCCAATATCGTGGAGTGTAATTTGATCAAATAGTGGTAGTCGCACATGAATGCCTGGTTGAACCACCTGTATAACTTTCCCAAAGCGTTGGACGACCGCTTGCTGACCAAGTGGTATCGAGTAGATGCTGGCTGAAACAACAAACAGTACTGCGAGGAATCCTCCCAGTAAGGATACGTGCGTACCCTTGAGGTGATATTTCGGATGCAAGTATCGTTCGGGTTCCAAAACACGTTGCTGTTTGAAAGCTGCGAGCGCAGCAAGACCAATTTCCAAGCTTGATACGACGATAAGTACGACGACAACGGCTGCGGCGATACGATCAAGAGTAGGAAAACCAATCAATGCTGCAATAAGTCCAATAACAATAAGTGCTGAGGCGTAGAGATCCATCCGTGAGTGGTATCCACTTGCGATAAGACTCAGTGATTGCGTTGCCTGACCAACATATTCTTTATATCGAGCAGTGAAGTACGTTATGCCTATGGTAACAAAGGCTCCGAGAGTCACAGGCCAGATATTTGTGAGGTCTGGCAGCTCTCCAATCCCTGACACGTCCCTAAAAATATCAAACGCTGTATACATCATGAATACGGACACCATAAGTGCAAGTCCATTTTCAACTATACCCACTCGTTGTTGTGTAGAGAAACTACGTCGTGACATAAATAATCCCACAAGAACAACACCTGACACGAACACATCGCTCACCGAGTGCCATGCACTCGCTCGGAGCGCGAGACTTCCCGATACTGCACCGAGCAAAAATTTCATGAGCACAAGGCTCAATTGTGCAACAATCGTTATGAGGATGGTTTTTTCTTTTCTATCCATACACGTTACATTAAATTAATAAAGGTACGATATTAAATGTTCTCAAGTACGGCGCGCAATTCGTCACGCACGCTATTGAAATCAGATATTCGTGATGACTCAAGTATCTTACCCTTCGGCAGATCGTCACCGAGTGGGTTGACTGGAGCACCATTTTGAAATAATGCATATTGCAAGTGGGGTCCCGTTGAGATTCCAGTGGACCCTACATACCCGATTATTTCCCCCTGTGTAACCTGACTGTCGCGCTTCAATTCAGCTGCAACCTTTGAAAGGTGTGCATACTGACTCTTATAACCATTTGCGTGTGTTATCTCAACACTCTTTCCGTATGCATTGTCTTTCCATCCAGCAAGTGAGACTGTTCCGTCAGCAGTTGCATATACAGGGGTGCCTTCAGGTGCACCATAATCAAGTGCTCGGTGTGGCTGCACAACACGAGTCACGGGGTTCACACGACTTTGACTGTATCCAGAGGTAATAGCACCAAACGCGAGAGGTGTCCGCAAAAATGATCGGGCAAGCGCGATTCCTGATTCGTCATAATACGCTCGTTCATCACCTTCACCAAACAAGAATGCCCAGTAATCTGTATCACCGAGTCGCGCACGTGCAGCGATAATATTTCCATCACCTGCAGATACACCATTGAGAGAACGCTGTTCGTAGACCATGTCAATCCAGTCACCTTGTGCGACATCAGCAGCAAAGTCAATGTCCCAACTATACAGATCTACCAGATTCATAATAGTATTGTCACTCACCCCTGATCAAGGGCGTCTAAGTAAAATATTCCTGTAATGGGAACTTTCACGACTCGAGTCGTTACATCGTAGGAGATTGGCTCTGTCTTTGCCAAAAATCCATCCACGGACCGCTCAATAACGAGTAGGTTCTCTTCGTCGAGAGGATATTCAACCGCAGCGAGTACCTTTTCTGCAAAAACTACCCTGAGCACACGCCCAACTTGGATCTTGTTGAAGTCATAGATATCTTGTACTGCGTCAAATATTGTGCGTGCATCTTCCTTTTGAACATCTAACTCTTCTAACACCGTATAGAATGTGTCATCAGAGCTGATAGGTCGTTCCACGACTTTAATAGTAGACGATGAGACTTCATCACCTCGTGTAGTTTCTCTAGCGAGAGTAGTTTGTGTGGTAGCATCGGTAGTATATGACAATGGTGATACATCGAACTTTGAGTACACATATCCAAAAATCAGAAACACCACTATCCCGACAAGAATAATGAGACTGAAATGTGTGCGTTTAATAATTTGCATAATACTTTATAGTTGCCTTTTCGGTGATATCAGCAACCCACTTTTGCGCTTCTGCCTGAAACTTCTCTTGTTTCAACTGCTCTCCGACTTGGGTTTTTACATCTTCAAGACTTACATCCTTCGGTGGAGTAATTTTATTTTCAGTGATGTACGCATCTATCTCTTCGGGAGAAACCTGCACTTTCGTTGCCAAGAGTTTCTCAAGCTTTAATTGTGTTTCCAACTGTGCACGCAACTGATCCATAGTCATTCCCTGTGATGCAAGCGCGTCCTCAAGTGTGCCTCCCTGCGTAGCGACCTGCGCTTCAATTTCCTTTATTTTTGTATCAACGGCACTCGTCTCAATGGTGATTCCGTTCTTTGCAAGCTCCGTTTCGATAAGTTTTTTATCTACCATTGCCTCAAGCGCTTGTTTGCCGCCTTGCTTTTCAAGTTCCTGTATAAGTGCTAACCGACTAATGGGACTGCCGTTCACGGTAGCCGCCACAAGAAATCCGTTGGAAAAAAGTAGTGAAAGCACAACAGCGAGAACTGCCGTCCCTAATGCAATTAGAAGCAATTTAGATTTTTTGAATTTAAAACTCATGTAGCCAGTTTTCTCCTGTGGTACAACTACGGTTTCTGATGCAGTACTGTTTTCCATATTATGTGTGATGATTAGTTTTTAAGAGCCCCCTCTAATATCTTTTTGAAATCTTCATATCCTCTTGGATTTTCTATCTTTTTGCCGTTAAGGAAAAAAGATGGAGTGCCTTGGATATTTAGCTTTATCCCAGCGTTCCTGTCGCGTTCAATGCGGTCTTTAACCTCCTGTGATAACACGTCTTGCTTAAATTTCTCCATATCAAGGCCAAGTTGTTGCGCATATTCCTCAAAAATCTTTGGTTCGGGAGTTTTCTTTTCGCCCCATGCACTTTGGTTTTCAAAAACCATATTGTACATTTCCCAATATTTTCCTTGTTTGCCCGCAGCCTCTACAGCTGATGCGGACGTCATGCTGTTCCTATGGCTCGGAATTGGGAAATATCTGCTGACAAAGGCTACCCTGTCGCCATATTCCTCGGTCAGGCGCTTAACAAGAGGGAAATACGCTCCACATGCCTCACATTCAAAATCAAGATACTCCACCAAAGTTACTTTCGATTCTTTGTTTCCTTTAATCCAATCATCAGTCTTGATGGAAAAAGGGTCACTTGTAGGAGTGGGAAGAGTAGTAGTAGGTTGCAATGACCTAAGTCCAATAATGCCTCCAATACTTGCTACCGCAACAAGTGTAATTGCCACTATTTTAATCCATTTTGTAGCCGTCCCTGAATGATGTTGTTGAGTCTTTGCAAGTTGCTTTTCTTGTCGACGCAGTTCTCGTCGTTCGCGTTTTGTGAGTTGCTGATTTTTCATGTTCATGCGTACCTCTGTATGATTAATTATTTTAATTTTCCCGGTTCGACTGCACGGTCGTATCTTCGTCCATCAAAAATGATTGTCGGGATTTTAATGGTTTGAATTTGCTCTTCTACAATTAACTTCTGTCGAATGAGACTGGCCTTTACTGTTTCAGAATTTGACTCTTGTCGGATTTCATTGAGTTGCGATTCCGAATATCCAATATCGATAAGCCATGAAAGAAGTGTATTTTCAGCCTCCGTTGCGGTATAGACCGTATTAAATTTAATTTGATACGCCACATTGTCAGAGTCTTTGCCGGTAAAAATCTTTTCTAGTATTTGCCAATCAGTAGGTATGTTCGCGTTCGCCAACGGGTATCGTTTCATTGCCTCTAAATAACTCGCAATGAGCCACGAGTGTGGAAACCTGTATCCATCAGACTGCATTGAATCGGGTATCGGATATACTAAATAGGTAAGATTGTATCTGTCGGCAAACCCTGTTTCTTTGATGTTGCCAAATAATTTTGCGCAAAACTTGCAGCTCGGATCAATGACCTCCAATGCTGTCGATTTATTTTGGTCGAACGGCTTGTAATAGGTATTTGAATTTACAACAAACTCTTCCGCATTCCATGTTTTTAGTCTGTTTGGAATTCTACTGACGGTTTCCCCGAATGTGAGTACACCGTCTTTTACCCACGCAATTACATTTCCCTCCTTGAGAGAAAGCCAAAATCCTGGCTTACCAGAAGTTACACCACATCCTGCACCTGCTAATGAGCACGACTCTGGATTGTTAGGGTTGCAGGTATCGTAGACGAATAGATTGAGACCACTGTTCAGTACCACCACAAGGCTCCATACGCTCAAAATCACAAAAGCCCATGCAAAAGTATTGGCCCAGCGGTCGATGTACTTGGCCAATCTCGGTCGTGTGAGAATAAATTTTCCCATTAGTCTACTCTTTATCTCCTCCTGTACACTTATATCGCACGGTTTGAATGTGAGTTTTCGAAGTACGCAACCCCACGCTTTTTTAGCCAGAGTCCGATAGGATGCTGAAAAGACACCAAGAATTCCAAAAATTACAAATGCAACTATACAAAACATAGAAGTTTAAGAATGAGCAATTATTGCTTTAAGGATTCCAGTAAATTTTTCAACTTGTTCCTTGGTATTGTGTAGTCCCAACGAAACTCGCACGAGTGGCGGATGATCTTTTAGGTTTTTCAGATAGTAGTGACAACAAAAGTAACCGCTTCGCACCATGATGTTCTGGGATGAAAGAAATATGGCCAAACGATGAGCATCAATTTTTTCAGAATAGAAACTCACAATAGGTGCGGGTTTAGTGTTAACCAGTTTGATTGTTGGTATTTCAGTCAATGCATCAAACAGGAGCTTAGATACGTTTTCCTGATGGACGTCTTTGTTCTGATTTTCAGGTCGGTAACTTTCATACCACTTGATTGCTGCACCTAGGCCGATAATCCCAGCAAAATCTTGCAGACCTATTTCTAGACGACTATGCAGGTCTTCGTCGGATGAAACAAGAGAATAGTTACTCAACGCTACATCTTCAACCATTCCACCACCAATAAAATTGATATCCAATTCTTTTACGAGCGAGCGTTTAATAACTATCACGCCAAGACTGGGTCCATAGAATTTATGACCAGAAAAGAATAGTGCATCAAAGTCACATGCACGCAAAAACTCTTTCTGGTGGCTTATCCCTTGTGCCGCGTCTATAAGGACAATGCCACCGTCTTTGTGAGAGTCATTAGCAATATCTTTCAAGTTACATAGTTCTCGGCCGTCGATGTTTGACATGCTATTTAAGACAGCGACTGCTCCTGAAAGATTGCTTGGGTCATATTCTAGTGACCCGTCTTCTTTCCGAGGTAAAACTATTCTTGGTATGTGCAACCTTTTTGCAGTCGCAATCGTCGAAAGAAAAACAGAGTTATGCTCAATCTCGGATGTAACAATCTTTCCGAATTTCGGTGGTAACTGACCAAGAACAAGATTAATGCCGTACGTGGTGTTGAGTGTAAATGCTACGGTATATTCTGAACTTGACTTGCCCAAAAATGTCAGTATTTGCTTTCTGGTTTCATTAATTTTCTCATCCACCTTGATACCCCAGTCATATTTTACCCGACCCCCACAAGCATTGTATGTAAGGAAGTATTCGACCACTGCGTCAACAACTGGTTGAGGTCGCAATGTTTGACAGGCTGAGTCTAGGTATATCAACTTTTCGTCCAAATACTGAAAACCTTCCACTCCCGTTAACGTTTGACGTGCTTTGAATAACTTCATACAAGGTAATGTGCCACTTACTTACTCTGCAGAGCAGCATCAATTTGTTGCTTTATTGATGCAAGTGGTTGTGCACCATTTATAGGAGACGTTTTTCCGTTTGGCGCAATGATAATACTCCATGGCGTACCTCTACCACCTGTCGCAACGGCATTAGCAATTTCACTTTGTATATGCTCGTCATACTTTCCGCTTTGTCGACACGTATTGAATGTACTTGTATTAAGTCCGATTTCACCTGCAATTTGTGGGATGACTGTTTCGATATCAGTGCGATTATTGCTGAGTGTCAGTTCGAAGTACCTATCAGCGAACTTCCAGAACATATCGTTGCCTCCTTGCTCGTTTGCGCATTCAGATGCCACCGCTACAGCCTGTGCTTTTACAGGATGTAATTGTTCAAGTGGGAATTGTCTAAATACCCACGCGACGTCACCTGAAGCTTTGTACGTATCCATAATCTCATTCATCGTATTGTGGAACTGCTTGCAGAAGGGGCATTCGAAATCAGAATATACAACAATTTTCACCGGAGCATCAGGATTCCCTTTGATATGATCTTTTTCTGTCACTTTCGCCACAGCAGTTGTGTTGTCGGCTTGTTGCTCAATACCTTGCGCGATTGGATTTGTGTTTTTCTGTGGTGATGTTGATGTTGTACCACCGTTTAAAAGAACCGCACCAGCAATCAATCCACCTGCAATAACTACGGCAATTGGCATGAGATACGGCTGTATCCCACGAGTCAGTTTCTGTGTTTGCGATTGTGTTTGTGTATTATTATCGTCCATACCATTTGTTTAACCACTCTTTCATCAGCGTTATCTCTGATGTTTGAGTACTTATAATATCTTCCGCCTCTTTTTTGATTTCAGGTCGCTTTGTCGCAGTGACTACTGCTTTTGCCATATTGACTGCCCCTTCATGGTAGGCAATCATACCTTCAAGAAAAGCAATGTCTTGTGCTTCGCCACTTTTTGCTTGCAATTTCTCGGCCGCTTCTGTCAATGTGACGTCCTTCTGCATTTTTCCATACACTTCAGATGGGGCTGTGGCTTCGGTTAGTGAATCTGTGATGTCTTCTGTATCTGAATCCAACATAAAACCACTCCCAATTCCTACCGTAAATGCCAACACTCCAATGATACCCACTACTTTTATAGACATATCTACAAAAAACTACACGGATAATGACTCTCAATATGAAGAGAATCAAATATTCTGTGTAGCTAAAAAAGCTTTGGGTTCAAGATGCCTCTTGAGAAAGATTCCTTGAGATAATTATAGGTGAATTGATTTTGAGTCGGAGAAAAATATTTCCGCAACGATACAATTATGCGAGGGGGATTGAAAAAATTATGAAGTGCTTTTGAGCCAAAGAATAGCAATAAACAAATGAGAAGCATCAGTGGAAGCGTCTCTGATGTTGCGGTAAACATATGTTGCCACGCTTCTATATGCTCGATAGGGTTCATGGTACATACCACCGCAGTTTGATTCATGAGTGGACAACCGAATATGGGCATATCCATAGTGCTCATATTTTTTACGTGCCCATACACAAAAAGTAGCGGAACAAAGAAAGAGAGGAGAAAGACTATCCCTATTACTTTTTTTACAAATGATGTCTTAGAAAACACTTCATAAGTATAGCAAATAATCTTTAAATTAAAACACGTCTCACTTGAGTTTGTTTTTTAAGAAACAAGGGTGGGTGCTACAATATCTCAATATGGAGTCTGTATATGTTGCTGTTGCATTTACAGCTGGTTTGTTACCAGCTCTTTTTTGGTTATGGTTCTGGTTACGTGAAGACAGTTACCATCCAGAACCAAAAAGACTGATCGCGTCGGCATTCATAACAGGTATGCTTATTGTTCCACCAGTCCTTTATTTAGAAAAAGAGGCCATGGCACTCTATACCGATAACTCTCTTGTAGTTGTTTGGGTAATGATTGAGGAAATTTTGAAATATTCCGGTGCACTTATTGTTGTATTATGGAATAGAGCTGTTGATGAGCCGATAGACACCATCATTTATATGATTTCTATAGCACTCGGTTTTGCTGCGCTTGAAAATGCACTGTTTATCTTTAATCCACTTTCGTCAGGAGAGTACACCAATGCCCTGATTACAGGAAGTTTTAGATTTTTGGGATCAACTCTACTCCATACGCTTGCCTCTGGAACTGTCGGAATCTTTATGGCTTTAGCTTTTTACAAGAGAGACTTCATAAAGATATTCTTGGCCACATTTGGGCTACTTGTTGCCATTATCTTACATGCATTGTTCAATCTTTTTATAATGGATGCAAGCGGACAAACTGTATTGGTAGTATTCATGTTTGTGTGGATCGGTATTGTTATTTTAATGCTTTCCTTTGAGATTGCTAAAATGATAGAAAAAAAGCATCGACTGAGCTAGTGGCACTAAAAAACCATCCAAAAATGGATGGCTTTTTAGTTTGGATACTGCTCTCAGCAGGTATGCCATTTCAGAATAGTCCTCGGGTGGTCTCGACGCGTCTCGTGCGCGATAACCTACCTCGAGTTGGCTGCCAGACTTGGACTCGAACCAAGATAACATCCTCCAGAGGGATGCGTCCTACCATTAGACGATCTGGCAGCGCTTTGAACAAACAATATTTTCTTTCAACCGAACGAATGAAGGCTGTATGGTTTCCATACCATTAGACAAGAAGACGAACTGGCAATGGAAACGCTCGACGTGGGTCGAGCGAGAATAGCCTATCATATTTTAGTGAGCTACTCTAGCTCCTATATGGCGGGTTATTAAACTTAGGTGTTATCTGGATTGTCCTGTATACTCCTGTGTCGTTTAGTAGCTAAGTATATATACATATGACAGACGAAACTAAAGAAGTAGTCGGAGAAGCGGTTGCTACAGAAACAGAGACTCCAGTTGAAACAGCAGAAGTTGCTTCTGAGGTTGTAGCTGAAACAGCAGAAGTTGTTGTTGAAAAGGCGGAATAACTTCCGTTTTGCAACGCACGAAAAAACACCCCTTGGGGTGTTTTTTCGTGCGTTCTTTAGTCGTTCCTATTACGCCTTACTCTTCTTGAAACAATCGATACACTTCAAGTTCGATGTATCGCGTGGAGAAAATGGGAGTGAGGTAATCGCAGCACTGCATCCACTACACTTCCAGTCACCTTCGAAGCGCGGCTTATCTCCTCCTTGTGTCTTTGGAGCAGTACTTCCCTTTCCCTTTCCGTGACAGTCGCGACAGAGGAGTCCGTCGGTGCGTCGTGGTTCAAATGGTAATTCAGTAATTGCTGAGTTACATCCGCTACATGTCCAATTTCCTTGATGCATAATCTAAACTTATTTCGTAAGTCCTCTAGTATACTCCCCTCCCTGCGATGATACAAAAGTGCCCCTTAATAGGGGCGTAAATACTACTTTTTTTGAAAAACTAAAAAATTGCTTTAGATGCGAGGCAGACAAAGAATTTGAAGTGAAACGTACATAGGTACGGTGAGCTTCAAACTACTGCAGTCTAACGACGCAGATGAAGTGATTTTTAGTTTTTGCTCTCGTAGGAGGCCTTGATGAAGGCGGTAAACAAAGGATGCGGACTCAAAGGACGCGCATGGAACTCTGGATGGAATTGCACGCCAACAAAGAATGGGTGGACCTCACGAGGAAGTTCCATAATTTCCATGAGCTTTTGGTCGGGCGATGTTCCTGAGAAGACGACCCCTTTAGCACTGAGACGCTCAACGTACGCTGGATTCACCTCGTAGCGGTGACGATGACGTTCGGTAACCTCAAGCGCTCCATAAGCACGCGCAGCGATACTTCCCTTCTTGAGTGAAGCGGTGTATTCACCGAGACGCATGGTGCCTCCCATTTCGCCTCGTGCAATCTTCTCCTTCTGGTCGGGCATCACACCAATGACGAGATGTTCTGCGTTCGGATTTATTTCCTCGGTACTCGCATCCTTAAGCTTGAGAATGTTCTGTGCATACTCAAGAACAGCGAGTTGCATACCATAGCAAATACCGAAATACGGGATGTTATTTTTGCGGACATACTCAATCACATTGAGCTTCCCCTCGATACCGGTAGTACCAAATCCCCCAGGGATGAGTACCCCGTCGTACTCTTGCAAGTTCTTCAACTTCTTCTTATCTGAGAATGAAACAGAAGAAATGTAGTGAATCTCTGGCTTGAGGTGGAGCGCGTACGCTGAGTACTTAATTGCTTCGAGGACTGAGAGGTACACATCCGATAGGATGAAGTCACCCGAATTAAAGTACTTCCCAACAACGGCAATCTTCACCACGTCCTTTCCGTTCTTTGAACGCTTCACAAAGTTCTTCCAGTTGGTGAGGTTGGATGGTTTCTTTTTCTTGATACCGAGCACGTCGCAAATACGAAGTGAAAGATCGTCTTTTTCAAAATTCACTGGGACGTCGTACACACTCGCTACATCAGGAGCTGAGATAACATGCTCAGGCCGTACGTTGCAGAAGCGTGCGATTTTTTCCTTTCGCTTCTTATCGAGTGGTACGGGACCACGTGCGAGGATGAAGTCTGCAAAGACGCCCGTGCTGTTGAGGATGCGTGCGGCGGTTTGGGTAGGCTTTGTTTTCATTTCGCCGATGCTTCCCGGGACAGGAAGATAGCTCACCATAACGACTGCAACTGAGTCGGGCATCTCTGTCTTCATCATGCGGACAGCTTCAAGGAAGAGTACGTTCTGGTACTCGCCCACTGTTCCACCGATTTCGATAGTGGTGACGTCTGCGTTTGCTGTTTCGGCAGCCTTCTTGATACGACGAATCACCTCCTCAGGGATGTGTGGCACTACTTCAACGTTGTGTCCTCCGTACTCGAGGTTGCGCTCCTTCCTGATGACGTCTTGGTACACGCTCCCCGTCGTCATGTAGTTGATGCCAGGAATATTGGTATTGAGGAAACGTTCATAGTTCCCCATGTCTTGGTCGGTCTCGAGACCATTCTCGAGGACAAACACTTCACCGTGTTCGGTAGGGTTCATGGTTCCTGCATCGACGTTGATGTATGGATCAATTTTGATTGAGGTAACGGTAAGTCCTCGCGCCTGAAGGAGAAGCGCTATTGAAGAAGAGGCAACACCCTTCCCCACTCCACTCATAACGCCACCGACGACAAATATGTACTTATGTTCTTTTTTCTTTGGTGTTTTCTGATTTTTTTTGACTGCCATGCTATACACTGAGATACCGAGCAATTGCGAGTGTACTTGATGCTGTACCAAGGACAATACCTGAACCAACGAGAACGAAGAAGAGGTATCCGAAGTTGGTCACAAAGTACGTGAATATATTAAATGAGAAGAATGCTTCTGTGTGTGGGCCAAGCCAGAGGACGGTTGGGTACAAGATGAGGAGTGCAACGACGCCTGCAATAAGACCATACATAATCCCCTGCAATACGAACGGACCACGGATGTACATGTTGGACGCTCCAACGAGTCGCATGACACCTATTTCCTCGCGTGAGGTATAGATGGTGAGACGAATAGTATTAAATGCAATCAAGACTGATGAGATGATGAGAACAATCATGGTGATGTAGCTCACTCGCTCGACGGTATTGATGATGTTGGTGAGCTTGTCGATGGCGTTCTTGTTTTGGTTGAAGTTGATACGGTCGATAAGTGGTGACTCTGTTGCTTCTATATCGCGATGCTGTTCGAGGAAGAGTGCAATGCTTTCGTACTGAGAAGTCTCCTTTGCGCGGATTGAGAGTGACGCTCCGAGTGGGTTCTCGCCGAGTTCTTCGAGTGCTTGGATGGTGAGCTCGTCGTTCTTGTGTCGTTCACGGAATTCACGAAGCGCATCTTCACGTGAGGTGTACACCACTGCTCGTACGTCTGGGAGCGTCTCGATAGAAGTCTTCAAATCGAGCACTGCTTGTTCTTCTGCAGTCGTCACCATGTAGACATTGATGTCTACCTTATCCTTCACCTGTACGAGTGACGCATTGAGAAGCTGTCCTAGGAGTATCATCGCTCCGACGACGGTGAGTGTAACGGTAATCACAAAAATGGCTGAGAGCGAAACGAACGCACTCCGCCAAAACCCAACAAACCCTGCACGAATAATTCGTTTGAGACTCGTAATCATAACTATATTAAAGCACGTACTTACCCTCTGCGTCATCCCTTACTATCCGACCTTCATCCATCGTGATGACTCGACGACCAAGTGCATCAATAACGCCCTTATTGTGGGTCGTCATAATGACCGTTGTGCCGAGATCGTTGATTTTCTTGAGAATTTGAACCACCTCGTATGTCGCAATCGGGTCGAGGTTTCCTGTTGGTTCGTCGGCAATAATCATGTCGGGCTGGTTCACAATCGCTCGCGCAATAGCGACACGCTGTTTCTCCCCTCCTGAAAGCTCATGGGGGAAATTCCATACCTTGTCGCCAAGGTCGACGAGTTCGAGTGCTTGTGGCACGTTTTCTGCAATTTCTGCATCGGTGCGACCGTTCGCCTCCATTGCAAAGGCAATATTCTCATACGCGGTTTTGTTAGGAAGGAGTTTGAAATCCTGAAATACCGTTCCAATCTTTCTTCGGAACTTTGGGAGCGCCCCTCGTGAGATGGTGTGGATGTCGAGTGACTCAAAAAAGACCTGCCCCTTTGTCGGAGAATCTTCAGCAATGAGCATCTTAAGGAGGGTCGTCTTGCCCGCTCCTGAGTGTCCGACGAGCGACACGAATTCACCTGGAGCTACCTGAAACGTTACTTCTTGGAGTGCAACCGAACGTCCACCGTTGTAGATTTTCGAAACGTTATCAAAGTAAATCATATACTCTTCTATTTTAACCTAACTGGGTCTCTGAGTCTATAAATATCTGAATATCACCTTGTAATACCTTCTCAATATCGCGCACCTCTGTGTCGGTGCGATGATCTTTTACGAGCTGGTACGGATGGAGTACGTATGAACGTATCTGACTTCCCCATTCAATCTTGAGAGTCTTCTCTACCGACAAGCCCTTGAGCTCGCGCTTGTGTTGCTCTTCTTCAAAGGCGTATACCTTTCCTGCGAGGAGTGCGAGTGCCTTCTCTTTGTTTTGTTGTTGACTACGCTCTGAAGAAACGTGCACTGAAATTTTGGTCGCGAGGTGTGAGGCACGCACTGCGGTCTCGCGTTTGTTTACGTTTTGCCCTCCTGCTCCTCCAGCTTTTGCATAGGTAATCTCTATATCGTCGTCATGTAGTCCAACCTCCTTTACGTCGTCAATACGTGGTGAGATTTCAACAAGTGCAAAGGAGGTCTGTCGCTTCGCGTTTGCATTGAAGGGAGAGATACGCACCAAGCGGTGCACCCCCGACTCGAGTCTCAGTGTCCCGTACGCTTCTTTTCCTCCTATTTCAAATACGACGTTGCGGTATCCATTGTGGTCGTTTGTATTTGAATCAATAATCGAAACTGACCACCCTCTCCCCTCAGCATATTTCTGGTACATCTCTACAAGCATCCGCGCAAAGTCTTCTGCATCGTCTCCTCCTGCACCAGCAACGACGGTAACGATTGCGTTGTTCCTGTCGTACTTCCCCTTCCCGTCTTTTTCTGCCTTGAGTGTTTCAAGTTCCTTAAACATTGCCTGCGCTTCCTTGGGGTTGTTCCAAAAATCAGAGCGCACCATTGCGTCTTCAATTTCCTTTATTCGTTCCTCAGGCGAGAGTGACATAGAATATGAGTATACCACTTAATCCTTACCAAGCATTTCGTTGCTTTTACAATGCGAAAGGAACATTATTTCCTCCTTTATTTCTTGACATGCGGTACCAAAGAGATACTGTGGATAGAGAAAGGAGACGACCATGACCAAGCTCACATTTAAACCTCTTTCGAGAGGACGGTACCGATGTAATCAAACAGGAACAATCATGACACAACGGCAAATTCTTGCCTACGTATCTGGCTTCCTTGCTACGGGACATGAAGTGAAGATTGCACCAACACACTCCCCTTCACCAAACGCACCCGCGGAGGAAAAGAAACAAGACCATCCATCAAAATACAGGACAAAACATTCATGAAAATACGACCAACGGACACTCTCAAGTGTCCGTTTCTTTATAAAAAATACCCCCGCGGTGGGTATTTATGTTTTTGACGTCAGCTCACTAATTCGCTTACGCTCAAAAGTGGCTCCTGTCCGACCTCGCGGTTTTGGCATTATAAATAGCCAAAACATCGCTCCGGTTCTCAAAGCTAAAAAACAACACGCAGGTGTTGTTTTTCTTTACGCCTTGAGCCATCTCCCGGGATTGGCGTCCAACTCTAGTTCACTACGTTCACAAGAGTTACCTGCCCGCGGTTTGCTGTTTCGTGACATTAGGAATAATGTCACTCACATCGCAAACCGTTCAATCCCGGGAGATGTCTCCCTCGTCATTATATTCCTCGTGAGCCATCTCCCGGGATTGAACCGGGGACCTCATCCTTACCATGGATGCGCTCTACCGACTGAGCTAAGATGGCAATAGTACAGTGTGAAGGTGGTTAAAAATTCATTGACATAGGGAGTGTCAATTTAGGACCACTATAGGTATGGTCAACGCCCCTCACACTGCGATAGAAGAATACCAAAGTTTTCACTGAAAACAAAACGTATCGATACCTAGATTAGAGGGAAAGTTCATTCATCCGAGCAAATGTAAATCCTTCGTCTTCCAATGCATCAAGGAGATTGGTGTAATATTCTTGATACTTTTCGGCACTATGCGCAGGACCATCTGCAAAATCTTGTGGGTGCAACATAATAATGCAGTAGGTACTTGTCTCAAATCCAACCTTGCATGATTCCACAATTTTTTCTGGGGTAAGAAGCGAATCTGTATCATAGTTAAATGTAGATGTGTCGTAATCGAATTGCCCTTTCCCTTCCGATGAGAGGTGTGTGAATCCGAGTTCATGGAGGGCCTCTACGGTACCTTGCGAATGTACGTTAAACGGAGGAATCCATGTCACAACAGGCTCTTCCGTAACCCCACGTAGCACTTCTAAACCAAACAAGATGTGTTCGCGCGCTTCTTCTTTTGTGTATGTACCAAACTCTGGATGGTTGCCATATTCTCCTCCATCGTGTGTTAGCCCATGTAGTGCAATTTCATTACGACATGCCGTGGCTTTAAGAAAAGCGCTCAGTGCTTTGTCATCATTAAGACCTAACGGAATGAGTCCTAGAGTAAGTGGTATGTCACGCTTCCCTGCATCAGTGATCATTTTTTCGCTTGTTTCCCTCCATGAGTAGGCTTGAATGTCGTCAATACGTAGTACGACTGTTTTATCACTCACCGTTCCCTCAAGTGGTATACAGGTTTTATTAATAGAAACATCGACTGGTAATACACCAGAATTACTGAAAAAAGCAACATAAATAACTCCTGCAACCATTCCTCCAAACACGGCAATAATACCGACGAGACGGAGTGCTTGTGTAAATTGTTTTAAAAGTGACGGCTTCATGAATGTACAATATATAGTATCATTCTAAAAAGACAATCAGGGAAGATTGTTTGATACTGAGGTATATATGTACTAGAGTAATTTAGTTGCCGTTTTAGCTCAGTTGGTAGAGCATTGCATTCGTAACGCAAAGGTCCGGAGTTCGATCCTCCGAGACGGCTCATGAAGTAAATGAGGGGTCTCGGATATATGTTTCAATATATACCTAGGATCGAAAAGGATGTCGGGATTTTCTCCCGAAAATACCATACAACCTGAACAGAATCTGTAAGATTCGATCCTCCGAGACGGCTCAGAATAAAGCCTGGATATAGCGTTGCAAAATATGTATAGAACGGCTATACTCATCGCTATCGCATGTGTTGATACATTTGCGGTGGTAGCTCAACTGGTTAGAGCACCCGCCTGTCACGCGGGAGGTTGCGGGTTCGAGTCCCGTCTACCGCGCAATTAGTAAAACGGCAATTTCAAACGAAATTGCCGTTTTACGTTATGAGCGGTAGTTTCAAATGTGTGGGACACATTTGAAAAGGGGCTCGAAGAATCTGAGCAGGCTCTGCGAAGAGTGTACTGAACAAAACAATTTCGAGATATTTTCCTTAAAATATGGGATAAGACGCCAAGGATTGGTCACGAGTTGCTAAGTATTATTCGAAGCAAAGCTTCTTAAATCCTAAGCACTCTCGACTCCACCTCGACTCTACCTCCTGCCCCGCAGGCAAGTCTGCGGTTTTCAATCCTTGCCGTCGAAAAACTTAGTACACAAAACACCAGATGTGTATCTGGTGTTTTGTGTACTTGTGTCGACGGCAAGGATTGAAACGTACCGTTTCCGTTTAGGTTGTATGATACTTTCCTCCTTCGGTCGAAAGTATCGACAACCTTTTCAATCCCTGACGTACTCTTTCCCAAAGAGTACTCCCTCGCCAGTCAAAAACCGCCGTGAGGCGGTTTTATTTGTGTCGACGGCAAGGATTGAACTTGCGACCTTATCTTTATGAGTGATATGCTCTACCAACTGAGCTACGCCGACAGGTGAATGCGCGAGCGAAATAAGAATATGTATATTCTTATTTTCGAGCAAATGAAATCTGTATGGTTCCCCTACGAGTGAGGAAGGGGGTGAAAATTTATTTTCACCCATTTTCCGAACGAAGTCGGCGGAAGCTTTGCTTACACCGACATACACATAATGTGCGTGTGCAAGAATACCATTAGATATCCTTCCCTTCAACCTTCTTATTATCGCATTGATAAAATTGTTTCCGCCTTCACTATATCTTCTGGGTATCCTATTGGAATCCAGAATTGCTCCTCAACTACCGCAACAGGATACTCCCGCGCATACCGCTCAATCACTTCAGTGAGATAATACTCGCCATTGACTGGATTTGCTGGTTCAAATTGAAATATACGGTCATCGAGAACCATGACTCCTGTCGAAACGAGATTAGAAGGAGGGTGTGTCGGTTTTTCAACAATTTCTGAAAGTGTTCCATCTGGGTTACGCACGACTACTCCGAAACGCTCTGGTGTATCACTTGTTTTTGCGAGCATACCCCGACTGTATGATGCGACGCGTGCAATATCATCCTTGCCGTGGATATCGTCGGCAAACATAAAAAGGAAACGTCCCTTCAGAAGGTCTTTACATAACCAAAGTGCTCGCGCTGTTCCATCTTGCTCAACTTGCTCGATATAGGTTACCTTCTTCCCTTGGAATTCAGAACCGTAATATTCACGGATTTGGTCACCTAGATAACCCACCACAATGATAAGCTCGTCGACAGCGCTCGGGAGCGCATCAATGATGTGATTGAGGAGTGGCTTCCCCGACACAGGAACGAGTGGCTTAGGAGTATTTTCTGTAAGCGGGCGGAGACGTGTCCCCTTTCCTGCTGCTAAAATGACGCATTGCATATACTCGTATTTATAGCATGAAAGCATAAAACAAAAAAACACCCCATACGGGGTGCTTTTTGTAACGTGTTGCGAGAGGTGTGGAATCGACATCGAGTTCCTAAGTATTTTTCGCAAACTCAAAATACTAAGGACTTGTCGGCTCACCTCGGCACTTACCCCCGCCCCGCGGGCGTGCCTGCGGTCGTTCGATTCCAGACATTTTCGCAGAGAATACAAAAAGATCTGCATAATGCAGATCTTTTTGTATTCTTGTTGCGGAGCCTGGAATCGAACCAGGGTCTGGAGGTTATGCTTACCTGCTACAATTTTCATTGCTCAAGCGATAGCTTGATTTGTGGTCTGGACTATACCTTCATCTTTCTTAAAAAAGTTAAGATGCCTACCATCTAGTCTCTACACCTTCCCATCACTTTGATGGGCTTGGCTCGGTATTGCCATGTGCTATACGCACGAAGGTTTCACCGAATTTGGCAGGATTCCATAGAGCATTTCTGCTTTACGAGCCCAATTGAGCCTCCCGAGGTACCTCTCCTCTACTCCGCGATGATGTGTTTGCTTACCTCTCCTCGTCCCTACTTGAACAAGTGAGGGCGGAAGAATGAATTTATTCATTCTCTACGTACGAACGCAGTTCAAGCAAGCTTTGCTTACAGGACCTGTTCTTCTACTCACCTCAAAATAATGAGTACACATGAATGTACCGCATGTTTTGAATATACGCAAATTAAATAACCCCGAATTCTTGGAATACACGTTCGAATCGAACAAGTGTTTCTTGCGCCATTTTGCGGGTGAGGATGAAGTCGCTTCCAGCGTGAGCAATTTCATTTCGGACTTTGTGTGCCTCCCATGCGTCTTGAATTGTGGTAAATGAATGTGGATTTGCCATCTTTAGTTTCTCCCCAACGCTCTGCCCGACATACCCTGCATTGGTAAGCGTCTCATCGAGGAAAATGTCTGCTTCAATGATTCCCACTCGCCATGACTCAGGATTGTTTTCGGTAAGGTGTGCTTTGATGAGGCTCCATCTTGAATTCTTTGAACCAACGCGTTCGTGGTGCATCGCCCAGTGATGCTCTGCTTCGTGTAATTGGTGGTGTTCAATCTCATGCAACTGCCCATAGCGAATTTTTGCATAGATATACCCTACAAAGAAAAGAAGCGATAGGAGTATTGCAATGACTGAATAGATGTTCCACCAGTGTTGGAGTGTCGTAAGAATAGAATCCCAATCACCCCCAAACAGCTTCTCATACAAAAAGCGAAATATACTCTCGATATCGAGTCCGTATGTTTGGTACAGAATGTCGTTTTCGTCTGGTGTCATGTGATGACCACTTCTCCCTATGCAATCCCCTTCTCTTTATCGTAGATTTTTTTTCCGAAATCAAAGAGTCGTTCATCGCCGGCGTGTGGTGCTATATATTGTACCCCAATTGGGAGCGCAATTCCTTCTCTCTCTACAGTTCCACTAGGAATAGAAATAGCCGGAACTCCAATGAGGTTTGCGGGAACGGTAAATATATCAGCGAGGTACATAGATAGAGGATCTTTCTTCTCACCAATTTTAAATGCTGGTGTTGGTGCTGTTGGTGTCATGATGATATCGACATCTTTAAATACAGCGTTGAGTTCATCACGCATCATTGTACGAACAAGTTCTGCCTTTCCGTAGTACGCATCATAGTATCCAGCAGAAAGTACGTACGTTCCGAGAATAATTCGTCGCTTTACCTCTTCACCAAATCCTGTTGCGCGGGTCTTCATATAATCTTCGAGGAGTGTGTCGCCCTCTACACGAAGTCCAAAACGCATACCATCGTATCGTGCAAGGTTAGAAGATACCTCTGCTGGCATCACAATGTAGTACGCTGCGAGTCCCTGCTTCATGAGCGGAAGTGACACGTCGATAACTTCGTGCCCTTGCGCGACGAGGTCTGCAACGGTTTTATTAAAAACTTCGAGAACATCCGCATCCATTCCCTCCCCGAGAAAATCACGTGGTATACCAATGCGATACTTTTCCTTTGCTGAAACTGGCGGGAATGTATCTTCTTCAATTGTCGTTGCGTCGAATCTATCCTTACCACTCATCACCTCAAAAAGAATTTCTGCATCACGTACTGAGTTTGTGAACGTCCCTGCTTGGTCGAGTGATGAACCCATCGCAATGAGACCGTGTCGTGAAATTCTTCCATATGTCGGTTTGAATCCTATGTTCCCACAGAAACTTGCGGGAAGGCGTACCGAACCTCCTGTGTCAGTACCGAGCGCTGCGACTGAAGCACCCATAGCGACCGCAGCACCTGACCCACCTGAAGAACCTCCTGGTACGCGACTCGTGTCGACAGGGTTTTTAGTCATTCCGAATGCAGAATTTTCTGTTGATGAACCCATCGCGAACTCATCAAGGTTTGTTCCTCCCATAAAGATAACTCCCTGCTCCTTCAATCGAGCGATTACTGTTGCATCATAAGGAGCAACATAGTTTTCAAGCATTTTCGATGCTGCAGTTGTTCGCTTTCCTTGTATGAGAATATTGTTTTTGTTTGCAATCGGCATTCCGAGGAGCATCGGCGCTGACTCTCCTTCTTTTGCATAGCGCTCAGTTGCCTCTTTTGCTCCTTCTTCTGCATCATCATACACTTCAAGAAATGCGTGAATGTCGGCATCTTGCGCATCAATAATTGCACGCATATCCTTGTACGCTTGGAGTGGAGTGTATGATCCCTCTATGAATTTTTTTCGAAGTTCGGTAATTGTCATACTATGATTTTTCGCCAATGATTTTCTTTACCTTTACGTACTGTCCGTCTCGTTCTGGAGCAAGGTTGAGGAGATCTTCGGTGTACTTACCTGCTTCATGCGGCTGTCCGTCTTCACGCATCACGTTGTAGAGTGCACCCACGACTTTTTTCTCCTCACTACTTCCGGTGATTTCTTCAATTTCGCTCACGTACCCGAGAATACTCGTAATATCATGTGCAATATTTTCTGCTTCAGCATCGCCAATTTCAATACGGGCGAGCTTTGCTAGGTGCGCAACATCTTCTCGTTTCATAATGAGGGTATAGTAGCACTACGTAACTAAACTCGCCACTTTATATCAAGTTATATCAAGTTTTGAACATACATCATAACGTACGGCCGTACGTTATGATGTATGTTCCGTATTATGTTAAAAGATACACGTAGGGTCAAAGAACTCATCACTCGTCAACGAAGTAAATCCTTAAAGGATGCTTCATCAAGAATCGGGACTCCGAATTCCTTAGCTTTTTTTACCTTTGTTCCTGGGTCACTTCCTGCAACGACAAAGCTCGTATTTTTTGAAACAGAGCTTGTCACGGTCCCTCCCTTACCTCTTGCCATTTCTTCTGCCTCACCTCTCGTCAGTGTTGGAAGTGTCCCCGTAAATACAAACACCTTTCCCGCGAGGTGTGTCGCTCCGTCAATTTTCTTTGGTGACTCAATCACGAGATGTTCAAGGAGTAGATCGAGCTCCTTTGCATTATGGGAATGATGCATCCATGACACCAGTGAGTCAGCAACAATCTCCCCGACACCATAAATAAGAGCGAGCTCTTCTCTGTCTGCGGTACGGATGCGTTCAAGTGAACCCATTGCCGATGCAATGATTCGCGCTGTTTCCTCACCAACATGCTCAATTGAAAGTGCGACGAGTAGTCGATAGAGCGGAACGTTCCGTGCGTTCTTAATTGCGGTAATAATATTCTGTGCTGACTTCTCCTTAAATCCAGGAAGTCCGATAATATCTCCTTCAGTGAGGGTGAAGAAATCAACCGCAGTATTAACGAGGTTGTACTCGAGGAATACATCAATGATTTTTGGCCCGACACCATCGATATTAAGCGCTCCTTTGGAAGCAAAGTAGTAGAGGCGTCGGCGATGTAAGACCTCTGAATCCTTTGCAACACAGCGGTACGCAGACATGCCTGGAATACGTTCTATACTCCCATCTCCCCCGCACTCATCCACCTTCTTTGGAAAATGATATGGCTTCGCACTTTTTGGGCGGAGTGGCAACACCACACTCAATATTTCTGGAATTACATCCCCCGCTTTCTGTAAGATAACCGTATCGCCAACACGAATATCGAGACGCTTTATCTGGTCTTCATTATGGAGCGTTGCCCGTGAGACCGTTGAACCAGCAATAAGGACTGGTCGGAGGTGCGCCACTGGCGTAAGCACTCCTGTTCGTCCAATCTGCAACACAATATCCTCAACCACCGTGGTCGCTTCTTCTGCTGGGAATTTATACGCAATACCAAATCGTGGAGATTTTGCGGTATAGCCGAGAGCGTTTTGAAGTGCAATTTCATTTACCTTTATAACAGTACCGTCCATACCGTATGGCATTGCAGTCTTCTTTGGTGCCCACTTTTTATATTCAGCTATGACCTCGCGCAAACTTCCGCAAACCTTCGCATGTGTATTTGTTGTAAAGCCAAGTTTAGTGAGTAGTGCGAGTTCTTCTTCTTGGGATTTAGGAACATCCCCTTTTATGGTTGCTTCATCAATATAGTCGATGTCATAGGTAAAGAACGATAATTTACGACCCTTGGTAACGCTCGGATCAAGCTGTCGAACTGAGCCTGCAGCGGCGTTCCGTGGATTTGCAAAAAGTGGTTCACCCAATTTCTCTCGCTCTCTATTAATTCGCTCAAATGCATCTCGAGACAACCACGCTTCCCCTACCGCAATGATGCTCACAGGTGATTCCAGTGTATGTGGAATGTCAGAAATTACCCGCGCGGTGTGCGTGATGTCTTCACCAACAACTCCATCTCCACGTGTCGTTGCTCGGACCAACACTCCTTCTGTGTACTCCAAAATAATCTTAAGTCCATCGATTTTATGTTCACTCACATAGGTAAGTGAAGTATTTCGTATATCCTGTTTCTCGAGGAAGCGATACAAACGGTCCTCCCACTCTTGCAGTTCTTCATCAGAAAAAACATTATCAAATGACCACTGCTGTACTCGATGCTTCACCTTCTTGAACGCATCCTGTGCCCGGCCTCCCACCTTTTCTGTAACTGAAGATTCACTTTTTAAAATAGGATACACACCCTCAAGGCGGAGTAGTTCTGTGACCAATGAGTCATACACCTCATCACTCACCTCAGGTGCATCTTTTTCGTGATACTGCTCACTGTGGTACGCAATAAGCCGCGCAAGCTCCTTTGCACGTGATTCAACTTCTTTTGGGACTCCTTTCATGGCTCTATAGTAACATTTTCAGTTTCAGAGTTGTAACATAACCAATCATTCAAAAAGCAGAAAGCAGGCGTCGTTTGATCTCCATAGGAGCTTAAAGAATTGAGGAAAGTTCGAGGCGAAACAAGGTTTTTGAATGAGACGTACATAACGTACGTTGAATGAAAAAAGCGCTGTTTCAACAAAGAAATTTGCCAATTCTTTAGGCTCCTGGTTAATAGACTTGGGTGTATTCGCGCTCCACCACCCTCCCCCCTCCCGCAATACTCGCACACGTCACATTGTACCCACGTGACTGCACCACAGTACACACAGACCCTGCTGGGCAATCTCCACTTGGACGCATATTAACTCCATTTACGGTTACAGGGACAGGATTTGTTGCGTTATAAAATTTATAAATACTCATCTCAGTACATATTTCTGGACTCCCCCAACTAAATCTGAATCGCTGTTCGCTTCCGCTTGTAACATTTCCCGAATTTAAATCTGAAGCAGATGGCTTATCGAAACACGGAATGCTCGTTCGCGCTGTTGTCCCGGTGACAACTTGGTTGAATTTATTATTTACCTGATCTTGGTATACAGCGCACTCCATACCAGCACTCGCTGCTTGAAAGGCAACTTCAGAAACAACAGCAATCCCAGATAACTGGAATTGCTTCAGAGTGACATTGAGAAGTGACGAACTCACTCCCAGAAGGACACCCATAAGGAGGAGTGTGATAAGAAGTGTAATACCATCTTGATTACCATTGATGCGTGTTGGTTTAATCTTCATAGCGTTTGTAATGATTATATACCCATGACTGCAACTTGATGCTTCGTGCATTCCCAGAAGCTCCGAAAATCTTTGCATCCCACGTCACTTCAACCGTAACGGGTACCCACTCGTTGGTCGATGGTCCAACAAATACCTTTCGAGTAAAGAGCGAATCTACTCCCCCGGCTTGATAATTGTAAGCTCCCGTTGCACTTACTCTTAACTTACATGCATTGTTACTCCCACATGTTTCAAAGGCTTTACTGACGACGTCAAATGCGCACCCGTTTGTATTTTTACAATCACTGACCAAATTACCGTACCAATTCCATGTATTCCCTCCTGGATCGGTATCATACGCATCGAGCGCATCACTATCGCGCAATTCCCGAACTGCCTCAATTGCTTCTTGCGCAAGAAATACTGCAGTTACTTGCTCGTTTGCAAAGTATGCGTTTTGGATCCCCTTCTGAGCAACCGTCATCGGGCCAATAATCACGAGGAGGAGTACTGTAATAGCAACGAGGGTCTCAACAAGGGTAAATCCTGAGTGATGTGTGTTACGTGTTTTTATTGAAGTTGTGTACATATGTGTTATATAACATCGAGACGACGTCCCACCATGTGCGTTTGAATATTGAAGTCAGTATTGGTATCCAAGCCGTTATTGACATGTCCTTTGACGGACAAGTCAGCGGTTGGTTGATTTATATCTGAATTATTATTGTGGGTATCTGAATTATTTACCGTGAGCGAAAAACTATCGATGACGACATCGCTTGAGGTAAGTGGTGTCCAGTTACCATTCCCAATTTTTTGCTCTAGTCGACCGTTCTTTGCACGATACCCAACTTGCACATTGTCTCGCTCTCGGCTAAACGCAATGAATTGACCTCCTGCACAGTCGTTCGTTGCTGATGCTGATGGAAGTGGTGAGAGATCACTTGGCACCGCCACGGTGCAATTATAGTGATATCCCGTACGAATCTCTCGCGTCATACTATCGAGTGCAAACGAGAGGTTCGTCCCTGAAGAATATAAGGCCTGTGCTTTTGCGTTTACGTCAATCATAATGAGTAGTGTCCCCACACTAATCGTCATCACAATCGCAAAGATAGAAAGCGACACCATCATCTCCACAAGCGTAAAGCCTTTTGAAGCATTATTTCGTTTTTGTATTTTGTTGTGAGAAAAATCGTTACGCATGATTATTCCTTAAGAACTGAAATTTGTCCGAGCTGAGAAACTTCCACCACAAATACATTTGTGCCACCAGCTGAATTCACTTTTATTTTAGCACTCGTGATAGTCGCTGAGTATGTTGAGCCTCCCTTTACAGCATAAAAGAGCGCTTTAAACTCAGGTCTTCGAAATGAAATATCGAGCCTATCAATACCGCAGTCCTCTGAAACACCTATCGTCATGCATACATCATAGATTTGAAGCCCTTTCCCCACAGTGAATGTCATGAGGTCCGACGCATAATCTGGACTTGGGTCAGAAATATCGTAATAAACAGGATTTGCAGTACTCGAACCAAACTGAAATGCTTTGTATGTTGTTTGTGAAGGGGTAAACGTGACTCCAAACGGATAATCGAAACTACCACTTCCCCGTGTCGAACTTACCGATTTTATCTGAGCCTCTCTGAGGGAGAGAGCAATTTCATATGCTGCACTCTTGAGTAATGAGGTACTCTCAAACGAACCGTTTTTTACAAGCACAATCGTAGTAACGATGCCGATAATTGCTATTGAAATAAGGAGTTCTACAAGGGTAAATCCCTTCGCCTGCGTAATATGCTTACGAACCGAAGAAAAGAGCGTAGGTGATTTCAAAAATATCTGCATGCAAAAGTTGTACCAACAGGAAACCAACGATCAAAAATGGTGCAAATGGTACTTCACTCTTAATTGTAAGCGGAGTTGTGAGAAAGTGTAAGGTAGGTTTTCCCCGTTTTAGTAATCGTTCAAGTCCGAGGAGAGTGAGACTTATCACCGCACCAATCCAAAATGAGAGCACGACCATTGAAAATACTCCTCCAAGACCAACAATCATGCCGAGTGGTAATGCGAGTTTTGCATCCCCGAGTCCAATCCAACGACCCTTAGACACAAACCAAAGACCCCAAAAGAAGAACGCTCCGATAAGCCCTACCCCTACATGCGTGAGTGTGAGTATAAAATCTTTTTCAAGAAACGCCTCATATCCTAGAAAAGCTACTGCGATACCACCAACGAGGAGTGTGAGCTCATCCGGAATGATTGTGTGTCTAATGTCGTACACGAGGATGAGTACTAAAATTGCTACCAGAGCGAAGTAGAGTCCGAGGAGAATAAAATCGTATGCAAAGAAATACCATAATGCGACATACGAGAGTCCTGTGAGCAATTCAACAATGAGGTATCTCGAGGGTATGTACGAAGAACAACCTCGGCATCTTCCCCTTTGAGAGAGATACGAGATGATTGGAAAAAGCTCATACCACGCAAGCGTCTTCCCACACGACATGCAGTGAGAACGTCCATCGAGTGATTTACCAGTATGAAGTCGGTACAAGACCACATTGAGAAAACTCCCAATGATTGCTCCAAATATAAAAATCATTACGTACCAAAATATTTCCATATTTACTCTATTCTAATCTAATCTAAAACAACACAGGGTTACCCTGTGTTGTTTTAGATTTCCTGAAACTCAAGCCACTCAATCAATTCCCTCTTATGATCTCCTATTGATTTGAAGTACTTGGGGAATTTTTCTGGTGCAATAATCTTATTCTCCTCTCTTTGATATCCAAGATACTCAGGAAGACTCGAATACGGGTACTCGTGCAGACGATTTAAATTAATATATTTTTGAGAATGTCCGTCTTTTCCTCTAAAGGGGTTCAAATGAATATACGAAAACAAATACTTGAGATACCTATCCGAATCTGCATATTTAGCTTTATATGAACCCTCAAACAAAGCACCGGTTCTGTCATATTTTTTATTAAAGTATGATGCATAACTCGTTGCAAGTTTCAGCATAAATTGAGGGACCCCATTCTCGCGAGCTGGAGTTACAAGAAGGTGAAAGTGGTTTGGCATAAGGCAATACGCACCGATATGCACCAACATATCTTTTCTTTCTGTGTCAAAGACATTTACTGTTTCTAGATTTCGTAACTTAAATGATTCAGTACTATTCGCAATATAGAGAATTTCCTTAAACCGAGTGTAATCAGTTTCACTCCTAAAAATTATTTGCTTACTATTTCCTCTATTATAGATATGGTAAAACTCTCCTTCTGCAAATGAATAGTATCGTGTTGCCATACGGTTATACTAACATTTCTTTTCACACAGGGTAACCCTGTGTGAGTTGCTTACACATCCTGCTTACGGGCAGACGAGTAGATCGACTGCGGTACTGTCTTGAACTGCAATTTCAACTGACTTCCCTGTAGAATCAACACACCACGCGCTCGTTGATGCAGACTTCATATTTACCCACGCAGTCCATTCTGTATCTGAATCAAGACACTCGCCATCTCCTAGGCCTCCGGTGACTGGTGCTGGAGAAACGGCGCTTATTGAACCTGCCATAGCATCAATAAAAATTTGGTCAGTGGTACACACACCAGTGTAAATTCTATTGTTATCGTCGTAGTAGATAGCTGCTTCGGCTTCGAGGCCATGGAGATTTGATTTCACCACTGCGTCTGCCCCCTTATCACGAGCTGAATTCAATGACGTTACAACGACGGCAGCCAAAATTCCGATTATTGCAATGACAATAAGAATCTCAATGAGAGTAAACCCACGGACTGGTTTGGTTTGCATGATATTTTTTGTCATAAAAATGTTCTATTAAACAGAGAAGACTCCCTTATGGGCACTGTGTTGCATTTGCAGTGAGTACTGCTGATGATACTTTCGTAGCATTGCGACTATCAACGCACCATCCTGCAGGACTCGCGCTTGTTGAAGATGGTACAGGAACCCACACCACGTAGTAATCGATAGCATCATGGCATTCTTCGGTATTCCATGTGCTGGCGGCTGAGTTTGTATAGCTTCCCTTTGGGGTTATCCCATATGCTCGAGCTGCTCCTTGCACATGCCTGAAAATCCCTGTTGCACTGTTATTGCAGACACCACTGTAACTACGGTTTTGGTTATGGAAGTACACTTCGGCTTGTGATCGAGCGTTTACTAAATTCGACTTTACTGCTGCGTCCCCTCCTTTATTTCGAGACTCGTTGAGGTATGCCATACTAATCGCTGCCAACACACCTATGATTGCAACAACCACAAGGAGCTCGAGTAATGTAAAGCCACTTTTCCCTATTCGGTATCGTGTATCCATAAAATATAATCTATTTCTTTAAGTATATAGACAGTTACTGAAACTTCTACTGGGTTTATAAGAATCTGTGGATTACAGAATTACTAAACAAACAAAAACACCCATTGCTGGGTGATTTTGTTTGTTCAAAAGTAAACTGAGACTTATGGACACACAACTGCGTTTGCTGCGAGAACTGCAGTAACTTGCTTCGATTGTCCTGTGCTATCTACACACCACGCAACAACGGATCCAGATGCTGATGAACGAAGTGGTGCAATTGCTGCCCATGCTGTCGCTGAATCGTGACATTGTGAAGTGTTGTATGCACTTGCTGTTGCGTCTGCAAGAGTGTCGGCTGTACCTCCGTAAGCAACCTTAGCTGCGTTTACGAGATCTCCGATATCATCTGCTCCAGCTGTAGCACAAACTGCGTCGTAGCTTCGAGTGTGGTTGTCGTAGAAAAGTTCTGCTTGAGCTCGAGCGTTGTTAAGGTTTGACTTAACAGCTGCATCAGCACCCTTATCTCGAGCTGTGTTGAGTGAAGCGAGAACTACCGATGCCAAAATACCGATAATTGCGATCACTACGAGGAGCTCGATGAGTGTGAAACCGCGGTGTCCCTGTGTATTTGTTTTCATCATAAATTAAATTATTGTAAATATGTTGGAATGCTCACATTGCTGTGTCACTCCTTAAGTAATATAAGCCCACGTAGTGTGGTTACCTATTATTATACGGCGTTTATTTCCCTTTAGTTGTATGGGTGTGGACAAACCACAGATACAAGCGTCGGACCTCGAAAACATACGTTACCTAGATTTTTAATCTAAACTCATATTTAGATGCAATTCGAGGAGTGAAGAAAAAAGGAACAAGTCGTACTCAATGTACGATGAGTGACTTTTTGAATGAAACGACAAAGAAGTGCGCTAAATATGAGTTTAGATAGACCCGGTGATGTTGTATATCGGCATGAGGACGGACGCTAGAAGTACTCCCACCCCAAGTCCAAGAAGCACAATCATCGCTGGCTCAATGAGACCAATAAGTGTATCAACAGCGTTGTTTACTTCGCGTCGATAGAAGACCGCGAGCGTACTCAAGATATCTCCAAGCTTACCTGTCTCTTCTCCCACTTTACTCATTTGAGTTAATACCCCCGGGATCTCAGGATATTCAGAAAGTGAATCTGCAAAAGATTTTCCGCCCTTTACGTCGATGAGTGTGTTCTCGATAATCTCTTTATAGATTGTGTTGTCGACAACTTCTGCTGTTACTTCGAGTGCCTGCACCATAGAGATACCGCTCGTGAGCATTGTAGAGAGGTTGTCGCAAATTCGTGTAAGGAAAAGTTTTTCATAGAGATTTCCAATGAACGGGATAGAGAGTTTAAATTCGTCAATGATACGCTTCCCTGCAGAAGTCTTCTTAAACTGCCAAAAAACAACACCTACTAAAACAAAGAATACAAGGATAAGGCCGAAGTAATGGGTCACTACGTTCGAGAGGCCGACAACAATCTTGGTGTAAATAGGAAGTTCCTGTCCAGAGTTTTTCAAAATCTCACTAATGCTTGG
This sequence comes from uncultured Candidatus Saccharibacteria bacterium, assembly GCA_964638425.1. Taxonomy (GTDB): domain Bacteria; phylum Patescibacteriota; class Minisyncoccia; order Phycocordibacterales; family UBA918; genus Damh-18. The sequence continues at coordinate 143,644 of CAZWYM010000001.1, forward strand.
AATAACCAAGGTGAGCATGAGTATCATTACACCAAAGAAAATAGAAATAACGAATGCAGGATAAATGAGCGCATTTCGTGCTTTGGTGACCACTTGGTACATACGGTCGAGATAATCAGCAAGGTACATGAATGTCTGCTCAAGTGTTCCTGACTCTTCACCTGACTTAACCATGCTTATGTAGAATGGAGTGAACACGTCTGGGTGCCGTGCAAGTGCACGAGAGATAGAGCTTCCCCCCTGCAAAGCATCACTCACATCAGTGAGAATGTTGCGAAGCTTTGGATTATCCATTTCAGAAGCGAGAAGTCTAAAAATACGGAGCGCTGATACTTGCGCTTCAAACAAGGTTGCAATCTGTCGAGACAAAATAACCACCTCTTTGTTAGATACACGTTCAAACCAGGTGATTTCAATATTAAAAATGGAGTTGTCTTTATTGACCGGGTCGACGGTGATGATGGTATACCCCCGTGCCTCAACGGTCTCGATTGCAGATTCGATATTGCGCGCATCAACAGTACCCTCACGCGGGATACCTGACTTATCGATTGCTTTGTATGAAAATAACATATAGTAATGTCTACATTAATCGCTCGAGTCCTTTTGGATTCGTTGAGTATGCAAAGGCATTCTCAACGGTAATTTCCCCCTTCTGAACGAGTTCTACGAGTGAACGGTTCATATCAATCATCCCTACTTCTGTTCCTGTTTCAATAACGGTTTGGATTTCATGTGTTCGTCGTTCACGGATGAGGTTTGATACCGCGGCGTTATTGATGAGGAGTTCAAATGCTGGAATGAGTCCTCCAGAAATACGCGGAATGAGTCGCTGTGAAAAAATTGCAGAAAGCGAACCTGAGAGCTGAACGCGAATCTGGTCTTGTTGACCTGCGGGGAAGGTGTCGATGATACGATCAATCGTCTGTGCGGCGTTGTTGGTGTGAAGTGTAGAAAAAACGAGGTGTCCTGTCTCAGCTGCAGTTACTGCAGTTGCGATAGTTTCTCTCCCACGCATTTCCCCCACCATGATAACGTCCACGTCCTGACGGAACGCTGAGTGAAGTCCCGTATGAAAATCAGCGGTATCAACACGTACCTCACGCTGGTCGATGAGTGACTTCTTTGGTTCAAAGATATATTCAATAGGGTCTTCAATCGTCACAATGTGCTCAGCTCGTGTTTGGTTGATGAGCTCAATCATTGCTGCGAGTGTTGTCGACTTCCCTTGCCCTACCGGACCTACACAGAGGAAGAAGCCCTGTGGGCGCTGTGTAAATGACTCGAGAACTGCTGGGAGAGCGAGCTCTTGGAAATTTTTGATGACGTTCGGAATATGGCGTAGCGCAATTGACATTGAACCTCGCTGAAAGAAGCCGTTCCCACGGAAACGTACTCCGTCGCGAGCTGCGTATGAGAAGTCCACCTCAAGCGTCTCAAGGAACTTTGTTGATTGCTCCTCTGTGAGCAGTGCTTTCCCAAAGCCAAATACATCTTCATTGGTGAGGAGTGGTTTCTTAACAAGCGGAATGAGCGAACCATCGACACGGATGATTGGATGCGAACCAACAGAAAGATGGATGTCAGAACCCTTCTCTGTGGTCACAATGTCGATGAGGTCATCGAGTTCTCTTTTGTAATCAACGCTTGCCATATTTTATATTGTATTATTATTGGTCGAAACAATTCGAAGTACCTCGGCCACAACCTCGCTCGGAATTAACTTCGCCTTTACAATGTACCCAGATGCACCTGCGTCGAGCGATGCGCGGATGTCTGCTTCTTCACTTTGGTTTGAGAGCATGATACATGCTGGTGCGCCACCAATCTTTGCTGATTTAATTTGCTTCAAGAGTTCAATTCCGTTCATCCCCGGCATAATCATGTCCATAAGGATAACGTCGTACGTTCCTCCGGTAAGCTTTGCAATTGCACTTTCTCCGGTATCTGCAGCATCAATGGTATGACCGAGTTCGCCAAATTTCATAGCGTACATATCTCGAAGAAATGCGTCGTCATCAACAAGCAATATTTTCATACTCATAGTATACGTTATGCGGGAATGGTTATAGTTTGGTTATCGACAGCTTCTGGTGGTGGTTGACCCCCCTTCAGTGCAGCCTCCTCTGCATCCACCTCTTCAGAGACGAACATCGCCCCGCCGAGGGTACTTATCTCTTCAAACGGAATGGTGTGATTGAGGGCTTTAATAATCGCATCTTCCTTCATACTAATGAAGCCATTTTTTCGTGAGACGGCGAGTATCTCAGCCTCGTCTCCTCCATTGAGGATTATCTTCTCAATTTCATCATTGATTGTTATAGCCTCCATAACCGCCACTCGTCCCTTTGTTCCACTTGAACACTCTGCAGTCGGCTCAACAAATAAGACATGGTCTGTCTCAGGGATAAGGTTCCTAAACTCACTTGGCAAATCAGTAAATTCTGCGTCAATCATTTTCTTCAATGCGCCTTCAAGTGGAGCTTTCCTTCCTGAATTCGGACAAATTCGTCGTACGAGACGTTGTGCGAGTGCAAGTTCGAGAGTTGGAGCAATGAGGTACGGGTCTACACCCATATCGATAAGACGTGGAATAACCCCCGCTGCGTTATTGGTGTGGATTGTAGAAAGCACAAGGTGACCAGTGAGCGCCGCTTGGATGGCGAGTTGGGCTGTTTCCTTGTCACGAATTTCTCCCACCATGATTACGTCCGGGTCTTGTCGAAGTGCAGTACGGAGACCGTTGGCAAATGTATATCCAATTTCTGAACGAATTTGTGACTGGCTCACTCCGTCAATGTTGTATTCAACTGGATCCTCAAGTGAAATAACGTTTTTTCCGATTCTATCAACCTCTGAGAGAAGCGCGTAGAGCGTTGTTGATTTTCCAGAACCAGTAGGTCCAGAAATAAGGATAATACCGTATGGCTGGGCGATTGCCTTTCGGAGAAGTTCAATGTTGTGTGGTGATACTCCTGTATCTTCGAGTGTACGAACACCTGCATCGGTATCAAGAATACGCATTACCACCTTCTCACCATGACTTGTTGGCAAAATAGACACACGGAAATCAATTGCTCGATTGTCGATGACGGCAGAGAAACGACCGTCCTGTGGCTTTCGCTTCTCGTCGAGTCGTAGCGATGAAAGAATTTTGATTCGAGCAACAACCGCTTCATGGACCTTATTTGGAAGCTCAAGGCTGTGCACGAGCACACCGTCTACACGGAAACGAATTACCGTCTTCTTGTCTCTTGGTTCAATGTGAATATCTGAAGCTGATCCGTCTACTGCGTAGCGAAGTATCGTTGCGACAATCTTTGTTACCGGAGCATCTTCCTTGATATGTTCAATCTTCTGCTCTACGTCATTCCCTTCGCTCTTATTGTGTTCAAGCTCATCCTTCCCCAACTCTTCCTCAAGCACACCGAGTGATTCATCGACTTCCTCTGAGAGGTTTTCGTACGACTTAAGCCCAAATTCAAAATCGCGTTCAAGGATAACCACAATCTTATACGGTATTTGATCCTTTGCGGTAATGAAATTGAGCGCCTCTCTAAATGAAAGATTTTCTGGATCGGTGATACCAACAACAAGAACTTCATCTTCAAGGGCAAGTGGAATGATGCCGTAATGACGTGCTGATTCTTCTGAAAGAAACTTGAGTACGGGAGCACTAATTTTGTCGTGTTCAGTAAGTCCGCGTACCGGTAAATCAAAATATTCTCCTATTGAATTACGAATAGCGTCAGGGTCTACCCCTTCTGCGATAAGTGCTGCTTCGTATGAAAGTCCTTCTTCAGTCGCATTTTTTTCAACACGCTCACTTAACTCTGCATCAATAACATTTTTTTCTGCGAGTAACGCAAGAAGATTCATAAACTATTTTATTATTACGACGAACACTACCGAACAGGCTCAAATGGGTTCATTCGTCCTGTTGGGGTATCTACAAGCTGTACACGAAAATCTTGGAGTGATGTGAAACGTGCATCCTCAAAAAGAGAAACGTCTTCGAGATACCCGTTTATTTCCTGTGTATCTGCAAGTATTTTTTGAGTCTTGAGCTCAACCTCAGAGTTACCGGTAAGTCCTACAACACCAGCATCTTCATCACCTGAACCAAAGGTAAACATATATATAACCCCTGCAGTAACGACGATTGCGAGAATGGTGATAAGTTTTTTAAGTAAATTTGACATACAGATAATTATTATTTAGGCAGTGCATACGTACGTACCGTTACAGAAAATTGTTGGAATGAAGTCTCTGTTGCGCTAAAGGTAATATTTACCACCTCCATAAGTACAACACTACTCTCTATGTCTTGGAGAAAGTTCTTGAATTGCTCGTAGGTACCAATAACATCAAAGGTCACATCTGCGGTTACCAACTGCGCTCCTACCCCTCCCTCTTCAGGAACTGCGCTATTTGCTGTTGCAAGTTCTGCCTCTCCACCTTCAGTCGAGACATTACCGAAAAGCATATTTTGCTTTTCTGCGAGGGCTTCAATATCAACAAGGAGTTGTGTTGTATCAATTTTCTTTGCAGAAATTAAATCAAGGCGTTCATTATCTGAAAGTGTTCGGCTATTTTTCGTACTAAGAAGCGACTGAAGCTTTGCATTAAACGCTCCGTACTGTGTTGCTGCATTTTCGTATGCACCGATCTCTGCTTGAAGTGCGGTGATTTCTTTATACTGCGGTTGCACGAAAAATATAAACAGGAGTACTGCAATGATGATAGATAATACCGGGATAAGAGTTCGAAACATATAATTATGGAGTTATGGTATTACTTCCTGGAGTACCCTCAATTGGTAAACCGAGCGCTGATTCTGTAACAGTATCCTCAAATTGCGGAACGGGGTTTGCGTTCCGTCCTTCGTAGGCAATGCTCTCCTTGTCAAAAAGGCCATTAATAGTGAAGCTGGTGACTGGAGAAGCTACGGTAATGGTATCTGAATCTGACGCTCCAACCTCAATCGGAGCGCTAATATCCTGAACAGCAAAATGAGTGAAGATACTATCCTTTGCAAATTGAGCCTTCTGGAGCGCTATTGCTGAGAGCTCGTTTGAATTACCCCCTAGGGTAAGCTCTACTTCAAAGCCAGGGTCATAGTTGAGTTCAAAGCTATCGAACTGAACACTTTCCTTTGTTGAGCTTTCAAGTTCTGAGAAAATCTTTGAAGGAGCGATGTGATTTTCGATAAGGCTCTTTGCAATCATCAATTTTTCATCGTACATGCGTATTTCAGCGATGTCCTCAGCATTATTTGATTCATCACTCACAGTTTGTAGTTGTGATTTTGCCGCTTCAAGTTGCGTCATTGCATAATCCTTGTACAAAAAAGCACCTATTGCAGAGACAAGAGCTGAAATAAGGAGTGCTGACGAAAGGAGAGAGAAAACACGAATCGTTCTCTTTTTTTTCACTTGCATCGGAATAACACCTGATGCTTCTTTTGGTATGAATGAAGAACGTGGAATGTATGCCATCTCGAATATTATACGCCCTCATTACTCATACGTAACAAACGTGCTGTGGACAGAGTAGCTATTGTGTCTTCTGAAATGCACGCAACCCAACACCAAGAGCGACTGCGAACGACGGGCCAGCTTGCTTGAGTGTGTCTTCAAGGAATGCAGGATACCCTACTTTTGAAAATGGATCAGCGAGTACGACTGGGCGTGAGATCATGTCTTGGATGTATGCACTGAGACCAACAAGGAGTGCCCCGCTACCGCTCAATACGACTGTTCCAATAGAAACCTTTTCATCTTCCTCGTATCGCTTGATAACGGTATGTAGTTCACGTAATCCCCTGTCGAGGGTACCGAGGACAGCTCGTTGAATTCGTGGATCATCTTCCTTTCCGAGCACACCCACATCACGCTTCATTTCTTCTGCAATTTTAAAATCAATTCCAAGTTCCCCCGCAATCGCTTGTGTGAGTGAAACGCCTGAAAGCTGAATGCTGTGCGTCTTTTCAATAACACCTTTCTTTACAATATACATACGTGTCGATGAAGCCCCCCAGTCCAACACTGCAACGACTTCATCCTTCGGTGAGAGGACGGAGCGAATTGAACTAAAAATCTCAATTTCACTTGCGACCGTATTGAGTCCACTCCCCTTCATAATCGATTCATACTTCGAAAGTGCTTCATTAAAAATCGCAGAAACGAGAACGTGGGTCGTTTTTTCTTCTTCATGCATTGCAAGTGGGAACCAATCGAGTGTTACTTTACTGAGCGAAATAGGAATGTACTTACGCGCCTCAACGGGAATGAGCGCACCGATTTTTTCAGGATCAAGCGTTGGAATAGCGATAGTTGTGGTAAAACTTGAGTTATAGGAGAGAGCAAACGCAACATCTTTTCCTGTAGCTCCTGCTTCGCGGAATATATCAATGAGCGCTTCGATAAGTTTATGCGGGGGGAGGTGCGTTCCTCTTCCTAAATCAATACCTTCATAGGGTCCGAGTTGTAACTCACCGTATGTCTCAAGTGTCGGAACTCCTTTCACATCCTTAAGTTGCACTATCTTTATGGAAGAAGAACCAATATCAACACCAAGAACACCCCCTTTTGCAGGATTTGTCTTTATGTCAGTCTTGAGTAAAGATGTTAATGTTGAAAGATCAAAACCCATATCTAAATAATTCTTTTTATTCTATCATTACCAACTCAGATATTCATGCACGCTATGCACCACTTTATTATAACCATACTCGACCACCTCTTCCCCCCGAGCGCAGACGAAATTATTGTGCGCCACCTTTCACTTGAAGACGTTACGAAAAAATACGCACACACAGAACATGAATCTATAATAAGTCTCTCATCATATAGTGATGGTGAGATACGCGCGCTTGTCCACGAAGCAAAATTTCATGGCAACAAAAAGGCATTTGGACTTCTCGGGGCACTCTTCCAGGAGTACTTAGAAAAAGAACGACCAACAATCGACAGTATCATTCCTATTCCCCTTTCCTCTTCACGCTTCCGCGCGCGTGGATATAATCAGGTACAGGAAGTCTTGAAAACACAATCACTCACCGTGATGATGACCATAGATGCGAGCGTACTTGTGCGCGTGCGCAACACTCGTCCACAAACCGAACTCACACGTGAAGAGCGACTTCAAAACATGGAGCAGGCTTTTGCGGTGAAGGACCCAACCCTGGTGACCGGTAAACACATACTTGTCTTAGACGACGTAACAACTACCGGAGCAACACTCCGTTCGGCAGAAACTGCTCTTTTGGCACACAACCCAGCCTCAATCACGCTGGTAGCCCTCGCTCACTAAAATGGGTGACGGCTCGTTTTGGGCATTTTATACACACCTGCACCCTTCAAAATTTTATGCTATTCTAGCGTTGCTCTAGAACATTTCTTTGAGCAAATATAGTAACGAGGAGAGTTGGCAAAGCCTTACAAGGCTGAGTGGATGAATATATGTGGGACATATATTCATCCGAGCGGAGCGAGGTGGACGAAAGCACCTCACTGCTAACGAGGCAGAAATAATCTGGGAGATTATTTCTGGAGGTTGTCGATACTTTTCTGAAAGAAAATATCATACAACCTGAACCGAATCTGTAAGATTGGGTCTAAAAAATCCCAGAAACAACGACAAAAGAAGACATACGGAGACGTGGCTGAGTGGTCGAAAGCACCTCACTGCTAACGAGGCAGGGTCTAAAAGCCCTCCAGGGTTCGAATCCCTGCGTCTCCGCAAAACTAAAAACCACCCCCAAAGGGGTGTTTTTTATTCATTCTGCTACTATATAGGTATGCATCAGACTGACCTCCTCTCAAAACACTTCCGCATTGATACCGAACATCAAAAGGCGCTCGGCCGTCTCCGTATTCAAACCATTGGCGACCTTCTGCTCCACCTCCCCCAACGATACGAGGACATATCGACGATTCAATCTGTCCAAGGTCTCGTAAAAGGACAAGACGCAGTTGTCTTTGGACAAATTGGTGGACTCAAAACGAGAAAGGCATGGAAGAGTCGTGTCCCTATTGCAGAAGGATGGGTCGAGGATGGGTCTGCGCGAATTAAAATCATGTGGTTCAACCAACCCTACCTCGCAAAGATGCTCACGAATGGCATGTATGCAAAGCTTGCAGGGAAAGTCACCGGAAGTGAAGGTAAACTCTACATCGCAAACCCTGAAGTAGAAAAACTCGAATCACTTCCTATCGATAGACACGACTCGATTTTCAATAACACAAAAGACTTAGACGAAACAATCTACCCTGTCTACCGAGAGACCAAGGGAGTAACTTCAAAATGGTTCTATCACACCGTACAAAAATGTTTTGAAGGTGGAATTCTTGATACGCTCTCTGACCCAATCCCTGAAGACATACTCAAACGGTACAATCTTCCAACCCTCCGCACTGCCCTCCTCTGGATTCACACACCAAAAAAAGCAGAGCATGCACAGAGCGCCCGAAAGCGTTTTGCGTTTGAAGAAGTCTTTTACATTCAGACGACGAAAGCACTTGAACGAAAGGCGGTCGAGGGGGCGCTCGGGTACCAATTCAAAACAGACCCATCACACATCAAAGCATTTACTGAGCGATTCCCCTTCCCCCTTACCGGGTCTCAAAAAAAGGCCATTGAAGCTACCTTTAAAGACTTTAATAGTGTCCATCCAATGTCGCGCCTCCTTGAAGGAGATGTAGGAAGTGGTAAAACTGCCGTCGCAGCAACAGCTGCCTACGCAGTAGCAACGTCACGTCCTCCTGAAGGGGCTTCGGCAAAACTGCAATTTGGTAATCTTCAAGTTGCATACATGGCGCCAACTGAAATTCTCGCGAAACAGCACTTCGAATCATTTATTCAATACTTCCAGCACCTCCCTATCCAAATAGGACTCATTACGGGAAGTGGATGCATGAAGTTTCCTTCCAAAACAAACCCAACACAACCAACAAAAATTTCGAAGGCACAACTTTTGAAGTGGGTAAAAAACGGCGAGATTCCAATTCTCATTGGAACGCATGCAATCATGTATAAATCTGTCGAGTTCAAGCACCTCGCGCTTGCGATTATTGACGAACAGCATCGATTCGGTACGAATCAACGAAAGGCGCTCGCAAAAAAGGACAGTCGTATGCCTCACCTCCTTTCAATGACGGCAACTCCTATCCCCCGCACGCTTGCGCTTACAGTGTATGGTGACCTCGACATTACTCTGCTCGACGAAATGCCGAAGGGACGAAAGCCAATCATCACCAAGCTCATTACCAAAGACAAACAAGAAGAAATGTACGCACACGTACGGAATGAACTCACGCAAGGAAGACAGGCGTACGTCATCTGTCCTCGTATTGAAGAGCCTGACCCAGAAAAAGAAACAGCCGTTATCGCAAAGTCGGTTGTTGCAGAAGCAAAACGCCTCAAAGAAAAAGTATTTACCGACAAGCGCATCGGCGTTCTCCATAGCAAGATGACCCCTTCTGAAAAAGAGCGTGTCATGCAAGAGTTTGCAGAGCATACGCTTGATATTCTCGTTGCCACTTCTGTTGTTGAAGTGGGGGTTAACGTGCCGAACGCTACCAATATTATTATTGAAGGGTCAGAGCGGTTTGGTCTCGCTCAGCTCCACCAACTCCGTGGGCGCGTTATTAGGAGTTCAGACCAAGCATACTGCTTTGCGGTGAGTGACAGTAAATCAGAAAAAACACGTGAACGGCTTAAGGCACTCATGACTGCGAAGAACGGTTTTGAACTTGCGGAATATGACCTCACCTTCCGCGGTAGTGGTGAACTCTACGGAGCAAAGCAATCGGGACTTACTGACCTTGGTATGGAAGCGATTAAAAATATTAAAATGGTTGAAGCTGCGCGCACAGAAGCTCGAAACCTTGTTGAAGCTGACCCAACACTTTCAAAATACCCGGGTATTAGTGAACGAGTGTCGCATATTGCTGTACACCTCCATATGGAGTAGTGGGTAATAAAAAACAACCCAAACGAATTTGGGTTGTTTTGCAGAAGTACTAGATTTGGCCGTATTGCCAGGGTTAGTTGCGAAAACAAACCTAGTATTCAGTAGAAGTGAAACTGGACACCCCCTTCCACGGAACCAGTGTTGAAGAACAAAGTTTCATGATCTTGCCCCCTTCTCTGTGGTTGAAAACTAAATAAATTAAACACTCTTTTTTGATTTTGTGCAAGTTTTTTAATCAAATAGCTATCTGCACTAATTTTAAGGTTTCGTTGTCGAGCAGAATTAAATAGGGTATAGTTTTGAAGCCCATCGACACTCCTCCCCAGGAAAAATCTTTGGGGCAATGCGCACAAAATAATGACTCCGCATGTTCTGTTGAAAGTTTGTTGTGTCCGCCAATAGCTCAGTTGGTAGAGCGCAGAGCTTATACCTCTGTGGTCCTTGGTTCGAGTCCAAGTTGGCGGACAGAGAAAATTTTCAATCGACTTCACTGATACGAATCAGTATTCGGAGTATCACCAATACGACAAGAAGATATAATCACTCACGTACAAACAATGTGTCGTGAGTGATTTTAAAAGTCTTTGCTATAATCAATGAATGAAATCTTTCTTGCGTAAGCACATTGTTCTTTTTTCAACACTTCTCATTCTAAGCGTTATCGGACTTACCTATTTCGTGGCACGCGACACCTCTCCTGTATGGACAACGGACACGGTGAGCAAGGGTTCTGTGAGAAACATCATCTCAGTATCCGGTGTTGTTGACGCGGTCAGTACCGCGGAACTTGCCTTTTCTACTGGCGGTATCATTGAGAGTATTGCAGTGCACGAAGGTGACATAGTGGCGCAAGGACAAACCCTTGCAACGCTTTCACATAATGATGTAAAGGCGGATTACCAAGATGCACAGGCAGCAGTACTCATTGCACAAGCTGATAGAAATGAATTGGTGAATGGAATCAGGAGTGAAGAACGTGATGTGGCGAAAACAAACCTCGATATTGCCAAAGAGGATCTCGCCCGTATAACGAAGGAACAAAATGACAAGGTAGCCAATGCACTCCGAACTCTCCTCTCATCCGACCTTGAGGCGCGTCCTGCTAAAAGTGACAATGACGACACCCCCCCAACCGTTGCAGGAACGTACACTTGTGCAGAAGGTCTTTACACTCTCGATGTTTTTTCTTCGTCAGCTCGTTCAGGATACTCATACCGACTCACTGGACTCGAAGAAGGAACATACACTGCATACACCGAAGCCCCATCTCTTCTCGGGAAGTGCGGACTTACTATTCAGTTTTATCCTAACGTAAGCTACGGGGGCTCAAAGTGGATTATTGATATCCCAAACACACAGGATGCTTCCTATGTCATCAATCGTAATGCATACAGTCTTGCGGTCATACAGCGGGACAATGCTATTCATGAAGCGGAACAAAAGCTCACCCTTGCTCAACAAAACAATACCCTCGAAAACGCCACACCACGAGCTGAGGCACTCTCGCGTGCAGAAGCAAAGGTACTTCAGGCTGAGGCACGTCGTAGTGCGGTTGAAGCACAGATACAAGATCATATCCTCACCGCTCCCTTCCCTGGAACCGTTACAAATATCGAACCTGTGTCAGGTGAAGCTGTGGGAACCGAGCCAGTCATTACCATGGCTTCAGACGAATCATTCGCACTTACGGCACTCATTCCTGAAATCGATGTAACAAAGATTGTTCTCGGACAGAAGGCAGACGTTGTGTTTGATGCGCGTCAAGAAGAGACGCTCCGAGCTACAATTACTTTTATTTCACCGCTCGCAAAGGAAGTTGATGGCGTATCTTATTTTGAGGCAAAATTCATACTCGATAATCCTGTCACTTGGATTAAGAGCGGACTCAACGCCGATGTCGATATCATCATCGATATCCACGAGAATGTAACCCGAATACCAAAGCGCTATCTCAAAGAAGAGAACGGTACGTACTCAGTCCTAACACCACGCGAGGATGAGGCAATTCCTGTCCCTGTGAGCGTTGTATACACCGGGAATGACGGCTTTGTAGAAATTTCTGGAATTGAACAAGGAACAACAATAATTGCACCATAACGTATGCGTTCACTCCGTATCGGATTATTACTCGGCATTCGCCAAATCCAACGTGCGAGTAAATGGACAACCCTACTCATCATCTTTGTGATGATGTTTACCTTTCTTAACCTCATTGCTGTTTCAGGTATCCTCGTAGGACTCATCGTTGGCTCAGAACGTGCCGTGAGAGAGAGTGCGTATGGAGACCTCGTCATCACTCCACGAAGTGATGAGAATCACATTCTCGAAACACCGACGATACTTCGTGAGCTCAGTGCCTACCCTGAAATAAAGACCTATTCGGTACGACACAGTGGCGCAGGAGAACTTGAAGCAAATTATAAAGAACGACGCGACCTGAGTGCAGAGCGTGATGTGGCGAGTGTGAAGGTGACCGGAATAGACCCAGCGCAAGAAGACGCAATGAGTAATCTCTCTGATTTTGTAGTGGAGGGAGAATACCTTGACCCAAATGAAGAAGGCAGAATTCTCATTGGTGTGTACTACATCACCGAATATGCAGAGCAGTACGGTGACCTATTTGAGAGCCTCAAGGATGTTCACCCAGGAGATACCGTGCGACTTACGGTGGGAGATATTTCCAAAGAAATGATTGTCAAAGGTATTGTGCAATCAAAGGTAGACGATGTGAACTTCAATACCTACATCCCTGAAAAAGAGTTTCGTCGATTGTTTGGTCGGCTCGATCAGAATGCTGACCAGATTGTGATGAAGCTTGATGATCCAACTTCAAATACCAAAATAAAAGAGTCTCTTCTCGCAAGCGGTTTCGGAAAAGATGGAAAGATTCAAACGTTTGAAGAAAGTCTTCCTAAATTTCTCACCGACATTAAGAATACCTTCAATCTCCTCGGGACATTCATTGGGTCCATTGGTATCGTTGTGGCCTCTATCACTATTTTTATTATTATCTTTATTAATGCACTTTCTCGTCGTCGACATATTGGTATCCTTAAGGGTATCGGTGTTGAGGCACACGTCATTGAAGTTGCGTACGTACTCCAAGCGGCCTTTTACGCACTCATGGGGTCGCTCGTGGGGGCGTTCCTTACCTACGGAGTCCTCATTCCTTACTTTGACGCGAACCCTATTCAGTTCCCCTTCAGTGATGGAGTACTTGTCGCTGAGCCAATCTCGACCTTGTACAAATTCTTAATTCTCTTCGTGATAACGCTCGTCGCTGGTTACCTTCCCGCAAAACTCATTACCCGAGAAAATACCCTGAACGCGATACTCGGAAGAAAATAAAAACAGTAATATTTACCTACACATGGCAATCATTCAAGCAAAAAACGTACATCGATCATTTGGAACAGGCAACTTGGTGACCCATGTTTTAAAAGGAATTGACCTCACCATTGAAGAAGGAGAATTTGTTGCAATCATGGGAAAGTCTGGAGCGGGAAAATCGACACTCCTCTATCAACTCTCTGTCCTCGACCACCCTACTGAAGGGAGCGTCGCCATCGATGGTGTCGACACCGCAACACTGAGCGAGAAGGAGCAGACAGCATTTCGGCTTAAAACACTCGGGTACATCTTCCAAGACTACGCACTCGTCCCTGACTTAAGCTCTCGAGAAAACATCATGGTCCCCCTTCTCATGGGTGGTATGCCCTGGGAAACGGCAAAGGAAACTTCTGATGCTGCCCTTGATTCTGTCGGACTCAAAGGTAAGTATGGGAACCTTCCTGCAGAACTCTCGGGAGGTGAACAACAACGTGCATCTATTGCACGAGCAATTGCAGGAAAGCCAAAGATTCTTTTTGCAGATGAGCCAACCGCAAACCTCGATAGTATTTCTGGTTCACAAGTCATTGAGCTCCTTGGTGAACTCCACAAGCAAGGCCAAACGATTGTACTCGTGACTCACGAACCGGAATACACACACCTCTGCGACCGGATTATATACATGGAAGATGGAAAGATAGTGAGTGAAGAACGAAAGTAATAAAAACCCCGCGAGCGTAGCTCGCGGGGTTTTTATTATCTTTCCTTAGTTCTTTGCAAGAACGTCAGTGTCTGGATTTATTTCGAGGGCCTTTGTTGGGTCACCTACTCGTTCTTCTTTTTCTCGCATATCTTTGTATGCGTCTTTTATCTCAACACCTTGTGCCTTAAGGATTGCTTCGTACTCCTCTCGCTCAAGTGTTTCTACCTCGAGAAGTCGCTTTGCAACAGCGTCGAGGGCCTTACGATGTTGTACGAGAATTTCTTTTGCACGTCGCTTTCCCGTTTCAATTATCTCACGCACCTCATCGTCAATTTGCTTTGCAATTTCAAGTGAGTACCCTCGGTCTTGGCTCACACCACCACCAATGAGACGTCCTCCTGTTCCCTCGAGAGCTATTGGTCCGAGTGTCGTACTCATACCGTATTTGGTCACCATATCTCGAGCGAGGTTTGCAATGACTTGGAGGTCGTTTGAAGGACCTGTGGTGAGGTCGTCAAAAATCATTTCCTCAGTTACGTACCCTCCGAGTGTCATTGCGATATCGTCGAGGAATTCTTTCTTTGATGCCATCTTTCTATCTTCATCGGGAAGCTTGAGTGTGTACCCTGCTGCTCGCCCGCGTGAGATGATAGAAATCTTCTGCACAGGGTCAGCGTATGGAAGCACTGATGCAACGAGTGCATGTCCTGCCTCATGGTACGCGGTAATCTCTCGCTCGTGCTTACTGAGGACATGACTCTTTCGCTCAGGACCGAGCATTACCTTTTCTATAGAACGGATGAGGTCAAACTGCCCTACCTTCTTTCGGCTTTCCCGTGCGGCGAGAATTGCCCCTTCATTCATAAGTGAGTAGAGGTCAGCTCCTGAGAAACCAGGTGTTCGCTGTGCAATAACCTCAAGGTTCACATCTTCTTGCAGAGGCTTCTTTCGTGCGTGCACTTCAAGGATAGCAATACGGTCGAGTCGGTCAGGAAGGTCAATCGTTACCCGCCGGTCGAAGCGTCCTGGTCGTAGGAGTGCTGGGTCGAGTACATCAGGACGGTTTGTCGCTGCCATCACCACCACCTTTTCATTTGGTTCGAATCCGTCCATCTCCACCAAGATTTGGTTGAGTGTCTGTTCTCGTTCGTCGTTCCCTCCTCCTACACCCGTTCCACGAATACGTCCCACTGCATCAATTTCATCTACGAAGATAATCGAAGGTGCAGCCTTCTTTGCCATTTGGAATAAGTCACGAACGCGACTTGCTCCCACTCCCACAAACATCTCAACGAACTCAGAACCTGAGATTGAGAAAAATGGAACACCTGCCTCCCCTGCAACTGCACGCGCAAGGAGTGTCTTGCCGGTACCTGGTGCACCCATCATCATGACTCCCTTCGGAATTTGCGCACCAATGTCGAGAAACTTCTTTGGGTTCTTGAGGAAATCAACAATTTCTTCAAGCTCCTGCTTTGCTTCCTTTGCACCCGCAACATCCTTGAAGGTTACCTTCTGTGACTGATCGTTCGGGTCGATGATGCGTGCCTTTGAAGAACCGAAGTTAAGTGCCTGCATCCCGGCCCCCTTTACTGAGCGTGTGAAAAACCAAATGATGAACCCGAGGAGAATGAGTGGGAACAAGAACGGTGCGAGGTTTGAAATCCAAAACTTAAACCCAGTTTCGTTCTGTACATCGATAACCACATGCGAAAGCTTGTCGGTGGAGACGCCGAGGTTGACGAGGGTCTCCGTAACAGAAGAATCATTCTCTTTCTTTGCAACGCCATGGGTACGTGTCTCGTCGTTGTAGCTCACTTCAAGTGATGAGCCCTTCACGACAATCTCCTTTACCTCTTCACTCTTCACCTGTTCAGCGATTTGTGAAATAGAAAGCTCATCTGGCTTCTTTGAAGTATCACTCGCGTACGAATAAATAAGTGAGAGTGCAATCAAAAAGAGCACTGTTGAAAGAATGTTGTTCCAGAAATTTCCTGGGCCAACGGGCATTTTTTCAGGCATCTTAATTTGCGGTAACTTTCGCTTACCGTTTTTCTCTCCCTCCTTACTCTGACCCTTACCTTCACCCTTTATTTCTGGTGTTTCGGTAGGTGTCACCTGTTCATTTTTCTGTTCTTCTTGAAGATTTGACATGGGGCAATTATACATAAAATCACCCATTTTGCGAGAACATTGAGAAATAATATGTTGCTCTCTCACCCCTGACCCCTTATAGTATCTATACATGAGTACATTCGTGTCCCACAAACGAGCAACCTTAGATTTCGACCTCCTCGATACCTTTGAGGCGGGTATTTCCCTCTTAGGTACTGAGGTGAAGTCCCTTCGTGAAGGACAAGGAAAACTCGATGGAGCGTACGTGATTATTCGTGGCAAAGAGGCGTTTCTTGTTGGCTCTTCCATCCCTGCATTTCAGAAGAAAAACACGAGTGCTAGCTACGACCCTGAGCGTGCTCGTAAGCTCCTCCTTACGGTAAAAGAGCTTGCAGAACTTGAGCAAAAGAGTGAAAAGCAGGGTTTGACAATAGTGCCAATTAAGTTGTATAATAAAGGTTCAAAGATTAAGCTCACTATTGCGATTGCGCGCGGTAAGAAAAAGCAGGACAAACGTCAGAGTATAAAGGAGCGCGACACAAATAGAGACATCGCACGTGAGTTGCGTGATAAGTAGTCTGAAATTCGCACAAAGAACCTGCGAGGACTTTCACAAAGAGTCCCCCGGACTCTTTGTGGGGATGACAGGCTTAGACGGTTTGCCTCGTTTCCTATGTGCAGTGTCGAAGTTGAATGGAACTTCGTTAAAATTCATTCACTCGTACGTGCTAAGAAAAGCGTACCAAGTCCTTACGCTAACGCGTTTGGATTCGCACCAGCTGTAGCGTAACCGCTCGCTCGTGCGCGTCACAATGTTCAATGCCTCATAGAACATTCGTGGTGATATAAACATGAGGCTCTAGTACATCCCCTCGTTTCCGGGAGATACCAAATTCTTCGAAGCTCGGTGGTGATTCGTTTCGTCTCATTTCAAGAATCACCATTTAAATCAAAAGTGAAACTACGCACTGTAGATGCATAGAAGCGATCATTCTCGGACGGCGGTTCAAATCCGCCCATCTCCACTGAAATAATACTAGCCCGCCTTTCGGCGGGTTTTGTATTATCAGTGGAGATGGAGAACGAGACCTGCGCCTCGTTCGTGCGGATTTGAACAAGCAGAGCGATGTGTTTGCTATTCCTAATGCAAACACGAGTGAGCTCGGGGAGGAAGTTCTTAATATTTTAAAAGTGAAACGAAATTAAAATATTTAGAAACTTGACCCCAAATCTCCGCATCTCCATACAATAAACCCCGCGCCGTAGGCGCGGGGTTTTATTATTTTATCTGACTATCTTCCTTCACTCTAAATTTTACAATCTTGGTGATGAGCGCTTTCGGGAGCGGTTTTGAATACAAGAACCGAATACACCCCTTTGATGTCTCGTACACAGCGAGCTCTTTTGCAAAATGCCGTATTGCTGATGGTGTTGGATAAAAGCCCAGATGGCCTTTCATACCCGCAAAATGTACAACATCCTTATTTCCAACAAATGTAGGTATTCCATATTTGATGGTTTCGGTAGTCTTGGGAGCAGACTTCTGTATCGTTGCGTACATTTCCTTAAGTATCGCCTGTTTCTCTTTTGGTTGTTCCCGTATGTAGCCAGGGATGCTTGTGTAGGTTTTCATTGATACTTATTTTATATCATGCGTTACAATCCGTCATACACACATATTTAGTATTCAGAGAACTTCTTAGGTGTGATTGACAATCATAAAATATAAGTGCATAATCTCGACCAGAAAATCAGCCGTCGCTGATTGTTATTTGGAGAAAAAGTTATGGAAATCTTTGGAATGGTTATTCCACTGTGGGTCATTATCACCACATATCTTACTGGTATGGTTATCATCGGGTACCCGATGGGACACTATTCACTTAAGGTTTGGAAATACCCACTTGGGTACAAGCTGACACGTAAAGTATTATTCCCCATTGCAAGTCAGGACAGCAAAATCATCAGTATCGATGATGCAAGTGATTTTGCTGGAGCGTTTCGATTGAACAAGGCTTTAAGAGACAATGACAGGTTGACCCTTATGCGTTACGTCTTCTCGACAATGTTGCTCTGGCCGGTACGTTTCTCGTATCTCTTCAGTGTCGTTTTTTGCGCTATCGTATGGAAGATGTGCTTCCTCTGTCTCACAAAAATCATCTACCCTTTCCTTATCTTTGTAGGGTGGGTAGCGAACGTAGTGACCACGCTCGGAGCCAGAGGACTTCTCGTGTGCAAGAAGTGCAGTCAGATTTAAGTTCCTTTAATTAAAAAGCCCCTGTTTTCTAACAGGGGCTTTTCTTATTCCACAGGAGCTGGTTCGGGTTCTGGGGTCGGCTCTGGAACAGTCACCTCTTCTACTACCGGTTCTGGCTCTAGGGGTGTTTCTACAACTTCTTCAACGACTGGTACTTCTTCTATTGGAGTTGGATCTTCTACTATTACCTCTGGCTCTGTTGGGGTTTCAATCGGTGCATTTGGATCTGGTTCTACAATCACCTCCTCAATAAGTGAGGCCCCTCTGAATGCACCCGTATCAATAATTGGAGTGAGCTGTGATGGTGAAACAACAAATGAAAGGGTTACCTTTTCTTCATCTTCGTACCCTCCATTTCCATTCGTAAGCGTGTTCCAGCCGGTGTACACCATATCAACGACGCACGTATCACCTTCGACATACGGACCTTCCAAGAGCGTCATGTCGAGCGTCCATGGACCAGAGAATAGAATGTTTGTGCCACTGAGTGTTGAGAGTGGCCCTGCGTATACAAACGGATCTGTCGCTGTCACCGTGATTGAATCGCAGAGCGCACTGTTCCCTTCCACGACTTCCGTATTGAGTGAGTACATGAGATTTACACTTTGTACTTCAGGAGTAACGGTAGTAATAACCGCTCCATCCGGGTCATCGAGCACTCCGTCTACAAACGAAAACGAGGTGTCGTCGGGCACTGCAGTAAAGCCAAGTGCACTTGCATTGATTTCGTTTGCGAGAGCTGACTCGATATCACTAAAATATGAAATAGTCCCCCCAAAGGTCCAGACACTCACCATGAGTGAGCTGAATACAAGTACGATACTTGGAGCGAGTACCCATGCGTAGGATGAAGCGCTCTGTCTCATTTCTGGCTTTTGCTTCGCGATGATTGGAACACTCCGTACCCCTTTCGCTACCCGCGTTTCAACAAAACTAACCTTTTGATTAATGTCCATCATCCGCTTCTTTGTTGGTCGTGCCACGAATGGTGCAACAATGAGCGCATCAGCTTCATGCTTCTCTTCCCTTCGCTTCACACGGAGCCTTTGCATCTCCTTCCAAATCTTTTCAATTTCATCGACAACAATGAGAAGTGCGGGGAGCGCGATGAGCAACATGAAGCCCATTGGCTGTCGTGCAAAATCGAGTACAAATCCTGCGTACGGCATGTCGAAGAGCACCTTCCCGATAATGGCATCTTGTGTGATGAGTGCGCTGTCTGCATCTTCGTTTGCGTCCCCCTTTGTGGTAATCATCGTAACGCCATCAATATCCTCCATTGCGATGATACGGTGTGTTGTGGGGATGTCTGCTCCTTGTGAGGTGAAGGTAATGACGTCACCGAGTCCGTATGTCTCACTTTCACGTATCGCAACAATACCTCCGGTGTTGATTGTCGGCTCCATTGAACCCGACTTCACAATTTTTACTTCAATATGCCCTGCAAATGGTACTGACGGGAAGATGAACATGGCGAGCACGCCAAGGGTGAGTAGCGCAAAGAATCCGTAGAGTATGTTGGTGAGAATTTTCATACACGGAATTTATTAAACTTGTCTTTGCAATACGACACGAACTTCTTCACTGGATGCTCCTTCACAACAGGATGCCATTCATCGTGGTAGTCATCATTATGGTGATTGTCGTCTTCATCGTCATCCTCATCACACTCATCATCCTCGTCCTCATGATCATCATCTTTAGATGTGTTGCGTTGTGAGGTCAAACTCTGGCTCTTAGAAAAAGTATTGAATGAATTATTCTTTTTATTTTTGTCGTCTTCTTTATCCTTATGGTCCTTATCCTTTGCGTCGCACGTTGGTTTCTTTTCTACAACACAAGAAAACTTTGGTTGATCACTTGCCTGCACCGCACGGAACGTAACATCAATACTCATTGAATCAGTCTGTGTGCTGTTGTTGACTGCAGACCCATTACAACTAATGGTTGCAGTTGTGGTAGACACCTTGAGGTCACCGGCACACCATGAGATTCCGACATACTTCGTCACATTCACAGGGATTGGACTTCCGTGTGTGTAATCTGCGATAGCGTAGGTCTTTCCACGGAGTGTTGTGGTTGCCGCTTGTGTTGAGGTACCGAAGAGTGGCTTCTCACCAATCTCAAAGATATTGTCACCATCATCTCGCCATGCAAAAAACTCTAGGACTGATGAGAGTTCCCCACCGAGTGGACCATTCGCATCAACAAGCGCTTCTGGCTCATTGTTTCCATTGTCCTTATCTTTCAAGTTTACAAAGTCGAGACACACCCATGCTGGGTTTTTCTTTACATGGAGGCTGATGGTATTCTCACCAGAATCACCTGGCTTGATGTCGCTAAAGTTAAAAAACTTATCGACACCTGGGACCAAATCTTTGAGTGCCCACGTGCCTGCTGGCTGTGGTGCACCATTGTATGTACTCTTACTATCAATCTTTAATTCAAGACCTCCTTGCCCTGAACCAGTAGCAAAGGTAGACCCAGCCACATCACCTCGCACAAGGAATGCATACGCAAGAAGTACGATTGCCCCAATGATGAGCATCGCTCGTACCCCTATTCGTATGTATGGTGTGTGTGCTTGCATAGTGTTGTATGGCTCGAACTACTGGACTACCTCGTGCGCATACACGCGCCCCTTGGGCGCGTGTATGACTCTATACCTATATCTCTAGTGGAAGGAACCCACAGTTGAGTGCGCTTACCGCATCGAGGTCATACGCATCTGCAGTATCCTCAAATTCAGAACGTACTGACACATCGGTAATGCGAACGTACTTCGCCCATTCAAGTGGAGTGCTGTTTAAATCTGCTTCTGCATCACGGTCAAGACTTGAAGCGGCTGTATACCAGGTAACATTATCCTGACTTACTTCAATCTTAATTTTCTCTGTTGGATAGGTCGTGCCGCCTGTTACTTCCCATGCACGAATATCATTTCCTGGACCATCAACGATGTAGTTATCGCCAAACGCTAGAACAATTTTTCCTCCTTCGTTTGGTGTGTCGTCGGTTCCTTCATCAAATCCAAGACTGAAGAATGAATCGAAGACAACAGGACTATCGAATGGTGTACCGAGACTCTGTGGTGCACCGAGTGCATCCGCCGGGTCATCTCGGTCAACGGTAACTTGAGTGTTGTTTTTACGAACTCCTATGTCAGAACTTACGACAGTGTCTGCATATCGTCGTTCTGTATTGTTTACGTTACATGAGAGCGGTGTGTTGTCGTTGTTTGTAATGGTACAGACAGCAACATCACCTTGATTCAGTGTTAGATTGTTTCCAAGAGTTGGCACACCTCCGTTAACGACACAACTAAATGAAGATGACGCGGTGTATCCAATAGGACCGACACCTTCAGACAATGTGTACTGCCCTGGGAGTACGGTCACATTTGTAACAGAGGTTGAACCAGTGATTCCTGAAAGGTCTGTTGGTCCATCAGCGAGAAGTGTCCATGCTGTCGCTGGTGCATTTCCGAGGTTGTCATTCACGACATTCTTTACCAACGTAAGTTTGGTCTCGCGCACAACTGGTCGTTCACAGAGGAAGGTATCATTGTGCCGAGCTTGTACTGCAGTGAAAGTAACGTCTGCGGTGAGTGAGTCGGTCTGGCTTTCGTTACCAAGATTCACACCATCACATGAGATACCTCCATCTTCTGGGGTTCCTGCGATTTCGTCACTGGTGTTGTTCCCTGCTGGTGAAATGGTAGTAAGTCCGTCTTGTTCGAGTGGTGCAGGATCGATTGAGCCAAAGCACCATGCCTTACCGATGTAGCGTGTTGCAAGACCAGGGACTGGTCCGCCGACACCTGTCCAAATATTAGTTTGAGAATCAGCGAGTGGAATTGGGTATGCCTCATCAAGCGTAAGCGCTCCGATAGGACCTTGTGAAATGACATTTTCATCATCTTCGAGCACGTTGTCTCCATCGTCTGCCCACCAGATGAAATTAATGAGATTTGCAAGCTCACCATCACCGACTGGGCCCGGCGTTTCATCAACAAGTCCTTCTGGCTCAGTAAGACCGTTGTCATTATTCGAAGTAAGTGTCACGTTTGCACAGAGGTATGCATCGTTCGTATCTACATGGAGTGAGATAGTATCTTCTCCGTAGTCGTCTGGCTTTACATCATCGAAGTCAAAAAACTTGTGGACGGTGAGGTCGGTTACTGACCACGTGGTCGATGCATTAAGTACTCCATTGTAGTAACTCTCATTATCTATCTTGAGATCAATTGCTCCTGCGGTGAACACGTTCGCTGTTGAAGTCTCTACATCAGAGAAGAACGCCTTAGTTCCCCCAAATACGAGTGCTCCTCCAGTGATTGTGATAAGTGCGAGGCTCAGAATAATTCTTGGCATAGTACGGTAACTAGATGAATAAGAATAAATAATGTCTGTATGCTGATTCTCCTTCAGCCCGTTAAACCCCAGCAGAGCTGAGGTTTAATACGGCTAGAGAAGACTAACCTGCTACTTGCGGTCGTACGCAAGTAAAGTTTGCATTGTTTCGAGCCTGTACAACTCGGAATGCTACATTAGCTTCAAGTGAGTCAGTTTGTGCATCATTCACCATCGTTGCACCATTACATGTAAGTGTGCCTGGTACTGAAGCATCTATTGTTCCTGCGCACCATGCTAGACCAATGTAACTTGTAGTATTTCCAGCAAGTGGACCTGTAACTGAGTCAGCAAGTGTGTAGGTCTTTCCAGCAAGAACATCACTTGCTGGCCCTGATGTATTTGAGAAGAGCTTTGGTTCATTTGCTTGCCAAATGTTATCTCCTTCACCTACCTCATCATCGCCAAATCCTGGTGTTACTCCCCAGTCAGACCATGCGAAGAATGTGAGGTTCTGAGCAAGTTCACCGTCAAAGTTAGGTGCGCCATCTGTATTACAGATACCTACACCTTCTGCCTCGTTTTCTGGGTCAGTACATGTAACATCATCATTCTTTGTAATGTCTACATCCACACATGCATACGCATCGTTGCTGTCTACATGAAGTGAGATAGTATTTTCTCCTTCATCTCCTGGCTTAACATCGTTAAAGTTCCAGAATTTTTGTGCACCAAGGTTTGTTGCTGTCCATGTTCCATCACAAGCTGTGCCTGCAACTGGATATGCTGATTGTCCTACCCATGCGTAATGAGCTGGGACTACTGGGTCAGTAGTCGCTGGAATAAGCGTACATACATTTCCGTTGTAGTGCTGTGTACTATCAACAGTGAGATCGATTGCACCAGCAGTGAATACGTTCGCTGTTGATGTTTCTGTGTCGCTAAAAAATGCTCCTGTCCCCCCTACCACAATCGCCGCTACGAAAACGATCATCCCGAGACTTGTTACTATACTTTTCATAATTTTAATTGTTAGGACTTACGTTCACAGTGCATTTCACCTTGAACAGCATCTGTGTTCGAAAGTCCTTTTGAATAAGAACTAACTTAATAAAACGAGGAGGGACGCACGCGAACGTACCTCCACTTCTTCGTCCGCATTATTGTACGCCCGACATATATGAGTACGCTAAAAACGGAAAGAGTTACTTTTTTCTGTGGATTAATGTTCATTTCTGGGGAAAAGTACCACCCCTTTCACAAGATGAAGCCATAATTTTGCCTTGAGTGAGTGCGTATACGGTGTATATGTAGTGCATAAGTTGTGCATACTTAGTGGACATCACCTTGTGAAAACATACTAGAAAACAGAGATTATTCTTTGTGAAGTAATCGGGTGTTCTCTTACACAAAATGACCGAGTGTGAATCTTGTTATTGTTATAATTATAAAAAGGCATACAATTAAAGGGACGGCAACTTATTTATATTTAGATTCAAATTTTGTATGGAAACAGGAGAAAACAATACAAATCAAAGCACTGGAGCAGAAGCACCAGCTCCAACAACAGCACAAACAACCCCTGCCGTAGCAAGCGGAGACAACAAGACACTCATGGCGGTACTTGCGTACATTGGTCCTTTGGTTATTATTCCGTTTTTGACCTCTAAGGATGATGCTTTTGTGAAGTTTCATATCAAACAAGGACTCGTTCTCCTTGTGATAGAAATTGCGCTTATGGTCATCGGAAACATGCTCTGGTTCCTTTACCCTCTCATCGGTATCATTAACATTGCATTATTTGTACTTTCTATCCTTGGTATCGTAAACGCAATACAAGGAAAGGAGAAAGAAGTTCCCTTTGTTGGACAGTTCTCAAAGCATTTCAATTTCTAGTCATCTGGGTGTTTTGCCATAACAAAATCCTGTCGGACGAATGTCCGACAGGATTTTGTATAATATTCAGATACACATACTATCCACTTAGTTTCTCTCTTCGTCTCTGGTATACTCTATGCCCATGAAGAAAAAGCAACCGTCGGTTATCGTAAAACGCTCAAAAGCAGGGCTTGGACTATATGCCCTTCAGGAGTTTAAGCGTGGCGATTTTATTATTGAGTACACTGGCGAACACATTAGTCACGAGGAATCTGACCGACGTGGCGGAAAATATCTCTTTATTTTGAATAAGAAAGTCGTGGTCGACGGAAAAGGTCGAGAGAATACCGCTCGCTACATCAACCATAGTTGCAAACCAAATGCGGAAGGCGAAACTGACGATGAGGACATGAAGATTCGTATCCTCGCCAAGCGTCGCATACTCCCCGGAGAAGAAATTGCATACGATTACGGGAAAGACTATTGGAACGAGTATATAAAGCCATACGGATGCAAATGCGGTGACTGTCTCGCAAAGAAATAGTTATACATTGCGTGTTATACTCCCAAGTATGAATCCCCTACTTACGATAGCAATAGCCGCTGCCCGCGAAGCGGGCAGCGGCATTATGCAATTTTATGCATCAAGTGCATTTGATACGAAAGATGATGGTAGTCCGATTACACTCGCTGACCGTACTGCAAACGAGATACTTATTCGACATCTCAATGAGACCGGCATTCAAATCCTTTCTGAAGAATCAGAAGGCGTACCACTCCCATACCCTTCTCGTATGTGGATCATCGACCCTATGGATGGAACGATTGGTTTCATAAAGAAAACGGATGACTTTGCGGTTATGATTGGACTCATTGAGAACGGGCGACCTATACTCGGTGTTGTGTATGCTCCCGTTCACGACACTCTCTACTATGCCGAGACAGGGACCGGAGCATTCGTAACTCGACGGGGAGAAACAACACGACTTACGGTAAGTACGCGCGATTCAGAAAATCTTCGTTTCCTTTGCAGTGCAAACCACTTCACACCTATTATGCAAACAGTTACCGACACACTTGGCGCAACACTTACTCCACAAGGGAGTGTTGGACTTAAGGCGGGAAAACTTGCTGAGGCAGAAGGAGATTTCTTTTTCTCGCCAGGGAAACTTGGTGAATGGGACGTCTGTGCTCCAGAGATTATTGCAACTGAGGCTGGAGGGCGTGTTACGGATTTTAATGGAGCTCCCCTCTTCTACGGAACAAACGACCACCGAATAACGTCAGGAAGTGTATTCAGTAACGGTGCGTGTCACGAGAAAGTCTTGAACGCAATTAGGTCAGCGCAGTAGCACTACCCGTTGATTTGGAAATCAGTAATCGTGAGCTCTCCTGTTTCTGCATCGAGCCAACGCATAAAATCTGGCTTTAATTTGAACATAACAAAGTCCTCTGCCCCTTCAACATAGTACTTCGCTGAATTTTTGCTCTTGAAGAATTCATGTGTCTGCTCAAGTTCTTCAGCAGGAATTTCGGTAACCGTTCCACGAATATCGGTAACTTTGAGCGGGTCGATCACCTCTTCAATAACAGAAAGTGATACGACAGGGTTCTGCAAAAGCTCGCTATACTTTGAAAAGGCCTTACGTGTACCAAAATACACATTGAGTTCATCATCGATAACATACAACATAAGGGATGTAGTTGGGAGACCCTTTGAATCGAGAATCGAAAACACTGCCTTCCGATGGTTATTCAAAAAATTCTTAATCTTCTCACGGAGTTCAGGTGCGTTACTTTGTGGCATTATACTTTTTAAGCTTATCTATTATTAATTAACTGGAGCTTCGGTTGTATTTGAAGTTTCAGTTATATTTTCAGTGGTTGCTTCGCCGGTTTCGGTAGAGGTGGCGGTATCTGATGCTCCGTTTTCGGTCGTTGTTCCCGTTGCGGTATCTTCGGGTTTCGGAGCTTCTTCTGGGGCCGGCTGATTTTCCTGTGCGACGAGTCCTCCATTTGTCATATTTTGGAATTGAGGAGGTACAACATCCACATTATTTGACGCATCACCATTAGCGTCTTTATTTGCCTGGTTAGAGTTTTGGATAGTTGCAGAAACGTTTATCTGTCCGTTATCGGATTTTCCGAGAAGCACCGCTCCCCCAATGATAACTATCCCAACAACAAACAAAACTGCAAAAAAAGCAGGCGTACTCATACGCTTCGTCGTTTGCTCTATGTCCTTCTTCGATCTCATCCCCAAAGTATACCACCTCCACTTTTGCGTGAGAAGTGAATTACTGAGCAAGAAATGCACCCACCTCATGATACAGTATCTGTATGAAAGGGATATTTCTTGCGATTCTTGGTCTTGTAGGGCTCTTGATACTGAATGCGCTTCTCAGCTAATCTAGGGCGTATTGCTCATTTAGATACTTTGTGGTACATTCTTAGCGTATCCAAGGGAGTTAAAAGGTGATTTAACGTCACATTTTAAAAGGTTGTCGAGTAAACACCTTTACAAAAGGTGTTTACTTATACAACCTGAACAGCGACTGTAAGTCGATTCTCCCTTTTTAGATAGTTTTTATAACCTTGAAAGACGAAAGAGTACGTATTAATCAATCAATAAAGGCGAAGGAGCTTCGTGTTATTGGTGCTTCGGGTGAGAATCTTGGTGTACTCCCTACACGAGATGCCCAAGCACTTGCAGATGAAGCTGGACTGGACCTTATTGAAATATCCCCTACAGCACAGCCCCCTGTTGCGAAGATAATGGATTATGGTAAATACCAGTACGAAACTAAGAAGAAAGCCAAGGAAATAAAAGCAAAGTCACACGTTACTGAGACAAAAGGGATGCAGGTGAAGATAGGTACTGGTGATCACGACCTTAACCTTAAGGCAAAACGTGTCGCTGAATGGCTTGTGGAAGGACATCGAGTCAAAGTGGATCTATTCTTATGGGGACGATACAAGTACATGGAAGAAGCGTTTCTTAAAGAGCGCCTCGAACGGTTCTTGAAAATCATACCAACTGAGTATAAAATAGCCGACGAGATTAAACGGAGTCCAAAAGGGTTCAGTGCAACTATTGAACGGACTTCTACGAAACCAAAGAATGGATAAAAGGATACTACGAATTACATATACATATGATAAAAACAAATAAATCGTACACAAAGCGAATTAAGGTTACCAAGAACGGTAAACTTATTGCTCGTAAAGCTGGTCAGAACCACTTTAATTCACGCCAAACTGGTACACAGCGACTTAACCGAAAGCGAACACAGACAATCACTATGTCAAACCGAGCAAAGAACCGTTTCCTTGCAAACGCATAATTTAGATACTAATTAACACACTATGTCACGAGTAAAAGGAGGCCTAATGGCACAAAAGCGACGACGTAAGATCCTTTCACAGGTGAAGGGATACCGTCTCGGACGATCAAAGAAGAAGCGAATGGCTATCGAGGCGATTCACCATGCTCACCTGCATGCATTTGCACACCGAAAGGATAAGAAGAATGACTTCCGACGACTTTGGACAGTGCGTCTCAGTGCGGCACTTAAGACTGCTGGACTTAAGTACAGTGTATTTATGCACGATCTCACTAAGAAGAATATTCTCATCAACCGAAAGATGCTTTCACTTCTCGCATCAGAACGACCAGAATCATTTGAACGATTCCTCGCAAAGGTCAAATAAGTAAAAATTCTTTCTCAAACAAAACCCCCAGCGCGCGGCGCTGGGGGTTTTGTTTATCCACCTCTCTAATTGACATTTCTTAATTTTAGTGTACAATTCAAAAGGTTCTTTCACACGCTTGTACTACCTTTGGATAGACAGTACAAGCATTCTAAAACACTCACTCAGAGGGAGAAATCGTATGTCGTACACAGAAAGAGTAATGTCTGAACAACCTGGTGTTATCTTCGGATGTTTAGATAATGGCGATATGGTGATGGATAGAGACTCAGGGGACTTTGTCCCTGCAGACCAAGTCATCCATGACTGGGATCATATCGAAAAAATTGATGCACTCGATCAAGATGGACTAGGTTCATTAAGATATTACTTTGAAGAAGAAGATGACGATGAAACAGCTGCCAATAGGGATGACGATGAGGATAGGCAACGTTCATTCTTTACATCACCCAAAATTAAGCAACCTACTACAAAACCACGTAAACCTATGCCGATTCAAAGAGTTGCGCATGATGAAGGCGACATACAATGCTCACGAACAGTGAGTGTTAGAAAACAGTCAGTTTCACGCAATAAGCATGGAAAAATTTGTAACTTTCACTAGTTGCACCTTAAAAGCCAGTGGCACCACCACTGGCTTTTTTATATATAAAAAACGCAATGCCTGTTAGACGAATAGGTTTGAGGACAGTCCGAGGCGCAGAACAAAAAATCCGCGAGCCGTACTGGGCGTACGGTAAGCGGATTTTTTGTGAATGCTACGAAGGAATGTGCCAAACTTATTCGTCTAAAAGTCGATTTCAATCTTCTCATCAAGCGCCGGTGCCGTCGCATGAAGTCCGAGGTAATCTCGCAAGCGTTGTACCAAGAAGAGTGCTGAACGCTCCTCCCCCATCGCTACGAAGACATGCTTCACCTTAGAACATCCCTGTTCAACAAAATTGAGAAGCTGGTCTCGGTCCGCGTGACCTGAGTAACCACGAATGTACGCAATTTTTGCCTTTACCTTCACTTCAGTCTCGAGAATACGTACTTTCTTTGCTCCGTCGCTCAGTAAGCGTCCGAGACTTCCTACTGCCTGATACCCAACGAGGAGGAGCGTGGTCTTTGGGTTTTCAAGATAGTTCTTCTCATGCTCCAAAATACGCCCCCCGTGGCTCATGCCAGAACCAGCGATGATAATTTTTGCACCTTTCACCTCATCTATTTCGCGCGAGTCTTTCATGGTGCGTGTAAATGAGAGTTTTGGAAAATCAAATACGTCGTCCCCTGCTTTAATCTGCTCCTGCACCTCATTCTTCAGATACTCGGTATACGTTCGATAAAATTCGGTGACGCTAATAGCGAGTGGTGAATCGAGAAAGACTGGAATAGGTGTAATCTCTCCCTTTTCGAAGAAATTATTGATTTCAAAAAGCATCCCTTGCGTTCGTTCGAGTGAAAATGCTGGAATGATGAGCGTTCCCTGTTTCTTTATGGTCTCCTCGATATACATCTTAAGGAGATTTGACCGCTCGCTTACCTCTTCGTGCACTCTGTCGCCGTACACACTCTCCATGAGGAGGTAGTCATATTCAGGAACAATTTCGGGAGGATTGAGAAGGAGTTGCGGAACATTTCCGATATCTCCGGTAAAAAGAAACTTCTTGCCGTTTCGGGTAATCGTAATCATTGCTGAACCAAGGATGTGTCCTGCATCGGTAAACGTCACGCTCATCCCCCCGGGAATGGTGAATGGAGTGTGGTAGGTGCTCGTTTTCCAGTGGTCCATTGCTGCGACAATATCACTCTCCTCAAAGCATCGTGGCGTACCATAGCGCTCTGATTCGTAGAGCATAACCTTGTACGCATCGCGGAGCATCACCTGCGCTAAGTCTCGTGTAGGTGGGGTTGAGTAGATAGTTCCTCGGAACCCATCGCGGAGAAGTTTGGGGATACGACCGATATGGTCGGCATGGGCATGGGTAACGAGAAGTGTGTCTACACTCTGTGGTATATATGCAAAGGTATCGCAGTTTGCCGTCATTGCAAAACGGTCACCCTGAATGAGTCCGCAGTCGATAAGAACCTTTGCATCACCCACATCGAGTAAAAAGTTTGCGCCGGTTACTGAGCCTGTGCCTCCATGAAACGTAATTGATGACATAAGTTTATGATGTATGGGTGAGTGTAGTAATGCTCTTCACAATACCATACCCCAATACCCCACCGAGAATATCCATGAGGAGATCTATGCACGTATCAAAAAGAAAACCCTCTCGTGCAGTCGGCACACCTGCATACACCTCAAATAACTCCCACAAAATACCGATACTGAAAACAAGGATGATACTCGCAAAAAGAGTTTTGTACCGCTTTGGTACTGTAATTCCAAAGAACGGAAGGATACTCACTCCGAGAATAACAGTGATTCCTCCTAGGATATGCACCGGCATGTCGAGCCAAAGATATTTCCAGTAGAGAAAAAATGTAAGCGCCGTGATGTGTGTTGCGGCGAGCGTGGTGAGTGAGGAAAAAAATAGTGTGAGGAGAAGATGCATATGTATAAATGGTAGCATATCGCCACACCGAGTTTTGCCAATAAAAAAACGCACCCTGAGGTGCGTTTTTTTATTGGAGCGACGGGGCATGTTTCCTGACTCTAAGTTCAGGTGGGTACCCTTTCCAAGCACTTTTGAAATCTCGTCGCGTCGAGGTCTCAGCGGTACTTGTGACTACAGGCAACCCGATATGTTCTATAAGCAAGAACATGCGTACCGTAGCTCCAATAGAAAGTATATCAGAAAGCGCAGGCACGAAGTGCCTGCGCTTTTGATGTGAATGTGTACAACTTCGTTTTAGGGCTAGTCTTTTGTTCCGTCGAAGTTTACATCGTACATAATCCGCTCCTGCGCAGTCACATAATCCATAATTTCTTCATCGGTAAACCATATTGCGATTTCACGCTCTGCCTCTTCTGGCGACTCTGAACAGTGAATGAGATTACGTACTGCTCGGTTCTCGTATGAAGAGTGACCATATGAGTCAACGGTATAGTCTCCACGGATTGTTCCCACATCTGATGTTGCTGGCTCAGTAGTACCCACAAGCTTTGTTACAACGGCAACTGACTGATTACCTTCAAGAATCATTGCGATAACTGGAGCAGCGGTCATGTAGGTTACGATTGTATCAATAATCTCTTTCCCATACGCGAGTGCGTCTTTTTCAACCGGGAGACCTTGGCTTTTTAGGTCCTCGATGATTCGATTCCCCTTCTTAAGGAACCATGCTTCATCCTTATTGTAATGCTTCAGAAGCTTCTCGGCAGTAGGCACAAACATCTTCATTGCAACAAATTTGAGTCCTGTTCGCTCAAAACGGCCTGTAACTTCACCAACGAGTGACCGTTGTACAGTATCCGGCTTTAAAATAACAAATGTACGTTCTTGGTGTGGTTGTCTGTTCATACGATATAAATTATAAACTGCTATAAAATACTGCTTTGTGTAAGTAAATTACCCTTACTCGTCCAGCGATTACCTCTGGGGAGAGGAAATCGGGACATAAATTCAGAATAGTCGCTTATGCTCTTTTCTTCATTTAAATTATCTCAGGATTATACATTAAAATGGCTTTAATTCAAGGATACATAGATTGATATGAAATAGTAAGAAACAGATTTTTTATAGAGTACGTAGAATTGGATACAGTCCGAGGTTCAAACAGTTCGTCAAATTGTTTGAAAAGGTTGTCGATATTTTGAAAAAATATCATACAACCTGAACGGCGACTGTAAGTCGCAGAATAAAAAATCCGCGAGCCGTACTGGACGTACGGTAAGCGGATTTTTTGTGAATGCTACGAAGGAATGTGCCTATTCTACGAACTCTAGGACTTGGTCATTATTTCAGGCCCCTTTTCAGTAATAGCCACCGTATGCTCAAAGTGAGCTGCGCGCGAACCATCTGAAGTAAATACGCTATATCCATCACCCTCATCATCAAAATACACATCCTTGTCTCCCACATTCACTATAGGTTCAATTGCAAATACATTTCCCACCTTAATAACAGGACCTGTTCCTGGCTTTCCAAAATTCGGAATCTGAGGCTCTTCATGAACTGCATGACCAACTCCATGACCGCAGAGAACTTCTACAATACTAAAACCGCGCGACTCAACAAAGGTCTGAATTGCATGACTAATATCACCAATATGGTTTCCTGGCTTCGCTTGTTTGATACCGAGTGCGAGGGCCTCTCGAGTAACATCAATGAGTTTTTGAGAAACTGCGTCAGTCTTTCCCACAGGAACAGTAATTCCACTATCGACAATCATTCCCTCATATCCAATCGACATATCGAGATTAATGATATCTCCTTCTTTTAGAATTTCATCTTCGCGTGGTACCCCGTGTTGTACTGTGTCGTTCACCGAGGTACAGAGTGCCGCAGGATACGGAAACGAAGCAAACTCTGGATGATATCCGAGAAGCACTGGTTCAGCACCATAGTCCTCAGCAAGCTTAAGCGCGAGATCATTAATATCCATCGTCGAAACGCCTGGTTGTGAGTACTGTGCAAGTTCCTTGAGGATTTTCGCAAGTATCTTCCCACCCTTTCTGAGGGAATCAATTTCTTCTGTTGTTTTTATTCGTGCCATGTCGTTACTTTATTTTGAGATACTACTCTAGTCCGATTCCATGCATGATTTGTCCATGCACTGTATCAATTGATTGTGTGCCGTCGCAATCTATGACGGTAGTGTGCATCCTTTGTCGATAATACGCAAGCACAGGGAGCGTTTCTGCCCTATATGAGGCGAGGCGAGCTTCGATTGAATCAGGCGTGTCATCATTCCTTGCGCGGAGCACCATTCGCTCGCGCACAACGTCTTCAGGCGTTTCTAGATTAATGATAGTGAGGCTGTCACGCTTATAGAACGAGAGCGCACTCTCGAGTACGTGCGCTTCATGAACGGTGCGCGGAAAACCATCAATGAGTAGGTGACACTTCGGGTCAACGTGGTGATGGAAGGCGTCTCCCCATAATACAACCGAAAGGAAGAGGGGTTGGAGAACACCCGAATCAAGGGTCTCGCCTATTTTCTTTTCGGTATATCCTTCCCCTTTAGCAGCGAGGGCACGGAACCTGCGTCCAGTCTGAATATCAACGACGCGCATCTCTGGATATTTTTGTTTTAAGACCTTTGAAAGGAGTTCAATTTGTGTCCCCTTTCCACTCCCCTGCGGACCGATAAAAATGATTGTATGAATTGGCATGAAAATTACTAGACCATGAGATGACTAAAAATCTGCTTCTGGACTTCTTCTGGAGACTGAGACCCATTTATGTTAATGAGTGTTCCCTTCTTTCTGAACACCTCAACTGACTGCGTCGTATGAAGACCATACTCCTCGAGTCTTTTTTCTACTGAACGTGGTGAGTCCACAACATCTCGAGCCCTCTTTTGGCTTCGCTCATGTACTTCTGCGTCACTCACCTCAATGTGAAAAACAATGTACGGTCGGCCAATCCACGTATGAATATCATGAAACATTTCTGCTTCGTCCGGCTTCTTTGCTACCGCCTCAAAGACAATACGCTCATCGACATGCTGACTCACCAGCGCTTGCGTCATCCAGTATGAAGCAATCCACTCAGGGATAAGCTGTCCACTTTCGTACACCTCTTTCATTTTTTTTCCAAAAACTGAGTGTTTTTGAGCTGCTTCTCGTACCTTATTTCCATTTGAGTATAGTACTCCCCCAAAGTGACTTAAGATAAGGTCTGCTTGTGTCCCCTTTCCTGAGGCAATTTTCCCCATGAGGACGATGCTCTGATACGGCGTGTGGTATTCCATGACACACAGAGTACCAGTTTTTGAGCATGACGCAACGAATAAATGATTATGCTAAACTTATATCCATGAACAGAAAGCATATAATCACTCTGAGCGGTAAGCCAGGGAGTGGAAAATCCTCGACTGCTGACCGTGTTGCCGAAATGCTCGGATACACCAGATATTCTTCTGGAGATTTTGTGCGCGAATACACACACAAGAAAAAAATGACACTCAGCGAATTTAATGAACATGCCGAAACGCACCCCGAAATGGACCATACTACCGACGAAAAACTTCGGAGCCTCCGTGACCATAACGATATCGTCATAGATTCACGTCTTGGGTTTTATTGGATTCCAGAGTCATTTAAGGTGTACCTCGACCTCGACAGTGACGTGGCTATCGCTCGTATTTTCAAGGATGCAAATTTTAATACCACGCGCAGTGGCTCAGGAGAAGGAGGTACCTCAATGAGTGACGTAATGGATCAGGTGGCAGATAGAATGCAGAGTGAACGAATGCGATTTAAGAAATTGTACGGAGTAAATCCATACAGCATCGAGCACTTTGACCTCGTTATTGATACAGCACGCCACAGTCCACAAACCGTAGCGCTCACTATTTTTGATACCTACCGAAAATGGCTCGCTTCTTCAAGCTGGAAACAAGTGATTAGTAGAGTCCCTCTCGGATTTTCATTTAAACATTAAACTGGAATTACTCACATATGCCAAACCCCCCGCGCCTACGGCGCGGGGGGGTTTTCTTCTCACATGACTTAACCTGTATACATCATTATGTCTCAAATCCAACAGGAACTACTTCAACCGTCACTGAATCACTTCCTCCAGGAC
>CAZWYM010000002.1:0-124252 GCA_964638425.1 uncultured Candidatus Saccharibacteria bacterium
CAGGGGTATTTGCAGGTACGCTCGGAGAGACGAGTGATGGTGGAATTGATTCAATGATTTTTTGTTGTTCTTCCGTAGAGAGTGCATTGAACTCTGCTTCAGTCATTGCAGAAATGTCTTCCTGTGCGAAGGAGAGCGCAGGAATGAGCATGAGAGAGAGTGTGAGGGTGAGTCTAAGGAACATAACAGTGTGTGGTTACTTATATATGTATAAGTATACACTTACTCTTTTGGTGATTAATTAGTATATGGGTATAAAAACACCCCGAGCGCGGAGCGCTCGGGGTGTTTTACTTTATTTGTCTTTTCTTATTATTTCAGAAGCTTAGTACTGTCGAAGAGATACCTGAGCACACAACGTTAAGAAAAGCACCCCTGCGGGTGCTTTTCTCGTTGTGTGAACCGAAGCGTTGTTTCGCCTATTCCTTATGGCGAAACCGCGAGGTCGGGTAGGTGAAAAAGTCCGGGGGACTTTTGCAAGACCTTGAGCAGTTTTTGCGAAAGGTATACTGCGACCGTAAGTCGGCACTTAGCGAACGTAGTGAGCTTAGAAACCTGACACTCAATAATTAGTATTGCCGCAATGAAACTTGTGAGTCCACCCGTCGTACCAAGTCGATGACTACTGATACTGCAATAAGGAGTGCAGTACCACCGATAGCAAGTGTTGAAACACCAGTGAGGATTTGCATCGCCATTGGAAGAACGGCAACGAGTCCAAGGAAGAGCGCACCTGCAAGGGTAAGTCGAGTAATGAGCTTACCGAGATACTCAGATGTGTGTACCCCTGGTCGAATACCCGGAATAAAAGCACCGGTTCGCTGAAGGTTCTTCGACATTGCATCTGGATCAAACGTTACCGCTGTATAGAAGAAGGTAAACACAAACACAAGGACGAAGTACACCAATGCGTATAATTGCTGATTCTGGAAGAACGCAAGGATTGTATCTGCCCATCCTGCAACACCTGGAACATTAAATGACGCCAAGATATTGAGTACCATTTGTGGGAAAAGGATGATTGAGAGTGCGAAGATGATTGGAATAACACCAGCTTGGTTGAGGCGAAGTGGTAGATAACTTGTAGTTCCACCATATGTCTTTCCTCCCCGTACTTGCTTCGCGTGTGTAATAGGCACCTGCCGTTCAGCCTGTGTCATCACAACAACGCCGTAAATGATTGCAAGCGCTGCAACGAGGAAACCTGCATAGAGAGGAATCTTTGATGCATCGAAGGTATAGATGAGCTGACTCACTGAAGATGGGAGTGTTGCAACGATACCAGCAAAGATGATGATAGATATACCATTACCGATACCGTACTCAGTTACAAGTTCTCCAAGCCATACAAGGAGTACAGAACCTGCCACAATTACCACAATGTTCACGATGAATTCAAATGTGGTAAGACCACTAATGACTCCCTGTGATTTCAAAAGTGAGAGGAAACCAAATGCTTGCAAGATTGCGAGAGGAAGCATGAGCTGTCTGCTGTACTGTGTGAATCGTGCTCTTCCTGTCTCCCCTTCCTCTGAATACATTGCTTTCAACTTTGATGACATCACGGTCATAAGTTGCATGATGATTGAGGCGGTGATGAACGGTCCAACTCCAAGCATCACAATAGAGAGGTTTGAAAGTCCACCTCCTGAAAAGATATTAAGGAGACCGAGAAATTGATTATTCTGGAAGAATTGCTCAAGTACAGATAAATCAACACCTGGGATTGGTACGGCTGTAAGTCCTCGAAAGACGAGAAGTGCTCCTAATACAAAAAGTATTCGGTCGCGAATCGCTTTCTCTGAAACTATGATTTTTAATTTTTGAAGTAAGATGTCCATCTCAGTATCATGATGATTTTCGAAAATTTCACCAGTGAATTAACATTAGTAAACTCGACAACTCAAGGTGCTTAGAACTTGCCCATTTTAACACATTTGGCTTTGAGAATAGAATACTCAGAGCCAAGATGGGTAATCAATATTAGAGTACTGTTCCGCCTGCCTTCTCAATTTTAGCCTTTGCTGACGCAGAAATGATACACCCAGATAGAGTGATTTTCTTTGTAATTTCGCCCGTTCCGAGGATTTTAACCTCAGGAAGCTTTCCTTTCTTTGTTGTGAGTATCTTCTTTGCAAGGAGTGTTGCTGGAGAAACAGTCTCTCCTGCTTCAAACGCAGCCTCAAGAACCTTCAAGTTGAATACTGTTGGGAGAACACGCTCGTTGTTTACGGTACGTGCTCGGTTTTTACCATGTCCACGGAGCTTTGGAAGTCGCTTGATGATATCGCGCATCTCTGGTCGTGGCTTTCCTCCCGCTCGAGCTGTCTGACCCTTACCTCCCTTTCCTGATGTCTTACCACGCTTTCCTCCACGACCAACGCGCTTTGCGTCTTTTCGTGTTGTTCGTGGTTGTAGTTGATGTAATTGCATACTTAGAATTTATTATGAGTAATGGTATTACGCTTTAAGCTTCTTAAGTGCGGCAATTGCAGCTCGTGCGTTATTGAGCTTATTTTTACTTCGAGAGAAGATCTTTGCAGTAACGTCTTTAACTCCTCCGAGTTCGAGTACAGTACGTACAGAACTTCCTGCAACGAGTCCACGGCCTGGTGCTGGCATAATCATTACCTCACTTGAAGAAACTTTAACGTTTACATCATGTGGAATATGCTGATGCTTGTTTAGTGGAATTTCGATAAGGTTCTTTCGCGCATTTCGTACCGCCTTTTCAATTGCAAGCTGTGTGTCTCCAGCCTTTCCGATTCCTACTCCAACCTTGCCCTTTCGGTTACCAATCACAATCGCAACGCTAAAACTGAAGCGACGACCTCCGGCCATCACACGTGTTACACGTCGGATGCTGATAATTTTTTGATCGAATTCTGAACGTACACGTTCTTCTCTTCGAGGCGCTCGACGCGCTCGGCGTGGGTTTCGTCGACTATCTGCATCTGCACCACCACGATACGCACCCCGTCCGCTCGCTTCTGCCTTTACGGGAGTTGCCGCATCGCCAGCTGGTGCATCGGTAGTAGCGGTTGTTTCTGCTACTACATCTGAAACTTCCGTTTCATTTATAGCTTCCTGCTGATTTGTTTCACTCATAGTATCTGTTATTTGTTTAATAAATTAAAATTCAAGACCTCCTTCACGCGCTCCTTCTGCGAGCGCAACAACTGCTCCTTGGTATCTGAAACCACCTCGGTCAAATACCACTTTGTTAATTCCCTTCTTTTTTGCTTCAGTTGCAACAAGCTGTCCGATTTCCTTTGCTCGTTCAATCGCTGTCTTTGCCTTTGCCTTTCGTGTATCTGTCCCCACGAGCGTTACTCGCGCCTCATCGTCAATGAGTTGTGCATACATGAAACGGTTGCTTCGAAAGACGGCAAGACGTGGGCATGCTGCAGTACCTTGTACCTTTGCACGAATACGTGCGTGGCGGCGGGTTCGATTTGCTACTTTTTGTGATGTAATACTCATGATACGTTTCTAAGTGTCAGACTATGCAACACCTTTCTTACCTTGCTTTCGAATAATATACTCACCCTTGTAGTGAATACCCTTTCCTTTGTATGGTTCAGGCTTCTTCTTTTCGCGAATGTCAGCAGCAAATTGTCCAACAACTTCTTTGTCAATTCCTGTAACCGTAATAACTCCCTTCTCTGCAGCAACCTGCACTCCCTCTGGAGCAATAAGCTCAACAGGGTGTGAGAAGCCAACTGCAAGTTTGATTTTATTCCCTTGTGCTTCAGCCTTATACCCAACTCCTTCAATTTCGAGAATCTTTGTGAAACCAACGGTCACTCCCGTTATCATGTTGTGTACATGTGCTGCGTATGTTCCCCAGAGTGCTTGTGAACTCTTTGTGTCCTTTGCTTTCGCAAGCGTGATTACTCCTCCATCAATCGTTATTGTAATATCACCCGTCACTGTCCGCGTGAGTTCACCCTTTGGTCCCTTAACCTTAAGTACACCATCAACAAGCGTCACTTCGACGTTTGCAGGGATCTGTACTGGTTGTTTTCCTAATCGACTCATATGTTTATAATTACCAAATGATGAATAGCTCTTCTCCTCCAACGTTTTTCTCTCGCGCCTGTTCTCCGGTAAGAATACCTGCTGGAGTTGAAAGAATTCTCTTTCCTTTTCCAAACTTTACAGGGAATATTTCAGAAACACTGAGATAGAGCCTTCGACCTGGCTTTGAAACGCGCTGTACACCTTGAATTTGATGCACTCCGTCTCCGTCGTACTTGAGTGTAATATCAAGTGTCTTCTTCACCTTCTTTCCATGCTTATCAACTTCTCCAACAAAACCTGCTTCTGCAAGCTTGTCTGCAATTGCATGCTTGAGCTTTGAGTATGGAATACTCACCTTTCCTTTACGTACCATTCCTGCATTTTTGAGCTGAATGATGAAATCTCCTACTGGGTCGTTTACCATGATGATTTCTTAATACCTGGTATATGTCCTTCATGTGCTGCTTCACGGAAGCAAATACGGCACATGTCAAAGTCACGCATATAACCGCGCTTTCGTGCGCACTTAAAGCATCGACGTACTACCTGACTTTTGAATTTTGGCGTACGCATTGCACGCAAAATAACTGATTTTCTTGCCAATTTGATAGTTGGTTAGCCTCGGATACTCCTAGGCGTTGCTCATAATAAATGTAACTGGTGAGCCGTTTCACTACGAATCAGTGACTACACTCTCCGTTCGCGGTACTCCCAAAGACTCGCTTTCCGTCACTTTTCTCATAGAAAAGTTTGATCGGCGCGTCTAGATTTACTCAAAATGAGTAAAAACAAGAGAGTGTGCGAATATCGCTACAGGGAGGAATATACCAAAATTAGGCTCTAAAGTCAATAAAAACCCCATTTCACAATTGTGAAATGGGGTTTAGGTTAGTGGAAAAGAACTAGTGGCATATCTCAAACGCAATGCCGGTTCCGAAGTTCCAATATCCATTTTTCTTGTCCGGGCATGCAAGAAGCATTTTACATGCGTCAAATATAGTTGCGGTCAGGAAAGAGGGCCTATTTTCAGCGGTTTTAATCGGTTTATGAAAAGCAACCACACTTTCAAGTCGTTGCCTTTTGAACTCATCCGGAGAAAATTTCTCCAAAATAAGACACGCTGCTTCGGCATTGAGCCTCGTCCACTTCATTTTTTCAGCTTTGGCACAGATATTCTCTGTCTCATGTTCACTGACAATGTGTGGGGACACTCTCAGAATCCCAATGTCGACAATTCGCCCTGAACTTGGAATAAAGTCTGGTGAGTTGAGAATACTTTTTGCAGATTCACTTAAAGTAATGCCATTTCGTTCAAGCCGGTCTATCCAGTCAGGGCCTGATGTTCCGTCCGTAACGAAAGTTGCGAAAATTACATTAAATGCGTCCGATTCTAAGTACTGATTTCTATGTGTGCCTACAATGTCTGTGTTCATACTTCCCTCCTTACCCTCATGGGGTTTCCAAATCCTCTAATCCGAGGCGGAACTGTGTGCTTTTTGAGCCACAGCACGATACCAAAGAACCTACTTATGGCCATAATTTTAACATAAAATACTACGA
Source organism: uncultured Candidatus Saccharibacteria bacterium (assembly GCA_964638425.1). Classification (GTDB taxonomy): domain Bacteria; phylum Patescibacteriota; class Minisyncoccia; order Phycocordibacterales; family UBA918; genus Damh-18. Next base: position 5,584 of record CAZWYM010000002.1, read on the forward strand.
TGTCAAATTGCCACGCAACTAAAATCCCGAGTATATAACTCGGGATTTTATAGAAAGTTTTATCGTATTCAATTACTTAGTCTTCTTCTCTGATTCCTTTTGGAGGGGAAGGGTCAAGTTGCTAATTCGCTACGCTTATAAGTAAGCACTTCCTCCCCGGACTCGCCACTTTTGCATTAGTAATAGCAAAAGTATGGCTCCGTCTCTTTCCATTGCCGAACGAGAAACTGTTCTCATTCTAAAAATAGTAAACTATTTTTGCAATGGCAAGCCAATATGTCGTAAGAATGCTTCTGCTTCCTTCTTTGTCTTTGCTGTTGTTACGATAGTGATTCCAAAACCAAACACATCTTTGATGTCTTCGTCAGCTGTTTCTGGGAAAATAGTATGTTCCTTAATACCAAGTGTGTAGTTCCCCATTTCATCGATAGCACTTACCTTGAGTCCTCGGAAGTCTCGTGTTTGTGGAAGTGAGAGATGAATGAGCTTGTGGAGGAAGTCGTGCATTCGTGGACCACGGAGTGTTGCTTGGTATCCAATGATTTCACCTTCACGAAGTTTGAATGAAGCAATTGATTGCTTCGCTGGTCGCGGAGCTGCCTTTTGACCAGTAATTTGCGCAAGTCGATTCTGAATAAGCGCAATCTTTTGCTTATCTTGAATTTTTCCAACACCAGTACCAACCACAACCTTCACGATGCGTGGCGCTTGCATTTTATTCGTGTATCCAAGCTCTCCCTTGAGTGCTTCGTACGTTCCGTTTAATGTTTCTTTCATTGATTTCATACGACCAAAATTATTATCCTTGTATCCAAACTATATCTTTACTCCTGAAGGGCGTGCGACACGTACCTTCTTTGCTGTTGCTCCTTCTCCCTCAACAACATATCCTACACGGACCGCCTTTCCTGTCTTTGCATCCTTAAGTGCAACGTTTGATGATGGGAATGGCATTGGCTTTGCAACAATTTGTCCTTGTGAACCTCGTCGCTTTGCTTTCTGGTGTCGGCTAACGATATTTACACCCTCAACAAGTACTTCATGCTTCTTTGGGAACGCACGAATAACAGTACCGGTCTTCCCTCGGTCCTTTCCTGCTGTAACGATGATTGTATCTCCTTTTTTAATCTTCATATATAAATAATTAGAATATGCTTAGACGACCTCTGGTGCGAGCGACACGATTTTCTGATAGCCCGCCTCTCCTAATTCTCGAGGAATTGGACCAAACACACGGTTTGCCTTTGGTTCCTTTTTCTCCTTATCAACGAGTACAACTGCATTATCATCGAAGCTTACGTATGAACCATCCTTTCGTCGGAATGCCTTTCTCTGTCGTACCACAACTCCGTAACAGATATCCTTCTTCTTTACTTGCTTTCGTGGTTCTGCTGTCTGGATTGAGAGAACAACGAGTTCACCGAGTTCTGCATATCGCTTCTTTGAACCTCCAAGCACCTTGAACACTCGGCCTATCTTTCCTCCTGAATTGTCAGTTATTTTGACTATTGATTGTGGTTGAATCATATAAAAATTTTATGAAGTGATTAGCTCTTCACAAGTTCAAAGTGCTTTCTCTTTGAAAGCGGTCTTGTTTCTCTAATTTCGACCTTATCTCCCTCCTTTGCTGTATTTCCCTTGTCATCTACAAGAAACTTCTTTGTTCGTCGCATGAACTTCTTGTACTTTGGGTGCATAACGTAACGTTCAACAGCAACGGTGATGGTGTCCTGCATTTTTGTCGCGACAACGGTACCACGAAGGACCCGTCCATTCGAGAGTGTTGTTTCTGTTGTTGTTTTTTCTGTTGCCATAATAATATGTTTTATAAATACTACTTGTTATGCTGCCCTTGTTCGTGCGTTGAGCAGTGTGAGTGCTCGTGCAATCTCTCGACGTGTATCTCTCACTGCGTGCGAATTTCGCGCACCTGCTCCAGCTGTTCCGAAGCGCATCTTCTGTAGTTCGTCTCTCTTTTCTGCAATAAATGCGAGGAGATCGGCGTCGTTTTTTTGTTGTAATTCAGATATTTTCATATTTGTATGTATTACACTCGAGTTTCCTCACGAGTAACTACCTTCGCCTTGAGTGGGAGCTTTGCAGTTGCCTTTCTAAGCGCCTCTCGTGCGACAGCTTCGCTCACTCCATCGATTTCAAAGAGAACACGTCCTGGTCGAACATCGAAGATAAAGTGATCAGGATCCCCCTTTCCTTTACCCATACCTACTTCTGCAGGCTTCTTTGTAACTGGCTTGTCTGGGAAGATACGAATCCAAATCTTGCCTGTCTTGCCAAGTGTTCGAGAAATAACACGTCGCGCAGCCTCAATTTGATTTGATTTCACTCGAGATTGTGTTTGTGCCTTAAGTCCGAATGCTCCAAAAGAAACAGTCGTACCTCGAGTCTCAGGTGCATTAAGTCGATCGACGTGCTTTCGATCTGTTTGCCACTTTCGGTGTTTTACTTTTTTAGGAAATAACATACAAAATTTGATTATGCGCTTCGGCTTCGGTTACGACGATCCGTTTGTGTTGCCTGCTCTTCAGCATTTGCCTTTCGGTCAGTGAAGATGTCGCCACGGTAAATCCATACTTTCACACCAATAGCTCCATACGGGAGTGTTGCAGTCTCACGTGCAAAATCAATATCTGCGCGGAGTGTCTGGAGAGGAATACGTCCTTTCTTAGTCTCTTCCTTTCGAGCCATTTCAGCACCACCGAGGCGTCCTGAGGCAATAATACGGACACCCTTCACGTCTCTGTTTGCCATTACCTTCTCTGCGGTCATCTTCATGACGCGTCGGAATGGCATACGCTTCTCGAGACCTTCAACAACCATTTGTCCAACGATTGAAGCACTCGTCTCTGGTGAACGTACTTCTTCAATATCAATTTTCACTTCTGGCTGAACCTCGAGTTTAAGCGTACGGAGGAGCATATCAATCTCCTTTTTGAGCTTTGTTGCTCCTTCACCACTTCGTCCAATGATGAGCCCTGGTCGTGATGAACTAATGATGATACGGAAAATCTTCTCGTTTCGTTCAATCTCAACATTAGCAATGTGCATGTTACGAAGCTTCTTCGTAAGATACTTTCGCACAGCGCCATCAGTACGGATATACTCCCGATATTTCTTAGGATCAGCAGCGAACCATCGTGACTTCCAGTCACGGATGACTCCGAGGCGTTGTACGTATGGGTGTGCGACGTGTGTCATGGTATTAAATAGTTAAAATTATTTTGTTCCTAACTCAACAGTTATGTGACTGTTTCGCTTGTTAATTCGAGCTGCTGTTCCTCGAGCGCGTGGCATAAATCGCTTGAAGATAATACCCTTATCAACTGCAACTCGCTTTACGATAAGTGCTGCTGTATCTGCGCCCTGTGACTTTGCATTTGCCTCAGCTGATTTGATGAGTTTTGCAAATGGCTCAGAAGCTCGTTTGTTTACAAACTTCAATGTTTCAAGAGCATTTTTAACACTCTTTCCACGAACAAGGTCAGCAATAAGCCGTACTTTACGTGGTGACTGTCGATAGTTTTTTAGAAAAGCTTTCATAATTCAAAATGTGGAACTGACTATTTTTTATCACCTGAACTCTTTGCTGCCTTTGCTGCTGCAACTTCAGCCTCCTTTCGCTTTGTTTCAAGCTCCTTCTGCATCTTACCTCCGTGTCGAATAAACTTCTTCGTAGGAGAAAATTCACCAAGTCGGTGACCTACCATTTCTTCAACAACAAGGACTTCAACGTGCGTCTTGCCATTATGTACACCGAACTTGAATCCAACCATTTCTGGTGAAATTACTGAAGCGCGATCCCACACTTTAACAACCGCAGTATCTGCTGGCTTCTTGTCTTGAATTTTCTTCAAGATTTTTGGGTTGATATATGGTCCTTTATATAGTGATCGTGACATAAAACAATAAGGCGCAGTTTGCGCATAAAAAGGTTGCTCGATTTGATAGAAAACACCCTTCCAACAAAGAAATCTGCTGGAAATGCGTGTTCTATGTGAGAACCTCGTGTAATAACAGGTAACGGCCAGTCTTAAACGAAGTGCCCACAGAATCTACTAATTGCGTTGCATCACCTGCCAGGGATCTGCAATCGCGGAGGTTCTGGAACGAGGGCTATAGTACGCGAAACAAGAAAGATTGTCAATGACTTACGCTCATACTTTCGCAGAAATAAAAAAAGAACCCGACATTGTCGAGTTCTGTATGCCCTAAGGGCGATTCGATTAGGAACTTGGTGCTGATGTCCAGGAAATTGCCCTATGGATTGGCGCGCTGCTTTTGATTAGCTTTACGACGATTTCAGGACACTTCTGTGGATCATACTTCACAATAACCTTCTGGTTGGCTGAACCTGGAAAGGCGACCGCTCGAATTGACTTTGTAAGCGTCTTCTTCGATTTAGCAGCGTTTTCAAGAACTAAAGCAGTTATGTATGCTCCGAGGCTCGTCTGCTCTTCCTTTAAACCAATTGAAATAGCCCTATTATGAGTCGCCATTTCCAGAAAAGGGGTCAAATCAGGTTTTATAATTAAATGAAACTGTGGATATGAATTTCTGGCAAATGTTTCTTTTGCCAGAAAACTAGCCGTGACACTTTCAGGAATTTTAATACTATCCTTGTGACATTTTGCAACCCGAGATGCTGAGGGGAACACAATGACGAGAAGAGCATAGCCGTGCATTACCTTTAACTGATTTTCAGAATAAGGGACGTACATGAGGTCTACATTCTTTTTCAACTTTGAGTCGATGTGAAATAAACTCAACATCTCATCTATTGAGTGCATGTCTTCGCCAAATATCTCTTTTGCACGCCAGATTGGTGTACGCATTGCCTCGATACGTGACGCTTGTTCCTGCTCGACCAGAGCAACCTTTTTTGCTCTGCGTGTCGCTAATTTCGTGACAACAGCTTGCTTAATCCGGCTTGCACCAGCCCTAACTTTTGAGCGTACAGCCCCCCGTTTTGTTGTTGATGAAGTATTTCCTGTTTCTTTACTTTCTGCTTGTAAGCCAAACATTTCCTTCTCCTTCTGTGTTAAAGACCAAAATCAGCGATTATTATACATTAGCATGTGGTTTTGTCAAAAAAACCACATGCATTTCTGCATGTGGTTTTGCTTTAAAGCTAAGAACAAATTACTTAGTATGCCTTTTTTGTATAAAAATGGCATACGGAGGCTTCTGCTTTTCTGGATTCGGGTCAAACCCCCCAAGGGTGCACATGAGCGGGGCTATGGTACTCGACTTGGGACCAAATCCTCCGTTTTGGTGAATAAACACCGGGACACCATTCTTGTGTGCAACACACACCATGAAATGATAGTCTGACATACCACTATTTTGATACATGTCTGCAAGATCTTCTGCTGACCAGACACTATGTTTTTCTCTTTTCCCTATTTCAAGAAATGAATTGCCTTCAGACTGCAGCTTCTTATTACGACGATATAGCTGCCGGTGTTGCTTGGAAACTCGGCGGGAGTGATACACTTTTGAATAGTAAAATAGACAGAGTGTGTCGCCAACTTTGATACGTTGTCCTGTATACGTAGTCATCAGTCCTTCAAATATGAAGTGCCGATTACTTGTACATTCTATGAACACACCCGTTTTCAAGTAGTGGGCAAAAACTGAGCAGTTGGTCACATACTTGCCGTAGTAGTTATCAAGATATATACGTATCCGTTCTGAGAGCTCTTTGTCACTAATGTAACCCTGAACACTCGTAGTCGAATCACCACTTCCTTGTTCAAGGTTATATAACAAACTATGGCTCGTAATGTTTCTAGCCATACGCCGTCCTACCCTATTACCACGCGCATCACGTATATGACTTCCATTGGAAACCAACTTGTGCAACGCGTGATGCCCACCAACCTCCCTTGCTTCCGTCACTAACACAGAGACATTTTGTGAGTACATTCTACTTCCTTTCAATGAACAATATTGAAAATATTATAACATATATTTTGAATAAAGCAAAAATACCCCAAGCGGGGGGTATTTTCTTTATGCATGATTCTTTTAATATACAGCTTGGGTCTCAAAATCTATTTTGAATAAGATTTTGAGACAGACTCAGAAAATATAATCGCTACGCTCTTTATTTTCTGGCCACATGGTTCCGTCTTGGTTCTCGATACGTACCTACCTTGAGGCAGGTACTAGAGAATAAAAAATACCTCGCATATGCGAGGTATTTTTTATTCTACCTACTTCGTCACGAATTGCTAAATAAAATAGCCACCTTGCGGTGGCTATTTTATTAATCATTCGCGACCCCGCCTCGCGGTGCGCCTCATTTTGAATGAGGCTCACAACGCTCCGGCTTGGCGGACTGAAAATACATATGTATTTCCCTAACGTCCGCCACCCATAATCTTTCCTGGCTTGCGACGGGAAACAATGAATGTGTTTGAGTACTTCTTTGGACTTCGTGTCTTTTGACCCTTTCCAGTTGGACGTCCTTGCTTTGTTCGAGCATGTCGGTGTCCTCGTGGTGCGCGTCCTTCTCCTCCTCCGTATGGATGGTCTACTGCGTTTCGTGCACTTCCTCGTGGGTTCTGTGGTTACGTATTTTACTGTAACTTTGCATGCTTCTTGAGATATTCATCAACTGTAATCACAAACTCTGCATGACTCCACACAAGAGGATCTGTGGAGAGATGCTCTCCGGTATATGGATGAATCTGTTCGGGAAGAATACCACTTGTTGTTGCCCTATCGCATACCCATAGCAAAATTTCATGTGCTTTTTCCAAATCTTTTTTTGTTTTTGCCAAACGTATATTGTACCGAGCAATCCAAAGAGTTGTAATGCACCATGCATTTGGAGGCGCGTCGTTGCTAGTCTTAAAATATCGGTCTCCTTCATATCGCATATACCCTCCAAACGTTGTTGGTACTTTTAGTTTTTCGGTCATGTTTGTAAATGCTAACTGCATTTTCTGATCATAAACGTCTAACACCCCGAATACAACTAGTCCAAAGAGACTGCTTATATCAACTGTTCCATCATACACAAGTCCTTTTTTTTCATGGCGCAAAGACTTAATAAAAGTTCCTGATGAAACATCAAATAGATAGGTTAAAATAGCAATTTTTATATGTTCTGCAATATCTCTATAACGTTTTGCATTATCGCGTTTTCCTAGGACTGCAGAAAGATCCGCCGCAGCACAGAGCGCTCCATACACCGAAGCGGCTGTGTATGTAGAAGAACCATATTTTTCTTCCCAAAGATCGTAAGAATCCTTCGGCAATCCAGTTTCAGACTCCCTATACGTACACATGAAATCGGCTGCTGGTTCAATGAATGAATTATAGAGTGACTCAATAAACTCTAGATCTTTTGCATATACATAATGCTCTCCAAGCATATACAAAACTGTTGCCGTTTCGTCTTCCTGAATCGGCAATTTGAAAACACCATTTTGCAGCCACGGATGCCATGAACTACCAAGAACTCCATCGACACGATACTTATGCATGAGATAACCATCTGTTTCTAACCGATCAGACATAAATGAAAAAAACCGTTGCGTGACATCAATATGCCCCGCTCGATCAAGTGCACCTGCAGTTATTGCGGCGTCGCGTGGCCAGACGTAGCTATACGTATCTCTCCCTTGGTTTAGGATATCAGAATCTGATGAAGCTATGATTCCACCTCGATTATCTGTATGCATACGCATAATTACCAACGATCTTTTATAAAGTTGCTGGATATTTTTTTCGAATATAGATAAATTGCGTGGTTCTTTTTCAGTCCACGCCTCCCAATATCGTTCGGTTGAAATCACGATTTCTGATGGTTTTGACTCAAGGATATGTTCGTGAATTCCATGCGCGTCATGTATTGATTTTGCTGCAACAACCCAGTAATAACATTCTGCACTTTGAGAACCCTTTGCTTCAAAAGTAAGCCCTAGCACAGAATCCACCGATCCGTGTTCTATAGGATTTCGAGAAAGTATCCCGTCTTCAGCATCTTTGTACGTCCCCTGTTTTCCTTCAATATTAAAAAGTCCGACGCTATAATCTATAAACGCTATGTCGTTTATAGTTGCATGAATAAGAAAAGTATTATGCCCCTTATAGTGAACGATAGAACGTACCCGAGGATCATAAAACGCGGTATCTCCCCGTCTTGACTCTGAGATCCTAAACTCTTGCCCAAAAAAAATCTTTATCTCACGATTATAGTCACGTTCGTTGGTGATGATGACCTTCCGCAAAAAAATATTTTTTTCATTGTGTACCACATCAGTAAAATGCAATCGAATTCCTTGTGTAGAGTTATACGCATCAATATCGCTTGATCCGGAAAATTCTGTATAGTTGATGTTTATGTTCCACGAATCATCGCTAAGCCATTTAATAGTACCGTCCACCCAGACACCTATTCGATGCACATACGAACCGCTTGCTCCACTCACATGATTTGAATGCCCAACAAATGGGAAATAGAAATCACGGACTTGTCCTCGTCCATCAAGGCCAATGAGTAGACTGCCGTTTCCAATCGTAATTGCTCGAGACATGGTGCTTAAATGATATACAGCTGCAATCGTGAAGCAACAACAGCATGTGCAGTACGTGGTTTCTTTGATTTTCGGAGTGTTGATGCAAGTTCCACATCCTCGAGGACATGCTCAATCCAATCAGCAAAATCATTTTTTTCTTTTGAGACGTGATGTGCAAAAATTGATTCATCCATTGATTCAAGTGCGTCTTTGAGCTCAATAAGATTTGAAAGAATGCGACCGTCATTGACCCAAAAAGACTCTTCGAGTTTTGTATGTACGAGAGGTTTTTTTGTTTTTGGCGTCGATACTTTTTTGCGAGCCACTTTTTGCATAACTGTAGCTACTCTTGTAAGTGCTTTTTTTACTGGGGCTATTTTTTTTGTTTTCATAAGAACTAAATGAACTGAGTGTTAAAACGTACGAGACCGCATACGTTTGCGAATAAGTTGGATGCGTACAAAGAGTTTTTGAATGATCGTGTGCAACCATCTCCACACACGAGCATATAGACTTTTTTCTACTAATTCCAACTTTTCTTTTTTCCTGCGCAAAGTTTGCGATACTCTTAATTGTAAATCACTTACGGCATTCATGAAAGCGATATACGCATCATACGGGGATTCGTACGGACTAAAGTACGCATGGACATCTCCATCTTGGAACCATTTGGTACACATATAATAAAAATGATCTGAGGTTTGCAACTTTCTCCATGTCTCAACCAGTGTTGTATCTCCAGTACGTAAGACGTTTGCTTCCATGGCATAAATTGTAGAAATAGCGTCTCGTTGAATATCATTACCTACCCAAGCAGTAAGATCTCGGTCAGTATCTGCCCAAGTCAGAATGTGTGGCACATCAAATTCACCAACATGGTCGTGTGCCTGCACTGTCTCACTCGCAGTCCTAAAACCCGTATCTCCGTGTGCAAGAATTTTTTCAGGGAGTGCGTCGAGGAAACGGAAAATTCCTGTATCTTCCCACTGATGTTCACCAAACGTCTCAAAGTCCATGAAAAGATTGATTGTTTGTCCGTCTCCATGATGTGCATGAAGCCATGTAGCATAGGTCTCTGCTCTGAGTGGATACCCTTCCCACCCTTTGTTGCCAAAGCGAAAGGCAATATCATCAGAAAGTTTATAGTTCTTTAGTAGAACTTTAAGAGTTGAGCACCCTTTTGGTTGATAGACATAATTTGGACTTCGCCATCCAAGAACAGGATCCCACCCTTCAGCCATAATACCGAGATACCCATTATCTTCACACCATTTTGCAAGTGCGTTCGTATATGAAAGTTCGGTGTTGCGAAATACCCGAGGTGTATATCCAAATAGTTTTTGAATTTTTTGCTTATGTAGTTCAACCTGACTTTCAAATTCGGATCGAGAATAAAAAAATGCGAGCGAATGATAGTAGGTATCGGCGAGTATCTCTACCCTTCCTGTTGCGACAAGAGCCTGAAATGCCTGAAGTACTTCAGGCATGTAGGTTTCAAACTGATCAAGTACCGTCCCAGAAAACGAAAGTGAAAAGCGAAATTCAGGATGCCTTGCAAGAAGTTCTCCAAGGATTTTGGTCGTAGGAATATAAGACTTTGCTGCCACTTTTCTAAGCACTTTTTCATTATTAAGTTCAGTCTCGTCATTCGCATTAAAATATTCCGCATCATTTCCAATATCAAAAACCTTATACCGCTTAATTCGATGCGGTTGGTGAACATGGAAATAGGGGCAAATAGTAAGCATAAAATATACTACCTCTTAAAGAACATCAAAGCCAATAATTTCCGGTAGAGAATTACTACCTTATCAGCTGCTCGTCGCCATGTAAGTCTATGTAGCTCCTTTCTTCCTTCATCAGCGAGTTGCTTATTCAAAACTGGATAGGCAAGCGCTGCAATAATTTTATTTGCCATATCATCGATATCCCAAAAATCAACCTTAAGTGCATGTGTAAGCACTTCCGCAACGCCAGATTGCTTTGAAATCAGTACGGGGGTACCATGTTGTAGCGATTCGAGAGGGACAAGTCCAAACGGCTCAGACACTGACGGCATAACAAGGAGATCTGCTGCCTGATACATCCGGTCACGGTCTTCGTCCCACAGCGCTCCTGCAAAAATAACATTTTTTGACAGCCCGAGAGTGCCAACCAAATGCATGATTTGATGTTCCATGTCTCCCCACCCAGAAATAACAAAGATGATGCTGGAATCATAGTCTACAACTTTTCTCGCCGCATGTATAAAATAGTCGACACCTTTCTGAATCGTTATGCGACCGTTATAAAAAACTATTTTTTTTCCTTGGATTTTTAGTTCACTGAGCACTGGCGGAAAAACGGGCGGATCATACTGCTTGATTCCATTATGCACAACAGCTACCTTCTCCGGGTCAGTACCATACTTCTTAATGACAAGATCTCTTGTGTAATTGCTAATTGCGACCACTGAGTCTGCCACATTGAACGCATATCGTTCTACAGCATAAATCTCAGAATCTACATTGTCGGAGCCAGCTTGATCAAATGATGTTGCATGCACATGGAGTACTAAAGGTTTCCCTGTTGCGAGTTTTGCAGCAACCCCAGCTAAATAGGATGTCCAGTCATGTGCATGGATGATATCGAACTGTTCAAGAAACGCTATCTCATACGCCGCATCGGCATATCGATACACTTCATCTATTATTTTCCTAGAGAAACGTATCCGTTCACCACTTGGTGAAAAATATTCTATAAACGACTGGGAGTGTTGGTAGGGGAGAAGTGATGAAGGAAATACGTGTATTTTTGCTGGAGTTTTGTTAGCGAAAATAAATTTGTGACTACCGATTGTTGGCTGTTCGCGAGGCAACACAAAAATAATTTCGAGTCCAAGCTCTATGAGTTCCTCAGTAAGCCCGTGGCATGCCACACCGAGTCCTCCATTTTTCATGGGTGGATAATCCCATCCAAATGTCAATATTCTCATGTATATGTCAGAACATTCTGCACAAATAAGTTTTGCACAATGCTACTCAAATATTATTATACAGACAAATCGTTATATGAGAAATAATTGCATTCTGGCATACTGATAAGCAAAAACATGACTCCGCTCCGTGCGACATGGTTCCGTCTTGGTTCTCGATACGTACCTGCCTCAAGGCAGGTACTAGAGAATAAAAAATACCTCGCATATGCGAGGTATTTTTTATTCTCTATCGACCACGTCACGAGTTACTAAATTCGCTTCGCTCATTAAGTACTCGCGACCCCACCTCGCTCGTTTTTGTCTCCTTATGGTCGACAAAACATCGCTCCGGTTTGTAAGCAGGTCGGGAGCAAAGCCTTTTGTATCTACCGACTTCGTCACTGGTTTCTAAGTAAAATAATTGCAGAGCAATCATTTCGCTAAGAACCATCGACCCCGACTCACCTGTCGTACTCGCTCCGCTCCGTGCGACATGGTTCCGTCTTGGTTCTCGATACGTAACTGCCTCAAGGCAGTTACTAGAGAATAAAAAATACCTCACACATGTGAGGTATTTTTTATTCTCTATCGAGAACCACCCATTATTTTTCCTGGCTTGCGACGGGAAACAATGAATGTGTTTGAGTACTTCTTTGGACTTCGTGTCTTTTGACCCTTTCCAGTTGGACGTCCTTGCTTTGTTCGAGCATGTCGGTGTCCTCGTGGTGCGCGTCCTTCTCCTCCTCCGTATGGATGGTCTACTGCGTTTCGTGCACTTCCTCGTGTCTTTGGTCGCACACCTCGTTGTCGTGCGCGCCCTGCCTTACCGAGAGTAATCAAACGATATTCTTCGTTTGAAACTTCACCGATAGTTGCCCAACAGGTGCTGAGAATTCGTCGAATTTCAGATGAAGGCATCTTCACGAGTGTGTACCCTGCGTCTTGTGCAACAACTTCAGCCTTATTTCCTGCAGACCGCGCGATTCGTGCACCTGCTCCTGGCTTAAGCTCGATTGCAAAAACAAAGGTACCTACTGGGATATTCCCAAGCGGTAGACGATTTCCTGACTTTGGCTTTGCTGTTTCTGAAACAATAAATTCATCTCCCTTTACCATCCCCTTTGGTGCGAGAACGTATCTTCGTTCACCATCCTTAAAGAGAACGAGTGCGATGAATCCTGAACGGAATGGATCGTATTCAATTGATTCTACAATCGCAGGAATATCCTTTTTATTGTAGACAAAATCTACTTCACGGTATGTACGCTTATGTCCACCTCCTCGGTAGAGATTTGTAGTACGTCCTGTGCTATTTCGTCCTCCAGTACTTCTTCGTCCTTGTGTAAGACTCTTGAGTGGGGCGTTTTTCTTTGTCGTGAGGACTTCTCGGTATGACACTACGGTCATTCCACGTCGTCCCGCTGATGTTGGTTTATATTTTTTCACGTTATTATCATTACTAACTATTAAACCAACTCAATGCGATCTCCTTTTTTGAGATACACATACGCTTTTCGTAAACCGCTTTCCATCATATCTCGACCGCGTGAACGCGACATGGAGTGGCGAGGTTGTTTGTTCACAATGTGTACCCGAACTGGTGTCACATTATAAAGTGCTTTGATTGCATCACGTACTTCAAACTTTGTTGCCCCCTTCTTGATTTCAAATGTATACACATTCTTATCTGAGAGAAGAGCAGCTTTTTCTGTAATACGTGGCTTGATGATGACCGAAGTGACACTTGTGGTGTTGATTCGTGCAGGCTTTGAAGCCTTCACTACCGCAACATCAGCAGAGGTGTTTTCTGGGGTATCTTTCTTTCCAAAAATTCCCATATTACTTATTGACCGTCATAGCCTTACGTGCCGTTTTGGTCACTACTCTCGTTTCAAGAATTTTGAGTGATTCCTCAGGCTTTGCGACTACAACATACTTATAGGTGAGTAATTCAACTGGATTTACATCCTTAACATTCACTACGTGGATGTTACCGAAATTGCGGAAGCTTAATTCTGCATTCTCGTTTCGTCCATCAAGGATAACGAGTGTTGCATTTGTCTTCTTTGTTGCAATTTCTTTCTTCCCTGTTATTGCGCTCATAGAAGCAATAAACTTTTGCGCATCACTTGTCTTTGGCTTTGTAAAATCAAGTGTGTCGACGAAGATGATAGCGTCATGAGCAAACTTTTGTGAAAGTACACAAGCGAGTGCCTTTGAACGCACGTTCTTGTTTATCTTTCGTGTATAGTCTCTCTCATTTCGTGGTCCGTGAGCAACACCTCCTCCACTCCAAATTGGTGAACGAGATGAACCATGTCGAGCACGTCCTGTACCCTTTTGCTTCCATGGCTTTTTTCCTCCTCCGCGTACCTCGCTTCGGTTCTTAGTATGCGCTGTGTTTGAGCGGGCATTACCCTGCATACTTACCACAACGTCATGTACGAGGTCAGCATTCCATGCAACTCCGAAGATTTTTTCTGAGAGCGCAATGTGAGAAACTTCTTTTCCTGCTTGCGAATATACATTCGCTTCAAGAGTGATAGGTGCTTTCGCTTTTATTTTCTTTTCCATATGCTATACGCTACGTACTTCTACTAAGGTTCCTCGTCGACCTGGTACCGCACCCCGTACGAGAAGAATGTTTTCTTCCTTATTGACTGCGATAACCTTTAAATTTTTAACCGTGATTCGGTCAGCTCCCATACGTCCTGCCATACGTGTACCTTTGAATACACGCTGTGGTCCAGTTGCTCCAATAGAACCTGGTGTACGAAGCGTGTGCTTCATACCGTGACTTCCAGGACCTCCACGGAAACCGTGACGCTTAACTCCTCCCTGGAATCCCTTTCCTTTTGAGATTGCTGAGACGAGTACGAGATCACCTTCTGCGAAGATTGATACGTCAATTGATGCATCTTTCTCGAGTGTTGGTAATGTCTCCTTTACTCCTGTACGTGCTCGGAACTCTACAACGTGCTTGAATGCACCGCCGAGGTGTCCTGTTTGTGCTTTGTTGACTCGATGAGCCTTTTGCTCACCTGAAGCAATCTGAACTGCTTCGTATCCATCCTTCTCCTTTGTCTTCACCTGCGTTACTTTCGCAGGAGTAACTCGGAGAATAGTCACTGGATGCGCTACACCCTGAGCATCAAATACTTGGGTCATGCGCTCTTTTGTTCCGAGTATAAACTTCATCTAATTCGAAACTAACTAATAAATTGCTTTCATGACCGAGGTAATAACAAAACCGCGATTTTTACATACGCAGACACAAGGTCCGCATATAAAAATCGCGGTTTTGTGCCCATTGGTCTCTCCCCTGTGGAGGTACGTAGGTCTTTAAAAAGCTAGGAGGAGTATACCTTGATTTGCCAAAATTGCAAATTGGTCTTCATTTAATAAAAATTCCGGTGCGAAGTTCTTCCATTGCCATTTGAAGCTCTTCGTCAGTGTTCATGACGATTGGACCAGCCCAGCTGATACTTTCATGAAGTGGCTTCCCTCCGATGAGGAGAAACCGTGCGCCGTCTTTGCCCCCTGCACAGGTGAAATCAAAATCATTGGTAAGGAGACCAATCTCACCTTCCCCGAGCCACAGCTCTGTTCTATCGTCACGGACTGATACACGCCCCTCAAATACGTACACAAAAAATGTATCTTCTCGGTTTGTTGGTAACGAGAATTGCGTGCGTTCTCCGAGTGTTATGTCGAGATATGTCGGAGCTACCATAAGATCTTGGACAGGACCTTTAATACCGTGGTATTCACCCGCAATAACCCTCACTTCGCTCCCATCGCCATGCACCGTCTTAATCTCGGTACTCTTAATTTCTTGGTAGCGTGGTGCCATCATTTTGTGTGTTGCGGGAAGATTGACCCAAAGTTGGAAACCCTGAACCCCTTCTTCATGCACAACCGGCATCTCTTCATGAATAAGCCCACTTCCGGCAGTCATCCACTGAACTTCGCCAGTCTTAATACTCCCTTCATTTCCCATACTGTCTTTATGGTGTACCTCTCCTTTCAATATATAGGTAACCGTTTCAATACCGCGGTGAGGGTGCTTAGGAAATCCGTGCATATACGCATCCGCGTCAGTGTTACTAAAATCATCAAAAAGGAGAAACGGGTCAAAGAGTTTTGCGAGTTCAGGTCCACCAAATCCACGATTGAGATGTACTCCAGCACCTTCGAGAGTTGGTGTGGTTTTGTATGTCTTCAGTATTTTCCTCATAACAGTAGGACTACTATAGCAAATATTCTCACATTGAGTGCATTAAGCCCTTGTGGTATGCTCCGCGTAGATATATTTGTACCTGAGGAGGTCATCATGCGTATTTCAAGATCAAGAATCATACTCTTACTTGGTGCTGTCATGTCATCGACAATGACGATACCAATTTTTGAATTACAATTAGAAAGAGAAGCGACGCGAATGCGGTCATGTGGTATTAAACTACCAAAACGACTTCATTCTGTTCCAAAAGCATTTCAAAACAGATTGCTCTCCCTTGGAAACAAGCGGAGACATTCGGGGCATCGTGAAAGTAATGCACGTATGTCGACACGTGGTAAACGTGGCGGGCGTAGGTAATATAAAATCCGTACACAATGTGTACGGATTTTTGTGTGTTACACAACAAAACCCGCAGGCGAAGCCTGCGGGTTTTGTATACACACTGATGACAACTAATAACCTACATCATCTTCACGTCAATCGAAACTCCAGATGGAAGTGAAAGGTTTGTGAGTGCTTCAATTACTTTTGCACCCGGATTCATAATATCGATAACACGCTTGTGCATTCGCATTTCGAACTGTTCTCGCGCATCCTTGTAGACGAATGACGAGCGGTTCACCGTGTATTTCTTGATTTCTGTAGGAAGCGGGATAGGACCGATAACCTTTGCATCGAAACGCAACGCGGTATCAATTATCTGCTTCACAGAAGAATCGAGGATTTTGTGCTCATACGCACGCACTCGAATCCGGAGCTTCTGGATTTCTCCAGAAACATCTTTCTTCACTTTCTTTGGTTCAGCTTTTGCTTTAGTTGTCATAGTACTGTGTAATGCTTCTAAATAATAGTGTTAGGCAACAATCTTTGTTACCACTCCAGCTCCAACAGTTCGCCCTCCTTCACGGATAGCAAAGTTCTGTTGTTCTTCGAGTGCTACTGGAGCTACGAGCTTCACTTTGAATTTCGCAGTATCCCCTGGCATAACCATCTCTACACCTTCAGCAAGAGTAACTTCTCCTGTTACGTCAGTTGTACGGATATAGAATTGAGGCTTGTATCCAGTAAAGAATGGTGTGTGTCGTCCTCCTTCATCCTTTGAAAGTACGTATACTTCTGCTTCAAAGTCTGTGTGTGGAGTAACTGAGTTCTTTGCTGCAAGAACCTGACCTCGGTGTACATCTTCCTTCTTTGTACCACGGAGGAGGATACCTGCGTTGTCTCCAGCTTGTGCAGCGTCAAGTTGTTTGTTGAACATTTCAACTCCGGTAACAGTTGTTGCCATAGTATCCTTGATACCAACAATTTGAACTTCTTCACCAACCTTTACGCGCCCTCGTTCTACACGACCAGTTACCACGGTACCTCGTCCTTCAATTGAGAAGATGTCCTCAATAGGCATAAGGAATGGCTTGTCGAGATCACGAACTGGCATTGGGAAGTATGAATCCATTGCATCAACGAGTTCGAGTACCTTTGTACCCCATTCGCTTGATGGATCTTCAAGTGCCTTAAGACCTGAACCCTTAATAACAGGAGCCTTCGCACCATCGAAGCCGTTCTTTGTGAGAAGTTCACGAAGTTCTTCTTCAACGAGCTCAATCATTTCAGCGTCGTCAACCATATCGCACTTGTTAAGGAATACGATGATGTTTGGTACACCAACCTGCTTTGCAAGGAGAACGTGCTCACGTGTTTGTGGCATCGCTCCGTCTGTTGCAGCAACCACGAGAACAGCACCGTCCATCTGTGCGGCACCAGTAATCATGTTCTTGATGTAGTCTGCGTGTCCTGGCGCATCAATGTGTGCGTAGTGACGGTTTGGAGTCTCGTACTCAGAGTGTGAGAGAGAAATAGTAATACCTCGTGCCTTTTCTTCTGGTGCCTTATCGATGTCATCTACACCTTTAACTGATGCACCATATCCATTTCCCTTAGCGTTAAGCACGGTAAGGATTGCAGCGGTGAGCGTTGTCTTTCCATGGTCTACGTGACCAATAGTTCCAACGTTTACGTGCGGCTTTGAACGATCAAATTCTGCCATAGTATTAAAACTAACTATTAGATAATAATTCCGCACACTGCAATCCTCTTTCATAAAAAATAAAAGAAGCACGATGAGTACACACAGGGAAGGGCGCGAGAACGCTGCCTTACCTCTGATACTTATCGTTGCATGTCAAAAAGAGCAAAAACTCCCTCAATCAGAGTCCAAAGAGACCTGACGCGGTGACCGCAATAGTACAAGAATGCCCATATTTTTGCAAGCGGGGCGGAGACCATCTTTCGGTGACTTGTGTTTTAAATATTATGTGGTACTGTCCACACAGAAACACACCTGTGCATTTGTCACTGTTCTTTATCAAACATTCCCTACGTAAAGGAGAAAAGCATCATGCCTACTGAAATACATGAGAATTTTAGGCTTAAAATCGACACAATTTGTAAAGTACCAATATTTGTCACCCCTGTAGCTGACTCACTTGTTACCAAAAAGTGGGATGCCCATGGTCCTACCATTCATCTTCAAGTGGTTAATGAGGCGGGATCCCTCTTTCATGTAAGTGACTTAGAAAAGATGTGTCTCAATAGACAGGACTTGAAATGCATCCTCGATTTGTGTGAACGACGCCCACTCCTCCTCTGCAGGACCTTTCTTACCGGCGGGAATTCTGCATGCACACGATTTCATCGGAAGTATTGGCATATTGATGGTCAGGGACTCATACATATATCGTTCATTCTTCATGAAGAGAAAGAACCTATACTCGAAGGCGACCCGCGCGCATAGACTATGTTCTTTTCACCAAAAACCCCATTTGCGGATGCAAATGGGGTTTTATTTTTTCTAGGCTTCCTCAATATCTTTCAGCGTCAGGTTTCTAAACTCACCACGTTCGTTAAGAACCTCCTGCCCGGCCTCACGGTTTCGTCTCCTTGCGGTCGACGAAACATCGTTCCGGCTTTTGTCAAGGACTGAAGAAGCTTACGCTTCTTCTTCAATATCCTTCCCTCCTTACAGGAGCAGTACACCTTGTGGATATTTTGTTTCGTTAGGATTCACAAAATACCTCACAAGCTCGGTAAAAGATATATCGAAGCAATAACTAAAAATGCACCCTCTCGGGTGCATTTTTAGTTATTCTTCGGTTTCTATATCTTTTACCCCTCTCGCCTTCTTGATTTCGATTGCCACGTTTGGTGGTACAACATCGTAATGATCAAATTCCATCGTCATGTTTGCTCGTCCTTCAGTCATTGAGCGAAGTGCTGTGGTATACCCAAACATTTCTGAAAGTGGCACTTTCGCATGAACTACACGTACAAGGTCTCGGTCTTCCATACCCTCCACGAGTCCACGCTTTGAACTAATGTTTCCGTTTACGTCACCCATGAACTTCTCTGGGGTAGTAACCTCTACCTTCATGATTGGTTCAAGGAGGACCGCACCTGCCTTTTGAGCTGCTTCCTTAAATGCATGAATACCTGCAAGACGGAATGCAATTTCGCTTGAGTCTACATCGTGGTAGCTACCATCGAAGAGTTCGACTGAAACGTCCTCCATTTTGTACCCAGCCACAAATCCTCGTGCCATTGCCTCCTTACATCCCTTCATAACAGCTGGGATAAATTCGTTTGGAATAACTCCTCCCTTAATGTTATTAACGAATTCGAAGTGATCTTCACGAGTGATGTTTTTCGCAAGTGACTTTCCTTCTTCGAGTTCAAGCGGTTCAAGTGGTTTAATTCGAATCTTCACGTGACCGTACTGACCACGACCTCCTGATTGCTTAACATACTTGTATTCAGCTTCAGCTGAATGTTGAATTGTTTCTCGGTATGCTACCTGTGGCTTACCTACGTTTGCTTCAACACCGAACTCTCGCTTCATTCGGTCTACGAGAATTTCGAGGTGAAGTTCACCCATACCTGCAATAATCGTTTCTCCAGTCTCTTCATCGCTCGAAATTTTGAATGTTGGGTCTTCATCTGAAAGCTTCTTCATAGCCATACCCATTTTTTCTTGGTCGTTCTTTGTCTTTGGCTCGATACGCATTGCAACCACTGGTTCAGGGAAGACAATTTGTTCAAGTGCAATTGGATGATTTTCATCACAGAGAGTGTGTGAAGTTTTTACATCCTTAAGACCTACTCCTGCAGCAATTTCACCAGCGTATACCTCTTCGACTTCTGTTCGTTTATCTGCCATGAGTCGTACGATACGTCCGAGTCGCTCTTTCTGCCCTGTTGTTGAGTTGTAGATGTAGCTTCCTGCCTTCACTGTACCTGAGTACACACGGAAGAATGTAAGCTGTCCTACGAATGGGTCTGTCTGGAGTTTAAATGCTAGCGCACAGAATGGTGATGCGTCATCAGCAATTCGAGTTTCTTCAACATCAGTGTCTGGATTCGTTCCCTTAATAGCAGGGAGATCAACTGGAGATGGAAGGTAGTCAACAACGGCATCGAGTACACGTTGTACTCCCATGTTCTTGAGTGCAGAACCAGTCATCACAGGGAAAATTTTGTTTGCAATCACCGCCTTTCGAAGTGTCTTTTGAAGCTCTTCATAGCTTGGTTCAACACCTTCAAGATATGCATTCATTTGTGCATCGTCATGTTCCACAATTCGTTCAACAAGTTCACCGTGATACTTTTCTGCATCAGCACGAAGCTCATCTGGAATTTCAACTTCCACTACCTTCATTCCCATTTCTCCTTCAAATACATACGCCTTCATCTTGAGAAGGTCGACAACTCCCTTGAGGTTTTCTTCACTTCCCCATGGAATTTGGTATCGCACTGCCTTTGGAGAAAGGCGTGAAAGAATTGAAGCATATGAACGCTCAAAATCTGCTCCTGTTCGGTCCATCTTATTGATGAAACAAATTCGTGGAACTCCAGCTTCGTCAGCGTATCTCCAGTTTGTTTCTGATTGTGGCTCTACACCTGCTACTCCGTCGAATACGACGATAGCACCATCAAGCACGCGCATCGAACGCTTTACTTCTGCGGTAAAGTCGATGTGTCCAGGAGTATCGATGATGTTAAAAGTATATTTAAAATCATCATTATTTCGGTCTGCAATGAGTGATGGAGTCCAGTTACATGAAATCGCTGCAGCAGTAATAGTAATACCTCGTTCTCGTTCCTGCTCCATCCAGTCAGTTACGGTTGCGCCATCGTGCACCTCTCCGATTTTGTGACTCATTCCTGTATAAAAGAGTACGCGCTCAGAAGTTGTGGTTTTACCCGCGTCTACGTGAGCAACGATACCGAAGTTTCGAAGCTTATGAAGTGGAAATGCTCGTGCCATATGTAATGTATTAATAAATTAAAATAAACTGAACCGGTGACTTCCCTAATTACTGTGAAAAACACAGGAGGGTCTGGGGCTAAGTGGCGTTACTATACGGTATTTACCTCTATTCGGCAATACGCATTGCTATTCAATTCTCCCTCTCACATGTCAATAAAAGCCGGCTATAATACATGCATGAAATATACGTATGTTTCTTTCCTATTTCTAATGACTCTTTTCAGTCACACCGTCTCTGCAGAAGAATTAAATGCAGGGTTTGTTCAGGGTCTTTGGTATTCAAATGAGCACGTTTTCGTTGACACCCCAACACGTGTCTACGTTGCGCTCCGAAACAACACCGAACACGACCTCACCGGAACGGTACTCTTTACCGATAATGGTAAGCGTATTGGATCATCGTATGTAAGTACCCTCTCGGGGAGACTTGTCGAGGCTTGGGTGGACTGGGTTCCGACCTACGGGGAACACAAAATAACCGCATATGTGAGTGATGCCGAACTTCATGTTATTGGAAAAGGAAAGGAATCAATAGATATGACGAGTATCGTTGCGGAAGATACGCTTCTGGTTGATTATGATACCGACCATGATGGCATTGGAAATGAAACGGATACCGACGATGATAACGACACAGTATCTGATCTCGAAGAACAATCGCGAGGAACCAACCCCGTTGTCGCCAATCCGCAAGAAAAAAAGGCTGACGTTGCTGAAGAACCAGCCAAAGTAAACACGGTTCAGGCGGAACCTTCACCTTCAAACAACGAAACGTCCGGGCAAGGACTCGAACGATTTGTTGAAAACCCTACCGCAGACGCACTCCTGAGTGGTCTCACCTCAAAGGTAGAGCAAGCAAAGGAGTCCCTCGATACCTACCGCAAGGAACGTAATGAAGCACAAGATACACCTTCGATAACTTCAGAAGAACCCGAAACGAAGCTGGGTACATACACAGAGAATGCCACCATTACTCGAACAAAAATTGAAACGAAGAATAGTTTCCTTAGTTCATTTGTGTCAGGAATGGCTGCGATCCTCCAAAAAATATACACCCTCTTCCTCTGGATACTCTCAAAAATACTTTCATCCCCTTCACTTCTTGAACTCGCTTTGCTGTTAAGCATTCTCTACACCCTGTACCGCGTCGCGCGCGGGTTTGGAAGACGACCAAATATGTAGCCTTATGCTACACTATTCGCCTATGAATACATACAAAGGAAGCTGTCACTGCGGTGCGGTAACGTACACCGTGAATGCAGATATTGAAAACGCAATTGATTGCAACTGCTCACACTGTTCGCGTAAGGGAATGTTACTCAGTTTTATCCCAGGGGAAGAGTTTACTCTCCTATCAGGCGAGGAAAATCTCACTGATTATTTATTCAATAAGAAATACATCCACCACCTTTTCTGTAAGACATGTGGTGTGCAATCATTTGCACGAAGTATGAATAGCGAGGGGAAGGAAACGATTGCGCTCAACGTGCGCACCCTCCACGACTTTGATTTGGAAGCACTGACTCTAATCAAAGCAGACGGAAAACATTCGTAATTGTAATCATCTAAAATTCAAAGAAATACCGCGTCCTTTGAGAGACGCGGTATTTTCTAACCTGAAACTGAAAAGCCTGCCTTATGTGCGCCTGTTGCAATCACCTGTTTTGCACCATCTACATCAGACGCATATATTCGCAGTTCTTGAATAGATATATTATCTCGCACTGACAAGAGAAGACTTCCTTCACCTATTGTGATTTTTACCCGCCGCTGTCCTTTCGTATTGGGAAGTCCTGATTTTATGAAGCCAACAGAAATTTTGGTGACGTACGCACTCCCATCTGCAATATCTGCAATTATTACAGCCGCAGGAATGCAGGTGGTGTGACTCCCACTAAACTTTCCGCCATTTCGTGAATGCTTTGACATCGTTGCATTTTACACCACTGTTCTAAATACAATGAGTGCTAATAATAACCTTGCTTAAGAACTCGCTTTGGTAAATCACATTCTTGAGGAGAGAACGCGAAGAAAGCCCCGAATTTTTGCGAGCCGTACTAGACGTACGGTGAACAAAAATTCGGGGCTTTCGACAAAGTTATCTTCCGAGAATGTGGTCTTTAGACGACAACTCGTGATATTTTTTCGCTTTGTCCTCAAAAATATCTACGAGTTCCTGTAAAAGTTTCGATATTGTCGCTACGCTCTGTATCTCACTTTACCAGGCAAAATGGGCGAAAGCTCGGTTAGCCTCTGCCATCTTGTGTGTATCCTCTCGCTTCTTCACTGCTGCTCCTTCCTCACGTGCTGCGAGCATAAGCTCTGCTGCGAGTGACTTGAACATTGGTGTTCCCTTTTGCTTTCGTGCTGCTCCAATAATCCAACGGAGTGCAAGTGCGAGTCGTCGTTCTGGACGAACTTCACGTGGAACTTGGTAGTTTGCTCCACCAACTCGTCGTGAGCGGACTTCCATTTGTGGTCCCGCGTTACGGATTGCTGTTTCAAAAATCTCTACTGGGTCTCCACCTCCTTCCTTCGCGTTCTTAATTTCTTCAAATGCAGCGTATACAATCTTTCGCGCTGTCTCCTTCTGTCCATTTACCATGATGTAGTTGATGAGACGTGACACATTTACTGAGTCATGTCGTTCATCTCCTCCTACTGGTGGTCGTCTTTTTATTGGTCGTCGCATATATTTTTATTGGTCGTCGCATATTGTGGCATTCTTTCGAATCCACTCTATAATCTTTAGCGACTATAAACTATTAATTAAATTAATTTTTGTTTGAGGCCTACTTTGTGTATAGTGACGTCGCATTTTCTTCTGTGTGAAGAAAATGCGACGGACTCAGAAATTACAGTCGCTTGCGCTCGTTAATTTCTGGCCTATTTACCTGCTTTGGGCTTCTTCGCACCGTATCGTGATCGTGATACTCGTCGCTTATCTACACCTGTTGCGTCGTATTTTCCACGAACGATAGTGTAGTTAACACCGATGTCCTTCACACGTCCACCTCGTACAAGTACCACAGAGTGTTCCTGAAGGGTGTGTCCCTCACCTGGAATGTACGCGGTAATTTCCTGACCATTCGTGAGGCGTACACGAGCAATCTTTCGAATAGCTGAGTTTGGCTTACGAGGAGTCTTTGTAGTTACACGAGTACACACACCACGCTTAAATGGTGAGTCATACTCGTTAGGATGGTTAATGATCGAATTGAAACCAGAACGAAGCGCACCAGTTTTACTCTTGGTAGCGACGGTCTTTCGAGCCTTTTTTGTTAATTGATTGATTGTTGACATTTCTTACGTAATTTATGTTCTCGAGATAGCGGAATGCTATTCACTAGAAAATCCGCTAAAACAGTGCCGATACTCTACTACAAGTAGCGAAATGTGCAAGTCCTTGGGAGGGCGAGTGCGCCTCAAACCCCTACACCATGAGGTGGTAAACCGTGAGCACCGCGGTAGAGAACGGTTGCCAAAGGATCTGCATAAAGAGGAATACGCAGAGGAAAAGCCCTAAAAACCCGAGGTTTTCCATGTATGTAGTAAACGCTCGATATTTATACTGAAGCCCCGTAGGGAGGAACGGAACAATTATTTTTGAACCATCGAGGGGCGGGAATGGAATACTATTGAAAAGAGCCAAGAGAATATTGATAAATACAATATAGCTCGTCATTTCAACAAAAGATGCTGAAAGTCCGAGAACAGGGGCAAGTTTGATAATACCTGCAAAAATAAAGGCGAGGAGCAGATTGGCAAGAGGGCCTGCTGCAGCAACGATAGACTCCCCCCATTTTGCATTCTGCAAATTGTACGGATTGTACGGAACTGGTTTAGCCCAACCGAATAGAAAATGCGCGCCAGTGAGGAAAAGTACTGCAGGAATAATCACTGAACCAAGCGGGTCGAGGTGAATGAGTGGATTTGGGCTCAACCTTCCCGCCAATCGAGCAGTTGGGTCACCAAGCCAATTCGCAGCATACCCATGAGACACTTCATGCAACACAATTGAGAGAATGAGTATGATTATCGTAATGATGTCGGGAAGCATATATTTTTAAAAAAAGACTATTTATATTGAAAGAACAACACAGTTGTAACAATGATGATACGAATAAACTCAATAGTAACTAGGGAGATGAACGTATACCCAATAAACGCGCTCAATCTCTTATAAAATCGGTCTGAAACGAGCCACCCCTTATATCCATATACGTCAGTATGAGATACATATTCTTTGATTCTACTGATGAGCTTTTGCATATTTTTAGATATTTTTGATAACAGGAAACCCTATTTACTTATATTCTACACGGATGCGAGGAAAAGCCAAAAACAAAACGTGGGTGGTGCTTCTTGCATATTAAGCTGGGTATGGTACGATAGCGCCCACATATGGCACGAATCTGCGAAATAACAGGAAAGACATCTCAAGTCGGCGGACGGTACTCAAACCGTACTCGAGCAACACAATTTAACCCTTGTGGTAAAGTTCGACGCCAGCCAAATCTCCAAAAGAAGCGAATCTTTGTACCTGAAATTGGAAAAACTGTACTCGTTAATGTTTCAACAAAGGCACTTCGAACAATTGCAAAGAATGGTGCATTTGAAACACTCAAGAAAGCGGGTCTTATTTAAACCACACACGTACCCCATCTGATACTGAAAAAATACTGCCGTTATCGGCGGTATTTTTTTGTACTATGTTTAACTGAGTGAAAAGATCGGTTACTTCTTTGTGAGGATGTCCGTATGTATTATCTTTCCCTACTGAAAAAATCCCATACATGGGCGCAACCGCACGCACAAATATTTCTGAAGAAGATGTCCGTGAACCGTGATGCCCTGCCTTAAGCACATCACTCTTGAGCGATGTGCTACTCACTTGCACGAGATATTCTTCAATACTCTGTGGTGAATCACCGGTAAATAGAAACTCGCTCTCTCCATACACGAGCTGACCAACGATAGATGAGGTATTACTCTCGAGTCCTCGAGGATCATGATCAGGAAATAAAATGTGAAATGTAGTACTGCCATTTGCACCTCTACCAAAATCAAAAACCTGCCCTCTCCGTGCATACACAATCTGTGCATGCTCATTGGTTACCTGTGACACAAACGCATCGAATGCAGGTGTGGCTCCAATATTTTCAGTCATGAGTATCGTGTGTACCCGGTAGCGTCTGAGGACTTCAATGAGTCCACCAATATGATCGAGATCAGGGTGCGTTGCTACGACCATATCGATATCGCGGTCGAAAAAGCCCATCGACTGTTGGAGTCCTCGAAGCACCTGATTACTCTTACCTCCATCGATGAGTACTTGTGTTCCCGAAGGCGATTCAATAAAAATTGAGTCCCCCTGCCCTACATCAAAAAAAGTAACCTGAAGTAGCCCATCGGTTTCTTGCCCACGGAGAACGAGAGCCACTATCAAAACAATACCGAGAGTAACGAGTGCGAAAATACTCAGAATTTTCAGGCTCCGCATACCCCTATTGTATCCTAATTTATTGATCGTGTGCGGTTGAGAAAACGAGTGGTATACTGTACTTTCATTTACTCATGATTTCATACATTTTATGCACACATACACTCCAAAAGCATTTACTCTCCCGGAACTTCCAGGGCTATCAGAAAAACAAATTAAAGCTCACTTAGGGCTTTATGAGGGTTATGTAAAACACGTTAATCTCCTTCGTGAACAAATCGCTGAATTAACAACTCTCGACAAAGAAAAATACGCATACGCGATAATGGAAACTCGACGACGACTCGGATTTGAGTTTAATGGTATGCGTATGCACGAGTACTACTTTACCCAACTAGAAGGTGGCGCGACTGCACTTAACGCTGAATCAGCATTTGGAAAATCGGTGAGCGAAAAGTATGGTTCTGTAGAAAACTTCATTTCCCACTTCACACAAGTCGGAATGAGTCGAGGAATTGGATGGTCAGTACTCTACGCAGACCCGAGCGAGAACACTATTCATACTGCATGGGTAGCTGATCATGAATTAGGACAGCTTGGAGGGTTACCTATCATCCTTGCAATGGATATGTGGGAGCATGCATTTATGGTTGATTACCTTCCTGCAGAGAAGAAAAATTACATTGAAGCATTCTTGAAGAATCTTAACTGGAGTGTCGTTGAAAAAAGATTTGACACCACCGCATAATTAACGAAATGGAAGTGGGCCACGAATCCCCTCTGAAGTGCTTTGCACTTCAGAGGGGATTTCGGTACCTACTTCTTTTTCAGTAACAATCACCCAGTCATCATAGCCATCAGCTACTTGAGTACCGGTGAGTCTTTTTTGAGTCTGCGACTTGAAGATACAAAACAACCCTACCGCAATCCCTGCATACAGACACAAGACAATCCAAAATGGAAATGCATCTATCTGAAACGATGCAAACGGAAGCCTGCCAAAAAATTCAGCCACGGTAATGATGTATCCGAGTGTGAGGTATGCGACATACCCAACTCCCATTCCAAGGAATCCGGAAAATATGCCAACAACACCGGTGAGAAAAGTAAAAAACATAGCGATAGGAACCATCGGAAGAACGAGCACATTCACGAGCACTGAAACGATAGAAAGTGTCCCCATTTGGAAAAGGAGGAGTGGTAAAACGAATATCTGTGTTGCGAGGGTTGCGGTAACAAATCCTCGTACTCCCAAAAAAGACGGGATGCGGGTGAGCTTTGATTCAAGAAAAGGAGAAAGCAAGATGAGTCCAAGCGTTGCGAGGAATGAGAGTTGGAAACCAGGATCGTGTACGAGGAGATATGGATTAAGCAGTAACATCCCGACTCCTGTAATCATAAGTGCACGGAGCACTGCATACACCCTTCCCGAGCTTCTCGCGACGATAAGCAACCCCGCCATAACGGAAGCACGTACAACCGTTGCAGACAAACCAACAAGTATCGCAAAGAGAATGATAATACCAATCCCCATTATCATGCGTACTTTGGGAACAAATAAAAATGAGAGGGCGAACATTACCCCTTCAACAACGAGCATAATGTTGTACCCAGAGAGAACAACAATATGAATAATTCCTGTCTCCCGAAAAACATCTTCAAGGTCTTTACCAATTGCTCGCTTCACTCCGAGGAGTACTCCCTCACCCAAACCTGCTTGTGGCTCAGGAATTATTTCCTCAATCTCTTTTTCAAAATAATCCTTTCCTTTAAATACATACCCAAGGAGCGTTCCTTGTTCTTCCTCAGTAATAGATATTTTTGCATATGAAACAACGTACTCCACACCGCGCGCCTTTAGAAAGCCAGGGTAATCAAAAACCCGACCCGTATCTGTGTCGAATGCTTTCGGGGGTTCAATGCTCCCCGTTACCGAAATGGTGTCGCCATACGAAACGTCCGTGGAGTACAGACTGAACCGATCAACGGAAACGAGGATGCGTTCTGATTCGTCACCACCTATATCAATTGGGTCAACATAGAGGTGAGCGGTTGTCTCTCGCACTTCTGGTTCACTCACAACGACTGCTTGGAAGGTATGTTGCTCTCCTGCATATTCTTGAAATGTCGATGGGGACATTTCACTCACCTGTAGCCGAAGCATGCCGAGTGCGCACGTGAGAGACATTACTCCCACAACAAAGAGAATCGATTGTGACCTAGGGGTACTCCCCCGCACCTGCCATGCAATGAAGCACGCAAGCCCAATGACAGCGAGCGCGAGTATTTCGGGGAAGTTGATATTAAAAAATGAGCGGAAGAAAATACCGCTCGCAACGCCAACCCCGCCAATATAAAAAAGTATTCCCTGCATACTACTTTCGCCACTCAGCAATCAGTGCCGTTTCTTCTTCCTTTGAAAAAACTTTCTTATATTTTGATTTTTCACCTTTCACACGAGCTTCGCATTCCGCCCATGTCGCATGCGATGCGACAACGCCAGACACGAGTGATACATATGCGTACGCCTTCCCCTTTTTAGACGAAGACGAAGAAACCGCACGTGCCTTAGGCATACCTTTAAGGAACTCTGTGTACTCCATCTCGTTCCCCTGAAAGAGGGTTACCTTTTCCTTTCCCGCAAAGCCATTTGCAATCATATCTACCCGCTCATTAAGAGCGATTCCTTGATGTGCGCGTACGTGCTCCCATGTTGTCGTATGCTTTTTTGAAACACGAAGGAGCTCTTCCCAGAGATCTTTATTAAGAACCTCTTTCTTCTGCGTTGTCTGCCACCCATTTCGTTCCCACCCAAATACCCAGCCAGTGATGCCACGAATAACATATTGAGAATCTGTCTTTATCGTCACCTTTGATTTTTGGGAAAGCGCATCGAGTCCGCGAATCGCTGCAGTAAGTTCCATACGATTATTTGTGGTGTGCGTAGCAGAGTCACCAAGCTCGGTAACTATGCCATTCTTACCCTGCTCAAGAATAACCGTCCCCCACCCTCCAGGACCTGGGTTTCCGATTGCACTTCCATCACAATAGACTATTACCTCGTTCATTTACCTGAGTATACCACTCAAAGAAATTTGTATCAGCTGGTTAGACACGACAAATTGTGTTGCGTTTTTTAAAAAAAGTAGCATACTCGAATATGGTTCCTCCGTGTGGGGGTGTTTTTTAAAAAGAGAGGAGATGTACCATGAGTAACGAACCGTTATTACGTCGATTGGGGGTTGCAAAAACAAATGACGCAAGGTGGCGCATATTTTTCGCAACAACGAATGTTTGCATCCAGGATAGAGTGTTGTACTGCATCCTCCAAAACAGTCAAGACAACGTGGAAAGATGGAGGGTATTTGATAACACATTCCATAAAGATTTGCAGGAGAAAGCCTTGATTGCAATTCTTATTGATGCAACATTTAGGGGTGACCTGAAACAAATGTGGCTAGTACATGAATGTGCATCACCTCCAGAACTAAAGGCACTTGCGCAAGCATACATCTATTTACTGGAACATCTTCCCGGTAACACAACTGATGAAAGCATCAAATCTGAAAGTGCCCAAGAAAATGTGTTCACAAACGAAAATGTATTACATCGCGAAGCGAAATTTGCAAAAGTACTGAGTGATCCTACTGCATCTCCAAGTTCCTTATATGAAGTATTTTTTTACACGGTAAGCGATTCAAGAAAAAGGCAAGCATTTCTAAGAGCGCTCAAACAAAAGCCGGTAACAATGTAGCTTCGATCTCTCAACCGCATCACTCTGTGATGCGGTTTTTTATTGACTTGAAAAAGCGCATATGGTTTCATTCAGAAAGCACTCATTCTTGTTCATCGAAAATTTAAGGAGAACTACCATGCAGAGGAGTATTTTTGTGTTACTTATCTTGTACGCCCTATTACCTCGACTCACCTTAGCAGAGGACTTGTCTCAACCATGCAACACTTTTAACCCAGAGGCACAAACTTTCACCCCGTGCATTCCTGGAAATGAAATTGATGTTCGTAATGTATCTCAAGAGCTTCGCGAGCAAGGAATCACTCCCGACTCAGAAATTTTTGCTTCTGTATTAAAAGGACATGAGTATGTTATTACAAATTTGCAAATGCAGTTATCTCTCAGTTACACACCGGAAACAGGCTTCCACACGACCGTTAAAACACCGCGAGCACTCGAATTGATTCACGATTATTTCTTTCTTATATTAAATAGTTTTGCAGTAATTTCAGGGCTTATCACAACGAGTCGGTGGTGGATACGTCCATTCTCTCTTGGACTCAGTATCTTAGTACCAATTTTTGGAGTCATCCAATTTATACGCGGGTACTCACTGTATTGGTTCCCTGTTGTTCCAATCGCTCTTGTCTCAATTTGTCTTGAATTTATTGTGTACCTTATATCCAGAGAGAAAAGGCCGGAAATCATAAGTCTAGTATCAAAAATCAGACTGATAAAATGGTAAATATTCTTCTCTCAACCGCATCACTCTGTGATGCGGTTTTTTTAAATGATATCGACTAGCGTCAGGTTTGTAATTCGCTACGCTCATATTCCGACTTACAGTCGCAGTACACCTTTCGCAGAAATTGCTCAAGGTCTTGCGAAGCTCAAAGTATTCGCTTCTCACCTCCCCGGTCTCATTCATTTCGCCATTATGAATAGGCGAAATATCATTCCGACTCATAGTCGATATCATTTAAAAAATAAAACAATTCATTTTAAATGACATCGACTATGCGTAATCTTGTCTCAAGTCTTCCCATAAAAAATGAACGCTCAATATGTGCAAGGAGGGTAACTGATTTCCCCGCCTCGGGGAGAACAGCAAAATCAGTCGGCAGTTTAAAAAAACAAATAGCATCAAACCGTTTGTTCTTTGTAATGATTTTAAGTTTTGTGTGATTTTTTGTTTTCCCAAAAATCGAAACATCTTGCGGAATCACATCTTGTATTTCAAAAAGTGGCTTTGGGTTCCCAATACCAAATGGAGCGAGCGAATCGAGTGTTCGGAGAAGTCCGTCATCAACATCGTCCATGGTAATTCGCGCGTCTATTGGTTGTCCCTGACTCGGAACAAACGCATCAGTCTTGAGTGATTCGTAAGCGGTAATGAGTGCTTCTGAAAGTGTGTGTATCCCCTCATGACTCACCGAGAAACCTCCCGACGCGTGATGCCCCCCGAATGTGAGAAATGAGTCTGGGGTTGCCTCCATGAGTTCAACAATACTAATAGTCCCTTCACTACGACAGGAACCTTTGATGATTCCTTTACCGTCGCGACCCCAGAGAAACGCGGGGCGATTAAATTCTTCCGCAAGAGAGTTCGCAACGAGTCCAACGAGTGACGGACGCCATTCTGGATTTCCCATGACAATGACGTGAGGGAGTTCTTCAAGAGCGCTCATCCGTTTCTTTGCCTCTTTAACCATACTTGCTACAACCCCCTTTCTTTCATTGTTAAGTTTTTCGAGATGGAGAACATGTCCTCCAGCCTCAACTTCGTCACGTGTGCGTAACATATGAAAAGCGTTCTCAGGAGTATCCATGCGTGACGCTGCATTAATGCGTGGGGCGATGGTAAAACCGATATCATCTTCAGTGAGATGCCTCTGGCTACCACCCGCCTTTCGTAAAAGATGTTGCAACCCAGGTCGCCCAGACTTCCGCAACACCGACAAACCAAAACGAGCGAGGACCCGATTCTCGTTGGTGAGAGGAACCATATCGGCGACTGTTGCAAGGGCAACGAGGTCGAGCCACCACTTCTCCATACCATCCTTCAGTGTAATCTGCCCGCTTATTTTCCCTTTTTCAAGAATTGCCTGAACGAGCTTAAACGCAACAGTTGTTCCACAAATACCATTAAACGGGTACGCATCATCTCGTTTTGGGTTGATGACAGCAAAGGCGGGAGGGAGCGTTTCACTCGGTTCGTGGTGATCGGTAACAATAACATCAATACCTAGTGCATTTGCAGCAGAAACAGCATCGTGGTCAGTAATCCCACAATCAACCGTAATAATGAGTGATGCGTTTCGCTCCTTAAACTGTGGAACGGAATCTGCATTAAATCCGTACCCTTCTTCATGTCGATGGGGAATATAATTTTCAAAATTTAGATACCCGATTGCAGTAAAGAAGTCATGGAGAAGTACTCCTCCAGGAATTCCATCACAATCATAATCGGTATAAATGACGATATGCTCGTCATTAAGAAACGCTCTCAAGATTCTTTCGGTCGCCTTCTCCATATCGGTAAGGAGAAAGGGGCTATGCAAATCTGTCTCATAGTTCGGAGCCATGAAAGCGCGCGCTCGTACTCCGTCGGTGATTCCTCTATTAAAGAGAAGTTGCTGTGTGAGTGGTGTGTACTCAGTAAGTTCTTGCGCAACAGACTCCGGGAGTGTTGGCGAGAGAGTGTATGTCCGCGATGTCGCCATAGTAAGCTCATTTTAGCACAGACGCCTCCGTCGCGGGAACTATGATAAAATGACCGCTATGAATGATATTTTTGAAAAAATAATCACAGGGGAAATACCTGCGGATATTGTGTATGAGGACGATATTGTTATCGCCTTCCTAGATATTAGGCCAGTACGAAAGGGCCATACGCTCATTGTTCCTAAAGTGAAGTGTGAAAATATATTTGATGCGGAGCCTGAAGTG
Source organism: uncultured Candidatus Saccharibacteria bacterium (assembly GCA_964638425.1). GTDB lineage: Bacteria > Patescibacteriota > Minisyncoccia > Phycocordibacterales > UBA918 > Damh-18. The sequence continues at coordinate 38,771 of CAZWYM010000002.1, forward strand.
CTTGCACACATGATAACTACTGCACAAAAAATTGCCCGAACCCTCCCCAAAACTGTTGGCGCAAAGGGAGTAAACATCCTCATGAATAACGGGCACGAAGCAGAGCAAGAAGTACCCCATGCTCACATGCACGTCATCCCCCGATTTGTAAAAGGAGAAGCGTTTGTTCCACCACAGCACGAAACGTATTCTGGTGAGGAGAGTTCGACACTCCGCGAAAAAATAAAATCAGCACTTGCGTAACAAGTGCTGATTTTATTTTTTAATTGGCAGTAGCGGGGGTATTCCAATCCATTTTCTCAATACTTACCCCATCATCGTTAAACCAAACTTTTCCAAATATTTTTTCTCCTTGAAGCGCTCTTGGTAGCCAGTGCGGGTCGTCCGCCCACATTTTTTCGTACGGAATATCTGTGTACGGAAACCATGCAGGTTTCATTTCTTCTGTCTCAACAGGATCTCCTTCCCATACCTTAATGAAATAGGTGTGGACGATAAGGTGCTTACCGTCTTTAAAGATGAACTCCACAATTCCAACTTTTTCTAAGTCACACTCCTGAACCATGACCCCAGACTCCTCAGCGATTTCACGCACCATTCCAACTTCAACACTCTCATTTTCCTCAAGCTTACCTCCAAATCCATTCCAGTTTCCTTCTCCAAATCCACGCTTCTTCATAGCGAGACAAATTTCCTTTTCTTTAAGCAAAAATCCTAACGTAAGCACTTTTTTCATAATTGTATTTCCATATTTATAAAATAATGGATTTGAGGGCAGTTCGAGGTGAGAAGCGAATACTTGAAGCTTCGCAAGACCTTGAGCGAATTCTGCGAAAGGTGTACAGCTTCTGTAAGAAGAGAGCTCACTCGCGTCTCTTTAACTTCAAAGCAACAAAGAAATGCTTTACATGCATTATTTTAAAAGTGCATCGATGCCTGGCAAGGTTCGCTTCTCCAAAAATTCAAGCATTGCTCCGCCTGCGGTTGAGATAAAGCCAAACGAATCTGAAAGTCCGAGTGACTCAATTGCTGCAACGGTGTCGCCTCCGCCAACAATAGAAAACGCGTCACTCTCTGCAATGAGCTTTGCACACGCTTTTGTTGCTCCATCATATCCCCCCTCATAATTTCCTAATGGACCATTCCAGAGAATCGTCTTCGCACTCTTAATGTACGGAGCAAGCATCTCAACAGATTGAAGCCCCACATCGAGAATCTTCTCATCTTTTGCAACATCCTCTACTGAAGCTTGCCGTGATGTGTCACCCTTTACCGCAACAACATCAGTCGGGAATAAAATATTATCTTTTTTAATGAGCGGGCTCTGCGACAAATCAACATCAGAAAGAAGTGATTCTCCAACTTCATATCCCTTTCCCTTCAAAAAATCATTTGCGAGTGCCCCGCCAATAAATGCATTCGTATACGAATGTGCGTACGCTTCAATAAGCGGAGCCTTTGTCTCAAATTTTGCTCCTCCCAAAATAAAGAGTGACGGATGTTCTGGAGAAAGAGCTTTTTGCAAACCATTGAACTCTTCCATGAAGGTAATTCCGGCAAAGCTTGGAAGAAATTTTGAGATACCTACAATTGAAGCGTGCGCTCGGTGTGAAACAGCAAAAGCATCATTTACGAAGAAGTCTGCATACGATGCGAGAGTTTGCGCAAATTTTTCATCGTTTAATTCTTCTTCCTTATGTGAACGGACGTTCTCAAGGAGAATTGCTGACCCCTCTTTCATATGGGCAATCTTCCCAAGAACCTCTTCTCCTATTACTCCCCCAACGTAGGTCACCGGGATATATTTTTCGAGAGAAGCAAGAAGTGGGAGCGTCGTGTTTTTTGGGTCTCTTCCAACATGGGTAAGGATAATAACCCGTGCCCCACGTTCAATAAGGTACTTAATTGTTGGGATAGCGCGAATAACTCTAAAATCATTAGTGACCACCCCATCCTTAATAGGAACATCTAGCGAGACCCGAACTAACACACGCATCCCGAAAATGTCGGTAAGCTCCTCCACTGAACGGAGTGTTGGGTTACTCATATATTTTTTACCGATTTTACAATCTGAGTAAATTCACCAGCTCGAAGGCTCGCTCCCCCAACAAGGAAACCATCAATCATTCCTTGAGAAAATAATTCCCGTGAATTTTTTTCATTCACCGAACCTCCATAAATAATACGAACCTTCTGAGCAAAGTTTCTCCCGTACATGTCTGAAAGAACCTTTTCAATAAAGAGTTTCATCTCATGAACATCTTCAGCGGTTGCTGTGTCCCCGGTTCCAATTGCCCAAATAGGCTCATACGCAATAACAATCTGTGCTAGTTTTGCTTTCGAAATATTTGCGAGCCCCTTTCTGATTTGCATCTCAATATGCGTGAGGTAGTGTCCTCCAGTATCGCGCTTAATTTCTCCAACACATACTACTCCCGTGAGTCCTGCCTTAATTGTTGCTACAAGCTTTTTATTTATGACTTCATCGGTCTCACCATCCCTTCTTCGTTCTGAGTGACCAAGTATTATATGAGTAACACCAAAACTCTGGAGCATTGAATGTGAAATTTCACCAGTAAAGCTTCCGAGTTTTTCGTAATAGACGTTTTGCGCACCAAGAGCAAATGCGTTCCCGCCATTTCTAATTTTTGCCGCATGCTCAAGATATACATACGGGGGAGCGACAACTACTTCAACATCGGTAACTTTATTTAAGTGCTTCTTTAAGTCTGTTAAAAGTTTACTGCTCAAGGTCGCTGACTGTGGGTTCATTTTCCAGTTCCCAATAATGAGCGGTGGTATACCAATTTTCATAATACCTTTATTTTATCATGTCAGTACAAAAACCACGATTTGATGGAGTGTGCTCATTCGTCCAGCGATTTGCCCTGAGGCAGAACAAATCGGGACATACATTCGCAATAGTCGCTACAGTTCCTTTGCTTATTCAATCTCGCGCCACTCGATGAATTCGTAGGTATCAGAAACGGTAGGGGTGAGCGGTGGCGGGTCTGCTACAAGTTTACGGTCGTATGAATTCGTTCGTGTATTAAAACCAGACGTAAAGACTCCTCCAGAAGTCCATTTCGTCCCCTCACGACCGTTCGAAACAATAGTTCCATTCACGGTAAGCGACGTTCGGGTTACATACGGATCGAGCGCATCGGGCAACCCTTGATTTCCTCCCGTTGAACTACAGTCATTTGTACAATAGTGATTTCTACCAAATCTACCGTTTTGAGCAACAAAAATCCCATTGAGTGTCAATGTTGCAGGGACCACAAGTCCCACAAGGACATCTTGTTCAGCAATTGCAAGAAGCCCTGAAGTTGCATTTGCATAGGTGATATTATCGTTGAGGATTATTGACGGACTTACTCCTACAGTGTCGACATCTGCTGCTGCGATAGTAACTCTCCCTCTTACGACACCTTCTAGCCATACCTTATCTTCAACAAAGATAATTGAACAACTTGTTGGTATCACGTAGTTCGCAAGAAACGTACTTGCACTGATGACATGTCGCTCCTGGACCCATCCGGCCTCAGTGGTGTACCCCCAGTATAAAGTTGTCCCAGTCACTCGATACACATCGATGGTTCCATTTGTTTTAAACACTACTCGATACCCAGATGCACCTGACGGGCCAATGTATTGACCTCCACCTGACTGAGCTTTTACCTGCATTGCAGAAAGATCAACCGTTAAACCGGTAAAATTTATAGGAGTTGAGGGGAAATTCCAGAAACTACTGTTTGGTCCGCCACCATACACACCATCTACGGTTGCTCCGGTTGCTCCAGGTGAACATGATATTGAACCGTCACACACCCAGTTTTCTTGCCCGCTCGTTACCGTTGAAAGGTTGGTACCATCCATTCGAATGACTCCATTTGAGTGGTACGGACCAATAATGGTTCTGTCAGCGCCTGCCCATACATTTGAATTAATGATATAGGCATACTCTGAAACGGTTGGTTGTGCGTACCTCCCATACACTGTTCGGGTTATATTAGGATTGTCATAGGTATGTCCTGTTGAGGTGATATCGATTGCGTACGCACTTCCGCATGCCGTAGAACTCGCTATAGAAAGTGAGAACTCTCCAATGTCTGTCCCCTCAGGATCTGTATATACGTGCACGTATGGACCTGCAGTTGTGGTTCCATTGGTCACATTTCCGGGGTAGTGTGCCAAAAACCACTTATAGTAATCAAGTCCAGCTTCAGCAATGTTGAGCGCTTGCTCTTTACTATATTTTGCTTTGGTAACATGCGACTGCGTTACCACATAGCCGACAAAGGCTGCAGTCATAGTAAAAAAGATTGCACCAAAGACAAGGACAAGGACAAGAAGATACCCTGATGCTTTCTGTTGTGTCGTTGGTTCCATACTATTCATTTTTTAAGTTTCGAAGTGACGCACTCGACCGAAGCATGTACTGCCCAGGGTCGCGAATTGGATCTATATTTACAATAACACTTACCTGCACGTATCGGATATCAGTCACTGTTGATGTCCCAGTCGCCGGCAAACCATTTTCATCATAGTATACAAAAATAGGAATGTTCTGGAGTTGATTCTGCACATATTCAGATATAGTCGATGTTGATTCAGGTGTTGAGGTGCTGTATACCGGTGGAGAACCAGTCGCATTAAATATTTTTTTATAGAGCGTCGTACTCGCAAGTGAGTACTCTACATACTCAACGCTATTATCCCGGTCAATATCACTATAAAAGCCCACTTTATTATTTTGCATAAGGACTAATGGAAATGTTCCGCTATCAGAAAATGTCATTTCTCGGAGGTCACGCACCATAAGCTCTGTCCCTCTTCGCGCGTGGTCAATCTGATACGACTGCGCAAGTGTGTAGGCATTGAGTCGATAAAATGTTGCAATGGTATCAAAGAGTGCAAGCATGATTATGGTAAAAAGTGCCACAATGACGAGTGACTCGACGAGTGAGAAACCTCTTTGTATATTCATTTTTTGAAAAAGTGAATTCATATAATTAAGGTTCTACGAGAGTTACGGTGAGTGACTGTGCCCCCTCGATCGCGACTCCTGATATCGTCTGTGTTGTATAGCCGGAACGACTGACAGTCACATCGTAGTCAGTCGCTGAAGAGAGCCCTGAATTGAAAAATGTCTGACCACACGTGGACGCTGTTTTTGTTTGGTCATAACCACTGCGGGTTACACGAACACTCGCCCCAGAAACAGGCGCTCCGGTAATATCAACAACACTCACTCGAACGGAGTAGGTTGTTGAAGGAACAAGTGTCACGGTAAGTGTATCGCTCACAGATGGATTAAGTGAGAACGGATTCGACGGACATGCTTCGTAAATATTGTATGCGCTCGTTCCAAGAATAAAGGTATACCCATCCCATTCAAGATCGTTAATCTGACTTAAGCCACTTCCATCAGTAGTATTACTTGCACTATATTTATAAATTGACTCAAGGGCGAGTGTTGTACCGATTGTCTTAGTTCCCTGCAAAGCAAACGGCACACTCCCAATGCTTGGCTCTGTGATGATGTAGTTAATTCTCCAATCATCAAGTTGTGGTGAGTTATTTGGATTAGTAGAAGTAAGATTGCCCCGCAAACCGAGTGACGGATACGTTCCAACACTTAATCCAGAGATATCAATAAACGCAGAAGTGAAGCCTGCGCTATTCCCCGGCAAATCACTATCCGGTACTAAAGTACAAGTGCTTGTTCCTGTAATACTGCACACTTGAACGCTCACTGAAGTACTTGCAAGTATAAGCTGTGTCCAGGTAACGGTATCCCAAGACGTAATGACGCTCGGTGTTGTTGAAACGGACTGAACGCTCCCCGCGGGTACATACGAACCAGACCCTCCGGCAAGAATTGCTTCGTTTGAAAAGAGGACCATGTCTGAAATACTTGCAACCTTATTCGAATTTTGGAATAAGTCTTCAAAGTATCCATCAGTAGAGGGGCCGATGGTACGAACAAGGAGGTCACTCAATTCATCAATCTGAAAATTCATTGTGGACACGGCCCCTTCAAGTACTGCAACATGAGATGTGGTTGGGTTCGGGTTACTCGTTGTCGCTGAATACGTCTGGTCAGTTGAGTACCCTGCTTTCGTAACAGTGATTTGATAATTTGCAGCTGCTGGCGCTCCCGAAAACATAACGACTCCATCAACATTAGTAAACCGTGAAGTATTAATCGTTGTTGTCGTGGTGTCGTTATAGATATGAACCTCGGCACCAGAAACTGCTTGCACGCTTGCATCAAACACATTCACGGTTAATGTTCCCCCTCCTGCAGTTGATTCGACTCCTGTTGGGACAATATTTGATAGGAGGAAAATAGTACTCGTACCGTTTGGTGTTGGCCATGAATATTCAATCTTCACCTGCTTGTAGTCGGCAACAATTCCATTTGCATCTGACCCTCCAAGACCATCGTCAGGTGAATCAATGTACTGGATGAGGACGCGTTCATGAAAGATTACTCCATTAAGTGACGTTGTCGCATTTTGTGGGATAGCCCCGTTAGGAATACCCCCATCTGTTCCTATGGCATCGTATGAAAGTGAGCGGATGTATTCGAGTCGCTCATTGGCAAGTGTCACTGCGCTTGTTGATTGTTTCGATGAACTGATGAGTTTTAGTGCGAACTGGACTGAGGTGAGTAACCCACCAAATACGAGCGCAACGAGCGCTGCGGTTACTACTAATTCGATGAGTGAAAATCCTCCCGTACGTTTTTTGGGATTTCCATACACCATAACTAGATACTATCCGATATCGAATAAATAGGAGCTATCATCGCAAGTGCGAAGAATCCCACTCCCGCACCGATGAGCACCATGAGGATAGGTTCAATAATCGTCGACAGGTCTTTTGTCTTCTGGTCAATTTCACTCTCATAGAACTGGGCCATCTCTTCGAGCATATGAGAAATTTGCCCTGTTTCTTCCCCTACCGCAATCATTTCACCCACGAGTACTGGATAAAAATTCGTCCGTTCGATGAAGATTTCTGAAAGCGGTGTTCCTTTTTCAACACGCACGGCTGCCTCACCCAAAATATCTTTGTAATATACGTTCTGTATAACGTCTTGTGTGATTTTAATAGAACTAATCACATCAACTCCAGCTTTCAAAAGTGATGAGAGTGAGCGTGCTGTACGGGCTGCATTTACCTCGCGCACGATAGTTCCAATGACAGGGATGCGCGTAATAGTAAAGTGCGACACTCGCTTCCCAATTTTTGTTCGAAGGATGGCAGCAATACCTGTTACCGAAATAAAAATTCCAAGAAGAACGAGGATGGAATGTTCACTCATGAAGGTGCTTGTCCAAATGAGAATTTTTGTCGTCATCGGAAGCTCAATATTCATTTTCGTAAAGGTTCCTGTAATGGAAGGTACGACATAAATCATCATAAGGACGGCAATAATCATCATCACTCCAATAACGATAGATGGATAAATCATTGCACCCTTAATTTTCTTTTTAAGGGTTGAGTTCCGTTCCATCTGAATACTGAGTGTCTCAAGCGCGCTCGATAGTTGTCCTCCTTCCTCCCCTGCACGCACCATTGCTACATACAAATCGGAAAAAACTTTCGGGAATGCTGCGAGTGCTTCATTGAAAGGCTTTCCTTTATTAATATCTTCACGCACTCCTTGCATGATTTCCTTAAGCTTCGGATTTTTTGACTGTCGCTCAATAACCGAGAGTGCTCGTGTGAGCGGGAGGCCTGCCTTCATCATCGATGAAAGGTTGCGGGTAAAGGTAACAAGCTCATCAGACTTTACCCGACCGAGCATAGAATTAAGCTTCTCAAGTTTAATGAGATTGCTTATCGAAAAACTTTTTGCGTCGGTAACACTCGAAACGGTATGTCCATTCTTTCGGGCAATCTCGTACACCGCATAGCGATCTACAGCCTCAACGGTTTCAGTAACCTTGACGCCATCTTTGTTTAATCCTGTGTATGTAAAATTTGCCATATGGTTTTGACGCGCCTTCTCTATTCTGAAATGACGCGGAGTACTTCTTCAATACTTGTCTGCCCCAAAGCAGCCTTATAAATACCATCCTCTGCCATGGTGAGCATGCCCTCTTTCCGTGCCTGCGCCTCAATCGCATCGGCGGTGCCTGATGCGAGAATTATTTCCTTAATGGTTGGTGACACGTGGAGCACCTCATGAATACCAATTCGTCCCTTGTAGCCGTCATCTGCATCCGCACCTGATTTTGGGCGATAGAATGGAATGCTATTCCATGTCGCATTGCTCTTTACAATATTTTCTTTTTTGAGGTCCTCCAAAATACGCTCGAGGTCAAGGTGTTTTGCGAGGTCATCTCGCTCGTTTTGTGAAAGTGTATACGCTTCTTTGTCTTCAGTAATCCTGCGGACGAGTCGCTGCCCCACCGCAACCCGAAGTGTCGACACGAGAAGGAATTTTTCAACTCCCATATCGAGGAGACGCGCAACCGTTGCTGATGAAGAATTCGTGTGCACCGTCGCGAGTACGTTATGTCCAGTGAGCGCAGCATTGATTGCAAGACTTGCTGTTTCTTGGTCTCGAATTTCTCCAACCATAATGATGTCTGGGTCTTGGCGCATGAGTGAGCGCAAACCGTTTGCAAAAGAGAACCCAATTTCAGGGCGCACTTGTGTTTGGTTCACTCGAGGCATCTGATATTCAATCGGGTCTTCGATGGTAGAAATATTTACCTCTGGGGTATTCAAAATATCGAGTACCGTGTAGAGCGTCGTTGTCTTTCCTGATCCTGTTGGTCCGGTCACTAAAATAATTCCGGTTGTCTGCTTTGTAGCTGCATGAATACGCTCGAGTGCTTGTCCGTGGAAACCAAGCCCTTCGAGAGTAAATCCCGAGCGCCCTTCACGAAGGAGGCGCATTACAATCTTTTCTCCAAAGAAAATCGGAAGTACTGAAACACGGAAAGAAACTTTCTGACCATCCATATCCATTTTGAAGCGCCCGTCTTGTGGGAGGCGCTTTTCATCAAGCTTTAGATTTGAGAGAACCTTGATACGCGCAGAAATAGTTGATGCAGCATGTTTTGGAAGTGACATTGCATCATGGAGAATACCGTCTATGCGATAGCGAACGAGAAGCTCATTCTCCATTGGCTCAATGTGGATATCGGAAGCACCTTGAATAATTGCGTGGCGAAGGAGTGTATCAACAATACGTACAACAGGGAGATCTTCAGCCATCTTCTTAAGGTCCTCCTCTGAAGCTTCGTCCCCATTTCCCTCTTCGATAATCTTGAGTGCTGATGATTCTTTAACAATCAAATCTCCAAACTCATCTTTAAGTGTTTTTTGGTATTGAAGAAGTGAACTCTTCATCGATTCAGAATCAGTGAGTCGTGGGAGAATCTTTAATCCAACCTTCTTTTTAATGAAGTCAATCGCTGGAAGGTCTGCAGTATCGAGCATTGCAACCTCAAGCGCTCCGTCTGATTTTTTAAAAGCAATAATGTTGTGTGTGCGGGCGACTGGCTCAGGGATGAGAGAGAGAATATCAAATGGAATTTTGATATCTTTGAGTGAGAGAAATGGAACACCGAGCACGTATGATTCAACTCTTCGCAAATCATCTTCAGAAATAACTCCACTCGAAATGAGCGCCTCTGCAAGCGAGCGTTTCTCTTCCACCGCAACTATTTCGGCAGCATCAATATCCTTTCTAGATACGAGTCCAGAATCAATAACAAATCGTTTGAGTTGTGTATCTTGTATACGCACAATAAAATCTCTTTCTGGAGCAATGTAGGCTGTGCGTCGTCTTCCGTAATGTCAAAATGCAACAACTCTCACTTCGAAAAATGCAATTTCATTTTCCTCTCTCCAAAATGTATACACACAGTATATCATCCACACTCTCGCAATAATATATCGAGATGTTTAGAATAAAATTTTTATAACTCCACAAAAAAAATAAAACCCGCAATGCATTGCATTGTGGGTTTTAGTTAAGCGCGATCTTTATAAAAAATTTGTCCTTGTGTCAGTGTTTGCACACTCACCGTTGGTACAAGCTTTTTAAAGTAGGCATTTGGTTTGATCGTTTTTGCGTGGTACGAATGTGCGCCAAATGTCGGATCGTCCCAGACTCCCTTTTTATACTCAAGGAGATACTGATACGCCTCCCCATAGATCTCACGGTAGAGCTTTCTATCTTTCGGCTCATTCGGGAGATTATCATCTACCCAGGAAAATAAGTATTTGCCTGAAGACTTACTTTGCTGATAGACAATAGCTTCTATGGTTTTGGGAAACCTCCTATCTTCAAGCCGATTGAAGACTACTGCTGTTACTGTACGCCAGCCATACTCTTTCTTATCATTTGAATTAGCTGGTGGACGAAGCCCCCGAGCTTCATGGTAAATATTGAGGGACAGAACCTCCACATCATTAGGATTTATTTCTACTTCTTCAGTTTTACTATAAAAAAACTTAAAAAGTGCTAAAATCACTATGATTAAAGCTATTCTTGTCTTAAAAGACTTCATTTTTCACCTCTCAAAGAACAATAATGTCAATATTATATCATTATTCCTAGTACTGTCAATTATATTACTTATTATACGTTGTATTTGCTCAAAATTGGGCGAAAAAGTACGCATTCTGCTCAATTTCTGGGTGTTTTGACATTTCCCAAAATCTACATATACTATAATATATGACTGAACGTCGGCTTTACCAGCCGGCATTTTTTAATTCAAAAAAGGCAACACGCCCTATTTTGATTGAAACAGCATATATATTAGTAGCCATAATTGAGGAATACCTCAAAATATTGGCGAGCCGTGGATTTAGGTGCAGTTCAAGACGAAACAAGATTTTTGTACGAGCCTTACTCATTGTAAGGTGAGAAAGAAATCGAAGTTTCACCGCAGAAATGCGCTAAACGCACGACTCGCCCCTGATTATGTTTGATTTAAAAGTTATACACTCCGTCCTAGACCAAATGGAAGATGAGCGAGGCATCAGCCGAGCGAAAATGATTGATGCAATTGAGCAAGCGCTTGCAACTGCATACAAAAAGGAATTCGGAAAACGAGGGCAAATTATTCGTGCCCACTTCGACCTTACTTCAGGTGACACTGTTTTTAACCAGATTAAGATTGTCGCTGATGATACAACGGTCCGTGTTGAGGATCAGGTTGATCATGAACTTGAAGGTGACGAACGTCACGGAAGTGAAGCGCACGAAACTCCAACACTTGATGGTGACCTACGGGTTCGTTTTGATCCTGAGAAGCACATCCTTATCGAAACTGCTCGACTCATCAAGAAAGACGTTATGGTTGGTGATGAACTCGTGTTCCCTCTTGAACAGAAAGATGATTTTGGACGTATCGCAGCACAAACTGCAAAGCAAGTAATCATCCAAAAGATTCGAGAGGCAGAGAAAGAATCTGCGCTCAAAGAATTTGGACAGAAAGAAGGCGACATTATTATTGGTCACGTACAACGGTTTGAGCGAGGAAATCTCTACATCGACCTTGGTCGAGTTACAGGAGTAATGCCATACGACGAGCAAATCCCTGGAGAGCGTTTCCGACCAGGAGAGCGTGTTCGTGCACTTCTTGTCGCTGTAGAAGAAACGCCACGAGGAATTTTCCTTAAGCTTTCTCGTTCACATCCTGACTTCCTTGCTAAACTCTTTGCAATCGAAGCGCCTGAACTTCAAAACGGTTCGGTTGAAATTAAAGCAATCGCTCGAGAAGCTGGTTCACGTTCAAAGGTTGCTGTCTTTGCACACGACTCACATATTGACCCAGTCGGTTCAATGGTGGGTCAACGCGGAGTACGCGTATCGACAGTAATGAGTGAACTCGGTGGAGAGAAAATTGATATTATCGAGTGGTCAGAAAGTCCACGTGACTTTATTGAGGATTCACTATCACCTGCACAAGTAATCGAAGTAAAGATTGTAAGTGAAGCTGGTGCAAAGACTGAGGATAACCGAGGTCATGCACTCGTCACGGTGGCAGCTGATCAGCAGTCACTCGCAATCGGACGAGGCGGACAGAATGTTCGTCTTGCAGCGAAGCTTACCGGTTGGAAAATTGACATTGTTTCAAGTGGCGAAGCAACACCAGCTGATGAAGCCGGGGCATCTTCGAAGGACGGAGAATAATGCACGAGAACGATATTAGAAATATATAGATACACTATGAATCTACTACACGATATCAAACCAGGTACACAAGAAGAAATGAACGTTATTGTTGAAATCCCAAAGTTTTCTAAGAATAAGTACGAGATTGATAAAGAAACGGGGATTATCGCACTTGATCGTGTCATGCATACAGCACAAGACTACCCATTCGATTATGGCTTTGTCCCGCAAACACTCTTCGATGATGGGGATGCGCTCGATGTGGTTCTCCTCACGACATACCCGCTTATGCCAGGAATTCTTGTTAAGGCACGTCCTGTTGCCATTATGGAGATGATTGATGGTGGAGACCGTGACGACAAGATTGTTGCTGTCCCAGTAAATGATCCACGATTTGCTGAAGTGCAAGACCTTGCTGACCTCAACAAGCACTTCATAAAGGAAATGGCTCACTTCTTTGAGACATACAAAAAAATTCAGAATAAAGAAGTTTCAGTTGGCGAATGGCACGGGAAAGATGCTGCAATGGCTGCATTCAAGAAAAGTGTCCAGATGTACACTGATAGCGCAAAATAAACAAACCTCACTACACCTTGTGCAAAAACACCCGAGTCGAAACGACTCGGGTGTTTTATACTAAAGGAGAAGCGAACATACACCGTTCTCCTTTTCAACAATGCTCATTATGAAATTTTTACAATCACAACCTTTACATCTAACGTTTATTTTTATCGGGCTCTTTTTTGTTTACAGTACGGTGCTTGCACAAGATGCAACAACAAGCGAAGAGGCGATGCCTGCCGAAAACCGCACAGAGCGAATTGAAGAACGTACTGCTCTGAGAAACGAACGACGCACTACACTTCGTATTGAGCTACAAGAAAGAATCATTAACCTCACAAGTAATGTCACCGCTCGTCTTACTGCAGGAATACATCGAATGACCAATATCAGTGACCGTCTTAATAGTCGAATTGGTAAGATGAAATCAGCAGGAATAGATACAAGCGCTGCAGAAGCAAAACTTATTGAAGCAAACAATGCTCTCATTGGTGCACAGAATGCACTTCACGATATTGAACCCATTCGAAATGCGTTAACAAGCGATACGCCCAAAGAACGGTACCTAAAAATTCGAAGTGAGTTTCTTATTGTTCGTGAATATCTTATTCAGACAAGAACCCATCTCCAAGAGACGGTCACATTGCTTAAGGGGGCACAAGGTGGCTTTAGTCAGACAAGCACCACCAACGGAGTAGCAACGACTACAGCAACAACAAGTAACGCGAGCAACGAATAACAAAAATAATTTATGAATGAAATGCAACAAAATGGAGAAGAAAAACCTCAATCACTTCTTATTCCTGCATCTCCGCACCACTTTCCCATCGGCCCCATCCTTGGTGTGCTTCTCATTATGGTTGTTCTCTCTATAAGTGGGCTTTATATTTGGGGAAGTATGCTCAGCAAGGAGGCGCCACAGACAACCGAACCTCCGATTGTAAACCACGAACCAGAGACACCGCGAGCTATTGTTGATACACAAATACTCGAAACCTTAAGTCCCTCTGACGACCTTAATGCTATTGAAGCGGATATTTCGAGCACCAATTTAGATTCACTCGATACCGACATCACTGCAATCGATACTGAGTTAAACGCTGCGCTCCCCGAATAGTCTAACCACACCACCCTTCCCTTGATTGCTATACGCATCAAGGGATTTTTGTTGCAAATATAACTATCCCATGTACACTAGTCACCGTTATGCAAAAAGATATCTTAGAAAAAATTACTATAGAAAAAAAGCCAGGTTCCCTTGTTGTGATTACGGGTGAATTACCATTTTCAGAGCTCGAGAAACACCGAGAAGCTGCTGTTTCAGCAATTTCAAAGAATGTAGATATTGATGGTTTCCGAAAAGGTCATGTCCCGGAAATGATGCTTATTCGTAAAGTGGGTGAAATGGCGATTCTTACTGAAATGGCAGAACGAGCACTTTCACATTCATACCCAGAAATAGTTACCCACCACTCACTCGACATTATTGGATACCCACAAATTGGTATCACAAAACTCGCAAAGGATAACCCACTTGGTTTCACTATTAGTGTCGCTGTCGTACCTGAAACAACACTTCCTGACTACCAAATGATTGCAAAAGAAACGAACGCTGAAAAGGAATCAAAGGATGTTACCGACGAAGAAGTGACAAATCAAATTACAGAAATCTTGCGACAAAAGGCAGCATATGAGCGTCTCCAAGAAAATGCAAAACAAAATGGAGAAACGCCTGTAGAGCATGTTCATTCAGAAGACTGTGACCATGATCATGAGCACACGCACGATGAGCCTATCGAAGATATCAAAGACCTCCCTCTCCCTGAGCTTACTGATGCATTCGTTGCAACGCTTGGAACTCCTGGTCAGTTTTCTACTGTTGAAGAATTCAAAAATAAAATCAAGGAACACATTACCCTCGAAAAAGCTCGTGACGTAGACTCACGACACCGCGCAAAAATAACTGACAGTATCGTAGAAAAAACAGTTGTTGAACTCCCGCAGGTAATGCTCGACGCAGAGATAAATCAAATGCTCGCACAAATGGAAGAAGACCTAAAGCGAGCACAGCTCAGCATGGATGATTACCTTGGTCATATTAAGAAAACAAAGGAGGAACTTACAAAAGAATGGCTTCCGAGTGCTGAGAAGCGAGCAAAGCTCCAACTCGTACTCAACGAAATTGCAAAGAAAGAGCAGATAACTCCTGATGCAAGTATGGTTGACCATGAGGTATCTCACCTTCTTGAACAGTATAAGGATGCTGATGAAAAACGGGTACGTGTGTATGTCACATCGGTACTCACCAACGAAGCAGTACTCAAGAAACTTGAAGAAATGTAATATCAAAAAATCCGAGGCATATGCCTCGGATTTTTATTATTTCAATCTACCTTATAAGGCGATTGAACCAGAAGAGTCTTTTTCAAGAGCCTCATCCTTTGTGGTGGTTACCTTACAGGTATCCTTTACCGTCTTCTTAAATGCGTCCCATGCCGCTTTTCTATCTTTTTTCAATTCAACATGTGCTGTTTTTTTATCTGCTTTCCATTCTTTCCATGCGGTAGCTACTCCAGACTTTTGTGCTGTTTTGTCAGTAAGTCCCCACGCTGCCTTCAAAGCAGTTTTTCGCTCGCCGAGTGCTGTGACAATAGCGGTATTAAAATCACCCCATCCACTAAGGATTGCGGTTTCTCTCGTTTCAATTGCAGTCTGCACACAACTTACATCTACTGATGTACTTGGGGTAGTGCTTGCGTTCTCGTGACCGTGCCCAGAGTGCGCTAAAGCAAATGAGCTTGAGAGCAATAGCATTGCTGCAAGTACTCCTGTATGTAATGCGACGTGAACTAACTTGGTTGTATTTGTCATGATTCTAAATATTACTAAATAAACACATCAAAAAGGTCGTCCCGTAGGGGACGACCTCCATTACTACTTTTATACCATACTTACGTGTGCTTGGTGCTGACCAGTGTGGAAAAACATCACGCGGTGTCGTCACTGGAAACTCTCCCCCGGTTTTGGTACTATCATAAGCATATGCAATCAAAAGAATCACAAATAAATAGCTACCTCGTCCCAATGGTTATCGAAAAGACCCAGGCTGGAGAACGTGCTTTCGACATATTTTCTCGACTCCTCAAAGAACGTATCATTTTCGTTACTGGAGGTATAGATGACCACATGGCAAATCTTATTGTTGCGCAACTTCTCTTCCTTGAAGCTGAAGACCCAAAAAAGGATATTTTCATGTATGTTAATTCCCCAGGAGGTTCTGTAAGTGCAGGACTTGGTATTGTCGACACTATGAATCACATCAAGCCTGATGTCGCTACTGTTTGTGTTGGTCTCGCTGCATCAATGGGTTCTATCATCCTCTCACAGGGAGCGAAAGGAAAGCGAAGTATCCTGCCTAATGCAGAAGTTATGATTCACCAACCATGGGGAGGAACACAGGGCCAAGCGACTGATATTGAAATTACCGCTCGCCATATTCTCCGTACACGAGATACCCTCAACAAAATGCTCGCTAAGGCAGCAGGTAAGCCACTTGCGCAAATTGAAAAAGACACTGACCGAGATTTCTTCATGACTGCTGAAGAAGCAAAGAAATATGGCTTAGTCGATACTATTCTAAAATAGTATCGACTAAGAGCCGGAGCGATGTGAACCCTATTAATAATGGGTGAACCAGCGAGGCCGGGGAGAAACCACTTATGAACGAAGTGAATTAGTGAGTTGACCCTGGTCGATACCATCCTTAAGTAGTCTATGCCTTTTTAAGCTCAAACAACGTCCCTCTTCGGGACGTTGTTTTGTATTCGACACACCCCTATTATTCTGTTACTGTATGAAAGTCGACACAGAAATGAAAGACTTCGACATTGTCCACTATAAGTAATCAGAAAAGTATGCCAATCGAAATGATTTTTGCCCTCGTGGCAGGAGTACTCGGCATCGCTTTAGGATATTATCTCAGATACATACACGCACTCAGTAAGAAAGAATCAATTGAAATCTCAATTAAAGAACGTGTTGTTGAAGCAGAAGAAAAGGCTATAAAGATAATTGAACGAGCAGAAGCAAAGTCCGAGACGCTCGAAAAAGAGAAAAAACAAGAGTTTAAAGAACTTGAAGAGAAGTTAGGAAAGACCGAGGAACGACTTATCCGTAAGGAGGAACTACTCGATAAACGCCAGATTGACGTCGATTCACAAATTGAATCAGTTCGAGAGAAGATTGAGCAAATAAAAGACATCAAAACACGGCTCGATGAGCGGGAAAAGAGTATTGATGTACAAATCGAAACCGTTGCAGGCCTTTCAAAGGATGATGCATATGAACGACTCGTGAGTATCGTTGAAAAGGAGCGAGAACTCGATATTCTTGGACGACTCCAAAAACTGCAAGTTCGCGGTGACGAACAATTTGATGAACAAGCAAAAAATATCCTTACCTCAGCAATTCACCGCATTGGGAACACCCTTCGCGTTGATATCATGAGTTCAACCATTGAGCTCCCGAGTGATGAGATGAAAGGAAAAATTATTGGAAAGGAAGGAAGAAATGTCCGTGCATTTGAGCGCGCAACGGGAGTAGATGTACTCATTGATGATACTCCTGGGCACATTACCCTCTCATCATTTGACCCTGTTCGTCGAGAAATAGCTCGAGTTGCTCTCGAAACACTTCTCAGTGACGGGCGTATCCAGCCTGCGAAAATTGAAGAAGTTGTCGAAAAAGCACGAGCAGAGGTGGGCACCATCGTAAAGAAGATGGGAGAAAAGGCTGCGTATGAAGCAGGTGTTGCAAATCTACATCCAGATCTCGTGAAGATTCTTGGACGACTCCACTTCCGCACAAGTTACGGACAGAATGTTCTCTGGCACTCTGTAGAAATGGCACACATTGCTGCCATCATTGCAGAAGAAATTGGTGCAGACGTTGCTGTCGCTCGCGCTGGCGCTCTCCTTCATGACATTGGTAAGACAGTGAGTCAGGAAGTACAGGGTACTCACGTAGAAATTGGTATCCGCATCCTCGAGAAATACGATGTTGATGAAAAAGTCATCATCGCAATGCGTGCACACCACGAGGAATATCCATATGACACCCCTGAGTCAATCATCGTACAAGTAGCTGACGCTATTTCAGGAGGTCGCCCAGGTGCACGTCGTGATTCAATCGAGAATTACATTAAACGACTTAAAGAGCTTGAAGATCTTGCTCTCTCAATACCTGGTGTTGAGAAGGCGTTTGCCATCCAAGCAGGACGTGAGGTACGTGTCATCGTCAATCCAGAAAAGATAACCGACTTAGAAGCGCTCAATTTGGCGCGAAGTCTCGCAACCGATATTGAGGAAAAGCTTAGATATCCTGGAGAAATTAAGGTGAATGTTATACGGGAATCTCGTGCTATAGAGTACGCCCGGTAAGCCACCTAGCTTAAGAATAAAGCGCTATTACTATAGGTAATAGCGCTTTATTCTTTATTCCTTACAGGAACCCTCCACTCATTGGATTTTATTCATTCTTCATAAAATCTCAATGAGTCTTGCGAAAGTGTCCCGCACTTTCTCACCTCGTATCTGAGCCCCTTTTGTGTTTACCTTAGAAATTTTTGCAGAGAAACTTCCATGCAAAGGGCGAGTGGAAAAAATTACAACACACATAATTACACTCCGGTAGTATATTGCACAACTGAAACCGTACTATATAATTGTTTGTAGCCACATTTTGGCATCACGTGCATTGCACAAGTAGGACTTACGCATTTGGACGCAGTTCCAAAAAAGAAATGCCCCAAACGCGCAAGTCCTAAAATCATTAATCGCCATTAGTACATCATTTCATATACTATGAACAAGGCAGACATAATTGATAAAGTACACGAGGTTGTAGGAGGAACTCGAGCAGATGCAGAACGAGCAGTTGAAACAGCGATCGATTGTATCGTTGATTCTTTGAAGAAAGGAAAGGAAGTATCAATCGCAGGATTGGGTATTTTCTCTTCAAAGACTCGAAACGCTCGAACAGGACGTAACCCACGTACTGGTGAATCAATCGATATCCCAGCTATGCGAGTTCCAAAGTTCCGTGCAGCAAAGGCACTTAAGGATGCAGTAAAATAAATCTCTCCTTTATAAAAAATCCCGCAAGCAAATGCTTGCGGGATTTTTTATATCCACATCTACTCCACATATTTCAATTTTTATAACTAGTGATACAATAATGGAGTAGCGGAGGTATTAACTTGGTTTCATGTACACCAAGTCAACGTTACATACAAAGAGGTATAGAATGTTTAGTTCTATGTCTCACCACAACAAAAGCCCCACGCGAGGGGCTTTTGTGTTGTATAAAATTAGAAATTTTATACAACACAAAAGAAACGAGCGATGTGAGGGACTATTCATAATGTCCCGAACCAGCGAGTTCGGGTAGGTAAATCTTATGAGCGAAGCGAATTAGATTTGGACGCTTTGTGTTTTAGAGTGATTCAATATCACTCTAAAACACAAAAGCCGACCTTGTCAGATGTTTTTCCGCAAAGCAGGAAAAAGATCAACAAGGTGTACCGTCCCTGTAAGGGAATTTTGTGTTGGGGGCTTGCGCAGGTAGACTCCCCTTGATACGCTCAACTAAGGTATACACTACGAGGAGTTCTTATGGAAAACGCATGTGAAAATCCAGCACAATCTATTATTGATTGGATCAAAAGTCCTGAAGGAGAAAAACGATTTAAGGAAGCAATGGCGGAAGTAAAGAAAGTGAGCACGGAGCTCAATGAAGCAAGGATGCTCACGCCAGAGCTACTCAACGCACCTATGGGTCCTCCAGGTGGCAGTTGGTCAAACTATTGGGCGGTCAGAAGAACCGCCTAGCACTTACAATCCCCTATCAAGAATTACTTGATAGGGGATTTTTTAAATCGAAACTTACAGTTTCAGTACACCTTGCGGGTACTTTGCTACATTACATTCGCAAAGATACCACGCAAGGTCTTCGATTCCTCAAGTACGATGCCCCGCGGAATCGTCCCGCTTTTTGACCAATTTTAATTATGACTGAAAGGAATTAGAAAAATGGAAATACTCTTGTGGTGCTAATTCACTACGTTCATAAGAACGCTGGACGCGACTCGCAGGCCCAGAGGGTCCCCTGCTCCGTCGTTCGATTCCTCTTGCTCGCTACAAATACGCAACAACGCCGACACTTTCGTGTCGGCGTTGGCGTTTTTGTGCGAGCAAGAGGAATCGAACCCCCATCCACTGCTTGGAAGGCAGTTGTTTTACCACTAAACTATGCTCGCGGTATTGATAAGTCCCGTACTTATCCCGGATGATTCTATCATAAACCGTTCCTCAATTAAAGCCCATGTTACAATCAGAGTCGATATGGGAATTTTTGACATTTTTACCAACTTTTTAACGAGTGTATTCATTGGGTATCTCGCATTTACCAATACCCTCGCGGAGAAAATCGAATCGTACCTTCCAGAACAAGATGCGGTAGAAATTGCAACTGCTCCCGAAGTCCCTCCGGCTGAACAAACGCTCTCAAAGCTCACTGAGCTCTCTAAAACCCTTGCACACGGCGTCCCCCGCATACTCCTTGAGCATGCTGAGTACCAACGCGCAGCAATTTATGCGAGTACCCGTGATGATGAGCCTGTCGATCTTTCAGGAAAATCACTCGACGCTATCGTTCGTGACGCCCTCGTAAATATTTACTGCCAATACAAAACAGATAGATACATCCGGACAACAACCGGTACTGGATTCTTTATAAATCAGAAAGGGGTCATCATTACCAATGCACACGTTGCTCAATTCCTACTCCTAAAAGACGCAAAGAGTTCTGTTAATGATGTTGAGTGTGTTATTCGTTCAGGCGAACCTGCAGAAGCAAAATATAATGCTGAGTTACTCTACATATCTCCAACATGGATTTTTGAGAACGCAGACCTTATCACCGACGAATCTCCACGAGGTACCGGAGAACGAGACTACGCACTACTCTATGTCTCAAAGACTCTCGATGGGTCACCTCTTCCTGCACACTTCCCCGTCATTCCTGTTGCAGTAGACCTTCTTTCACGAGAGAGCGCGGGCGCAAAAGTCCTTACTGCTGGATACCCTGCTGAGGCACTCATGCGAAACGGGGCTGATGCAAAACTTAATCCCGTTCTCGCTGCAACTACTGTAGGAACACTCTATACCTTCGGGAGTAACTACGCTGATATCTTTTCAATCTCTGAATCACCGGTCGGCGAGCAAGGGGCTTCTGGTGGACCTATCGTGGCTGAGAAAGATTCTACTGCTATTGGCCTTATCGTAACAAAGGGTGACGAGGAGACCGAAGGAGCGCACAGCCTCAGAGCTCTCACCCTTTCATATATCAATAGAACAATGACTGAAGAGACAGGATTCTCACTCATACAAAATATGCAAGGCGATATTGCCTACCGTGCTGGTATCTTTAAAGAGGCAATGGTTCCCTTTCTCGCTCAAATCCTCGCAGACGAACTAAGTACAGGAAACGATTAAAAAAACCGCACGCAGAGCGTGCGGTTTTTTTAATCGTTGGTCATATATTATCCTTCAAATATTGGAGTTGCTACTGGGGCTTCCGAAACTTCCTCTGTACTCGTTGCGGACTCTTCGGGTTGCGCTTGCTCTTCGGTTGGATTCTCTTCAGTATTTTCAGACTCACTCTTAACACGAATGTGTTGCGTCATTGCTTCAATATCAGTTGCAAGAGCACGTGCTTCTATAAGGTATGATTCTGCTTCTTCCACACGAGGTACTGAGAGCGTCGTTGATGCGTTTGTAAGGAGACCATCGATCTGGAGAAGCCCTTCTGCAACCTTGTCATGAAGTCCATCATCTCCTTCCATTGCCTCAATTCTGAGACCTACCTCAGTCGCAATATTTCCTATTTCACTGTATTCCTTTTGAGCGAGTACTACTCGTTCCTCTGTACTGAGTATGACAGGTACTAGGGTTTCTAGTGTTACTGATTCTCGAATATCAATATCCGTCATAAATACAATAAGTTTTTGGATGAGACCAAGCGTTGTTGTTAAGTCAGTAACGGCTGCCTCAGCTTCACCTTCATGCTTCCCTTTTGCTTCAAGGATGAGTCGATCAATATCACTCAATCTTCGCTCAATATCATGAATTTCCTCACTGCTTGCAGAAAGTTTAATAGTTTCAAACAATTCATACACTCGTGTTGTCTCTAGCTCAACCTTAGCAACAAGTCCATCAAAGGACGGCGCACTAGTCTCTTGGTTCGAAACAACCTCCTCTCGAGCCTCATTCACCACAGTTAGGAGTCCTTCGATGAGAGAAGCGTTCTCAGTACTTTCTTCTCCACCAAGCACCGCTGATTGCACCTCGAGTGACGAATTGAATGCAATCTCAGCGATTGCAGCTCCATCAGCATCCTGCGCACGAAGTTCACTGAGTCCGTGTTGCACAGCTTGCGTATGTTCCTTCACTGTCGCTGCAAGTTGTGTTTTTACCTCTTCGGTAAGCTTCCCTTCACTTGAAAGTACTCGAGCCTCTGCAATACGACGTTCCATTAATTTTGTATCAAATTCAATCTTCTCATATGGAGTTGACGCAAGTTTTTCTTGGATAGCTTCATTAAAGCCAGTCTTCACAAGATAGAGTGGGTCACCTGGAACAGACTTTTCAGCGATAAATGGAGCAATAATTAAAATAGCAACAAGAAGTCCTCCTGCAATACGCGCATGAAATGCATTAAAATGAACCGCAATAAAAGATTCTGAAGGGATACTTTCGCGAAGGTCAGCTTGCGTCAAAATTTGCTTTGGAAGTGGATGATACTCCATGTACGACAAAACACGTTCACGAAGCTCGCGTCGTTCAGAAACTTTCAGGTTTATTTTTTCTGCGTATTTTTTTAAATCAGTATCAAAAGATTTCATATATTTGAATTCAACCGCCTGTTCTCTGCTTCATCCTCTGCCTTCTGAATTGTTTCCTTAAGGATTTTCAGTCCGCGATGGATGCGTACCGAGACAACGTTCTCGGACTCCTCGATGAGTCCGCTTATCTCCTTTGGTCCCAATCCATCTACAAATCTGAGGATGAGGACTTCTCGGTAGACGAGAGGTAGCTCTTTCATAAGTTCGCTTGCCTTTTCTGCATCGAGTGCAAAGGTAAGCTCCTCAATACCGCCTCCATGAAGCTCGGGAAATGATCCTTCATCAGTCCCCTCTTCTGCAAGCAACGTGTCGAGAGAAAACTCCTTTCTCCTGCGGTACTCGTCAATAACAAGGTTGTTCATGACCTTGTAGAGAAATGGTTTGTACGAATCAATCTCATGTCCTGCTCGTAGATAACTCCACGCCTTCGTAAAGGTGTCATGCACAATCTCTACTGCCCGTTCTCGGTCAGAGAGTCTGTATATTGCATGACGAAACAATGCATTAGAATATTCGTCAAATGCTTTCAAAAAACGCTCCTCGTGGCCTTCCACGATAGAGGCATTACCTGCTTTCCTTTTTGCCTTTTTTGGATCTGTGGCCATGTGGAAACCATTATAAGCGATGACGGTCAAAAAACCCACTTCTTTCATGAATTAACATGTACATACCCCTAAATATATAAAGGGTACGGTTTTAAGCCGTATTTTATCTCTACAACCAGCGCGTACGGAGGAAATGAACAGTCCCCACAACTGCAGTTACGATAATGAGGAGAACAATCCAAAATCCAAACGGATTATTTCCAAACGGGATAATGACATTCATACCAAAGAGCGATGAAACGAGGGTTGGTATGGTGAGGACAATCGTGAGAGCGGTGAGTGTTCTAATGGTGCTGTTCAAATTTTGTGTAAGGATTGCCTCACTTGCACCTCGAATGTTTTGAATTGTCTTTAAAATTGCCTTTGATGAATCGACGAGCTGGTTGTACCCAATGAGCAAGTCTTCGAGAAGTTCCAAATCTTCACTAAAAAGCTGAATGTAGTTACCTTTTGTAAGTTGGTGAAGCCAAGCATTCGTCGGTGTAAGCGCTGCGATAGTTTCGTTTAGTTCCTGCTCGAAAAACACAAGTCGCTGTATTTCATTAGCTCCAATAGTACGCACCTTACCCATGTCTCGGTATACCATTCTTCGGGTACGTGTAAGCTTCTTTTCGTATGTTCCCATGAGCTCCTCTAGGAATTCAAGAAATAGCTTTGTTTTTTGTGTAGTAGAAAAACTTCTCTTCCCTTGAATAAACTTGTTGAGAAATGGCACTTCCCTTTCAGCAATAGTAATGAGAAACGTCTTCCCGAGAACAATGAGGAGTGGTGCAGTATCAATATCAAAATCTTTCACATCGTATGGATACCGTGTAAAGAAGTATGAAACACCATCCTCCTGTTCAAAGCGCGGTACCTCAAAAAAGTCTTTAATATCCTCAATAATTGAGTCATCAAGCTTGTATTTTTCAATAATACTTTGAAGTTCTTCCTCACTTGAAGCCACCATATGAGTCCAGCTATTTGGCTTTGAGCTCGGGAGTGTTTGGAGTTCACTCTCCTCTGTTTCTTTGTAGTAGTGCGTAATCATTTGCGGATTATAACAGACTTGAGTTATTCAGTCTCGCATTTTTTGCATTAGGGTGGTATTATCGTGGTCACGAAATGAGGAATTCCTGGTTTCGTAAGTGAGGAGGTGTATCTTCGCCTATTGGCTCGATACATTCCCTCCCCGCTCAAGGTGTGTGAAATCGGGGTGTATGTTCCATACAACCCTTCTTCGCTCGGACATAGTGGTAGTGTACGCGGTTTGGGGTTCTTTAAGGTGTCTTTGTTACTGATTCTCGTCCTTGTCTGGGTCGGGGTGTAAGCAAGTAGCTTTCACCCCCGAGCTCAAAGATTAAATGCAAAATAATTTGCGCTTATCTTCTCGCTCGGGGTGTAGCATAGTGGTAGTGTACGCGGTTTGGGACCGTGTGGTCCGGGTTCGATTCCCGGCTCCCCGACCCAGATCAGGACGAAGACACCTTAAAGAACCAACAATCTTGGAGATTGTTGCGGTTTTCGAAGAAAAGTGTGGTCCGGGTCTTGCGATAGTCACCCAGACTATCTCACCCGTTCTCCCCGACAAATACGAAAAGACCGCCAACTGGCGGTCTTTTCGTATTTGTCGGGGAATCGAAAATGTCTGAGTATATCGCAACAAGCCTGTGGCGAAGTGAAAAGGGAAAGATTCCCAATGTATGTGGCTATTTCTATATTACTAGCCACATTACTAAGTAATGTCCTTTATAACAGTGACATTCTCAAAAATAGGAGTATTATCGTGCACAGATTTGTTTCTCAAATATTTTGACTAAGGGGGATCTGATGAAAATGAAATACTTTGTTTCATATGTTACCAAACATGGTGACGAACCTTATGTATTTCTAAACTCGACAATAGAAACTGAGGGTGAAATATCAACTGCAGATATTCAGAATTTCGAAAAGAAAGTTCGTTCTATTCGAGCAATAGACAAAGCGCAGGTCCTATTCTTTAATAAGATAGCTGGCTAAAAGCCATACATTTCAAGCCTTTGTTCCATGTGGAACAAAGGCTTTTTGTTTCACGTGGAACAAAATATACCTGTTCCACGTGGAATCTATTCAAAAACCACATTATCAAGCATATGCACCTGCGCAAACTTTCTACGTGGAACTAAACGTACGGTAAGAATATCAATCTGAAATTCCCCAGTATATTTCCTATCTGCAAGCCATGATTGAATTGTATTCTTCAACCTCCTTATCTTCTCATTATGCACATTCTCCTCAGGTCGCCACGTTTCATGTGAAACAGCATACTTTAATTCCTGTGTTGTTTCATATGAAACGGTTTTTACCTCGATAAAGTGAATTTTTCTTGTTTCACGTGCAACAATATCAATTTCCCCGTATTTCTTAAGGTAATTTCGGTCAATAATTTCATACCCATTAGAAACAAGCCATTTTGCTCCCAGATCCTCACCAATTTTTCCTATTTCGTTATGTTTAGCCATGTCGCTTCATGTGGAACTATATAACAGAAGATACATTCATGCCAGTGTTTCACGTGAAACAATAACAAATATAATATATTGCGATATAATCGTTGATCTGTATGTTATTAGCCATTTTTTAAGGACATATTTATTAAAATTTTTGTCCTTTATACACATATCAACTCGTTTATCCCCAGTTATCCACC
The DNA here is from genome assembly GCA_964638425.1 of uncultured Candidatus Saccharibacteria bacterium. Classification (GTDB taxonomy): domain Bacteria; phylum Patescibacteriota; class Minisyncoccia; order Phycocordibacterales; family UBA918; genus Damh-18. Next base: position 64,726 of record CAZWYM010000002.1, read on the forward strand.
ATGTGGATTTCTAGTAGAGGATTTGTCTTTTATGGGGTAGGGGGATCGAAAGCTTACTTGAACAAAATCGAAACCTGACGGTTACTAATAACCAGTACTTGGTGTCAGGTTTCTAAGTTCGTTACACTCACTAAGAACCTCCTACCCGACCTCGCGGTTTCGCCATAAATTATAGGCGAAACATCGCTCCGGTTCACAAAACTAAAAAACACTGCGTAGGCAGTGTTTTTCTTTACGTTTTGTGCGGCCAGGGGTAATCGAAACCCCGACTAATCCTTGGCAAGGACTCGTTATACCACTTAACCATGGCCGCATGTATTACTTCCGGAAGAAGTGACTAGGATTATAGTATTTATATGAGGGGAGTGCAATGTGGAAGGAGGGACTCGTCCCGCTTTTTCTAATTCGTTTCACTCATAAGTGCCCCCTGCCCGGAGGGACTCGAATTCTACAAATTCTGTTCAGGTTGTATGAAATTTATTCAAAATTTCGACAACCACTTCGGGTCCCTACGCATACAAATTGAAAAAGACCCCATGAAGGGGTCATTTTCAATTTGTGCACCCGGAGGGACTCGAACCCCCGACGACTGATCCGAAGTCAGTAATGATATCCACTTCACCACGGGTGCGGTGACGACTGGGATATCATACGTTCAAGAAGGCGAAATTGCAACGATTTTCTGCTACAATCTATGCATATGATTGTCCGAAGTGAAATACCAAAAGAAGTCCAGCATGTTGCAGATACTCTCGAACATCGAGGTTTTGAGGCGTATCTCGTAGGTGGTTGTGTCCGCGACTTACTCATTGGGAAGACTCCGAAAGACTGGGACATCACTACTGATGCACATCCAACTGAAATCGAGAGCTTGTTTCCTGATACATATCTCAACAATGACTTTGGAACAGTGGGTGTTGTTAATAAGGAAACAGAGAATGAGGCACTTCGAATAGTTGAAGTAACACCATTTCGAACAGAATCAGAATATTCTGATTCACGTCGACCAGATTCAGTTTCATTTGGAGTTTCTCTCGCAGAGGATTTGAAGCGAAGAGATTTTACAGTAAACGCCATCGCCTACCGACTTAAGGATGAAAAAATAGTAGATCTCTTTGAAGGGGAGGGGGATATTAAACACAGACGCCTTCGAGCGGTTGGTGAGGCTACTGAACGTTTTAAGGAAGATGCGCTTCGCATGATGCGTGCAGTACGTCTTGCAGTTGAACTTGATTTTGTTATTGAAGGGGAAACGATGCGTGCAATTTCTGAAAATAGCGCTAACTTAGAACGAATTTCAAAGGAGCGTATTCGAGACGAATTCATTCGTATCTTGAATTCGAAACAACCAATGCAGGGGATTATTTTCTTAGAAAAGCTGGGTCTTCTTCAGTATATTGCCCCAGATTTACTCACAGGTATTGGTGTTGAGCAAAATCAAGCGCATGCATACGATGTATATGAGCACTTACTCCGCACTATGCAACACGCAGCGGATAAGGATTGGGATTTTGATATACGACTTGCTGGTCTCTTCCATGATGTATCGAAGCCACACACAAGGCGGTGGTCTGATGAGAAAAAAGATTGGACATTCCACGGACATGAGGTGGTAGGTGCAAAAATGACCAAGAAGGCACTCCAAGACTTAAAATTCCCCCGAGAGAAAATCGAGCGCGTAGTGAAGCTTGTTCGGTGGCACATGTTTTTTAGTGACCCTGACCAAGTGAGCCTTTCTGCGGTACGAAGAACTATTTCGAATGTTGGAGAAGAAAACATCTGGGACCTACTCAAACTTCGAAGATGCGACCGTATCGGAACAGGAAGGCCTAAAGAACAGCCATTTCGACTCCGTAAGTACACAGCAATGGTTGAAGAGGCACTTCGTGACCCAATCTCAGTAAAGATGCTTAAAATCGATGGTACGCGCATTATGGAACTTACCCGTGAGCGACCAACGAAGAAGCTTGGGGACACGCTCAATGCGCTTCTCGAAGAGGTGCTTGATGATCCACTCAAGAATACTCCAGAATATATGGAACAGAGAGCTGTGGAACTTATGAAGTTATCAGAAAAGGAACTCGATATGCTCGGGAAACAGGGGAGGGAGAAACGGGAGAGGGAAGAAGCAGAGGCGGTGGCTGAATTACATAAAAAATATCGAGTGGACTAGACTTTACGAAAACCCCTTGAAATGCTTCACATTTCAAGGGGTTTTCTTTTCTTGCCAATTTATAGGGCGAAGGTATACTGCACCCAGCAAATATAGCGTTCATTATATAAAGGAGGAACATCATGCTTAGCGACGATGTAAAGAAATTGGCTTTGGAATACATTCGACAAGGCAATTGGCTCTATACGCTTTTTGGGATGAGAGTAGCTGTAGAAGAAGGCGATGACTTGTTGCTTCGATGGCTTATCCAAAATGGAATAATTAAAAAGACTGAGTTTGAGCAAGCAATACATCAAGGCTTGTGCGCCTGCGGAAGGAGGTGTTATCTTTGGACTCAAAACAATCCAGCATTAAATAGACCCGACCACTCGTTGGCTCCAGAAGCAATTGGCTGGGCACTCATGCATAAAGCAATTTCATATGAAGAAGGACTTCTCATGAAATTTGACCACGGTGAGACTATCGAAAGTTACATTTTGTCAGCATATGACTTGCTCGACTGGGCTATTGCAGAGTTTAATAAGCCATATGTTCCTGATTTGTTTGAACCTTCGAAATCTTTGCACAAAGACGCAGACTCATGTTGTTTACATGACTGAAGTGATCTCTACCAACAAACCCCTCAATATTTCAAAGAAATATTGAGGGGGTTCTTTATAGAGAACTGGCCTAATAAGAGGCTATTTCAAAATGTGACAAACAAGGCCTTTGCACGTGCCTCATCTAAAATTAAATGAAGTTCGAGGAGAAGCGAGGTTTTTTATGAGCCGTACTGGTCGTACGGTGAAGAAACAACTGAAGTTTCGACAAAGAAATTCGCTAATTTTAGATGAGGCATAAAAAAAGCCCGTGGGATTGATAGCTGATGCGTTGCATCGGCGCCCAATCCTACGGGCTTTCTGTTCACTTCTGTTCTGTTCTGAGTCTTAAGTGGAAATTAAAATTCCAGTGGATGAGTCATGAGACTCTGTATCCTAAATGTGACTCGTTGTGTTCTTTTGGCGATTCTTGCGTGAACCAGATTGGTTCTAACTTTCCTCACCGTGTGATGTACTAAGAGTTTTTTTTGGAGGTATTAACTCGATTTTATAATGTGCGCTTTAAGGGGTATCTCTCCGAGGAGAGGGACCTGCTCGCCCTTTCTGGGCCTATCACTATAGTATGTCCTTTATAAAAAGGTGTAAAGGACATTCATGTGTATAACTGTGCATAACTATAATTGCAATGTCCTTTATAAAGGACATTGCAATTATAGCCTTTATTAAAGCCGTATAATACTACATGCTCAATTCGATTGAAACAGGGCAGTGATCGCTTCCGAGTACATCCGCATGTATGGTTGACTTTTTTATGATTGATGTCATTGTTTTTGACACAAAAATGTAGTCTATCCTCCATCCCACATTCCGCTCTCGAGCACCTCCCCAGTTGGACCACCATGTGTAATTTCCACTACCCTTCGTGAAGAGTCGGAATGTGTCGACGAACCCATTTTTGAGCATTGCGTCGATGCCATTTCGTTCCGCTTTAGTAAAACCTTTCTTGCCCTCGTTTTCTTTTGGACGAGCGAGGTCGTCTTCGGTATGGGCAACATTGAGGTCACCACAAAAAATGACTGGCTTCTGCTTTTCAAGCTGACTGACAAACTCGAGATATGCAGGGTCCCACGCTTCCCGCATCGGGATACGAGAAAGATCATCTTTTGCATTTGGTGTGTAGACCGTGCTTACGTAGAAGTGTTCAAATTCGAGAGTGGTGATTCTCCCTTCTTTTGTAGTGTCTCCGTAGCTATCAGAAAGGTTGTATTTCTTTGCAATTTCTTCAGGAATCCCCAGTATAACGTTTTCTGGTGCTATTTTGGAGAATATTGCTGTCCCTGAGTATCCTTTTTTCTCGGCCGAGCACCAATATTCGTCATATTCTGGCAAATCAACCTTAACCTGCTCTCTATTAGCCTTTGTTTCTTGAAGACAGAGGATATCTGGCTGATGTTGCTCTAAAAAGCGTTGAAAATCGCCCTTCTTAAGTACAGCTCGAATGCCATTTACGTTCCATGAGAATATTTTCATACTATTATTACGTATCAAGTGTAACAAAACTCTCATCTGTACGATACTACCAAGCGGACTTTCCACACAACTTTCTCAATTCATCACAGGATCGCATGATACAGTAATAGATATTAGCGGAATAACATAACTACCATGGCAGAACGAGTGCTTCATAAAAAAGAAAAAAAGAAACCAAAGAAAGACTCTAAGAAATAATCGCTTAAAAATCCGCGGCGCTTAAAGCAACGCGGATTTTTTGCGTCTAGCAGTTTCCCTTATGACTAGGAAACTGAGACAAAAATTCAACATAGTCGCTTCTGCTCTTTGTTTCATTTTACTTCCAAAAAGCCCAAAAATACGTTAGTGTTACATACCTATGTCACGAGAAGCAGGACTCATCACCTTTAGTGATGTCACATTTGAATATACACACAATAAGCCAATTCTCATTGGGGCTAATTTCGTAATCCGAAGAGGAGCCAAATTAACACTCATGGGACAAAATGGAGCAGGGAAGAGTACTATTTTTGGACTTATTACCGGTCTCTATAAAGAAAACGCGGGAGATATAAATATCATGCCGCGTACTACCATTGCTATTTCGAGGCAGGTTATCCCACGTGACGAACTCGAGCTCACTGTCCGTGAATTTTTTCAGAAGTGTTTTTCGGAAAAGGTATACGATATCGACCCAAAAATTGATGCAGTACTTGAAGTAGTAAATCTCGTTGCTCCCCACGATCGCATCATAAAGTCATTTTCAGGAGGGCAACAAGCAAGACTTCTCCTCGCGTCTGCACTTATACAAGACCCGGACCTCCTCCTTCTTGATGAACCAACAAACAACCTCGATGTAGCAGGTATCGCTCATCTCACTGAATTCCTCCGTTCATATAAAAAAACAGTAGTGGTTATTTCCCACGATGCTGATTTTCTCAATGCGTTTACCCACGGAGTGCTATACCTTGATGTACACACACACCTAATCGAACAATACGATGGAAACTACCATGATGTGGTGCGTGAAATTGCTGCACGTATAGAAAAAGAAAATCGAAAGAATGCCCAATACGCAAAGGAAATTCAGGCAAACAAAGACAAAGCGAACTTCTTTGCAATGAAGGGAGGGAAGATGCGTCTCGTTGCAAAGAAACTTCGTGAGGAAGCAGAGGAGTACGAAGAAAATAAAGTTGACGTTCGGCGAGAAGATAAAACGATTCGTCCGTTTATTATTGAAGTTCCAAAGGATTTACCGCCGAAGATTCTAACGATTTCGTCATTCAAGGTTATCAAAAATCATACGCCAACCGAAAAAACGTGTGACATTACGCTACGCAAAAACTATCACCTCCAACTCATAGGACCAAATGGGATAGGGAAGAGTACTCTTCTTGAATCACTTGCATCTGGACACGCAAAGGGTGAGACGGTCGCACCCAATGTAAAAATTGGATACTACCGACAAGATTTTTCTACACTCAATTTTGACGATACTGTGTACGATTCACTTATGTCTGTCATGGAAAAGAAGATTGAGGAAGATATGCGTTCTGTTGCAGCAGGATTTCTTCTTGGACGCGACGTCATGCAAACACGCATCGGGAGTCTCTCTGAAGGACAGAAAGGTCTTGTTGCTTTTGCGCAACTTGTTTTACTCAAGCCAGGACTCCTTATACTCGACGAACCTACAAACCATATCAATTTCCGTCACTTGCCAGTCATTGCCGAAGCATTAAATAAATATGAGGGCGCGATGATTCTCGTATCCCACGTACCAGACTTTGTTGAGAAAATACGTATTGATGAGGTACTCGATTTGGCAAAAAAGTAAAAATCTTATTTTTACTTTTTTGAACCGGAATGATGTTTTTTGCATCTTGCATTTCTGGTACTGAGGTTCATACTATATATACTATGGATGGAGAAATACTCAAAAAGAAAGACCCTGAACTTTATCGCGTTGCTCATGAAGAGGGAACAGAACCTGCCTTTACAGGAAAATACGTTGATACGAAAGACACAGGTACCTATCACTGCGCTGTTTGTGATGCGCCTCTTTTTTCTTCAGATACAAAATTCGACAGTGGGACAGGGTGGCCCTCATTTACCGACCCAGTGTTTCGCGATGCGGTAGTTCTTGAAGACGACACAGATTACGGGATGCACCGGATTGAAGTTCGGTGTGCAAAGTGTAATGCCCACCTTGGGCACGTCTTCCCAGACGGACCAAAGAAAGATGGTAAATCAGGCGATCGTTTCTGCATTAATAGCATCTGCCTCGATTTAAAGAATGAATAAAACAGCAGTATTTGCAGGAGTGAGAAAGTCTGGGAGACTTTCGCAAGAGGTTGTCGAGAATTTCTTAAGAAATTATCATACAACCTGAACAGAATCTGTAAGATTTGCTTTTGGGAAGTGCGGTATACGAACCTCGTTAATATAATTTATGAATAAAACAGCAATATTTGCAGGAGGTTGCTTTTGGGGACTCGAAGAGCTTTTTCGTACTATCCCCGGTGTCATTGAAACAGAGACTGGGTACACCGGCGGGAAAAACGAGAACCCGACGTACGATTTTCATCCAGGACACGCGGAGGCACTCCAAATTACATACGACGACACGGTAACTTCCTATAAAAACCTCCTCGACTGGTTTTTTTGTGTCCATAATCCCACAACACTAAACCAGCAAGGGAATGACATTGGGACTTCATACCGTTCTGCAATCTTTTACGCGAATGAAGTCGAGCGCCAAGAAGCGGAACAATTTATTGAAATAGTAAATGAATCAGAACGCTGGGATAACCCCGTCGTTACCACACTTGAACCTCAAGGACGGTTTTGGCCTGCTGAAGATTACCACCAAAAATATTTGATGAAGAATCCTGGAGGCTATACTTGTCACGCGGTATACTTTGATTCGTACTTAGCATAACCCTAAAACATCTTCAAGAAATGCAAAGCAACATCACCTGCATCTACCATAAGGATTGTATCGACGGCACAACTGCTGCAGCGGTTGTGCTGAAAAAATTCCCAAATGCACACGTTTTTCCGCTTGCCCACGGATGTACGCAAGCAGACATCCAAGAAATTCTTGATGTAACAAGCCTAGAAGGTCACATCTATATTGTTGACTCAGCGATTGGGCTATCTGAAATAGTATCGCAAGGGTACACAGTGACGGTTATTGATCACCACATTAGTGAATATGAGCGAGTGGCTGAATTTGCCAAAATGCACCCCTCAGTGACGTATATCTTCGACAATGCAAAATCAGGAGCATCTCTCACTTGGGCATATTTCTTTCCCAACGAACCAGCCCTCGATTTAATTACCCATGTCGAAGACAACGACTTGTGGACACAAAAATACCCTGACGCAACAGAGTTTGTTGCCAACTATCTTTCTCTCGAAAGAAACAATCCGCATCGTATTCGCGAACTCTTTGAAGAAAATATCGAAGAAATCAAAAAACACGGGGAGATCCTCTCAGTGTATATCCGCTCTGAGATTGACCGACTTATCCTTGCAGAACCACTCAATTTTATTGCAGGTGAGTACACTTTTCCTATTTACAATATTACCGACCACCAAACGGTATGCGGTAATATCCTTGCACGACAACGGGACGTCGCTGTCGGGATGTATACTATTTTAGGTGATGAAGTAAAATTTAGTTTTCGTTCTCTCGACACACACGAACCATCCGCCCTTATGCTTGCAGAGATTCTCGGTGGGGGGGGACACAAAAAGGCGGCTGGTGCTCGTATACCCCTACACGATTTCGTCAAAAATATTATTCGTCCTTAAATATAACGAGCAATGGAAAATGCATACTCATGGTACCAAACACTTATTAAGCCATCTTGGGCACCGCCGTCTTGGGTCTTTGGCCCTGTATGGACTGTTCTCTACCTCATTATTTTTGCAACGTTCGGGTATGTGTTCTATCAAGTGTATTTAGGAAAACTTCCTCGCATTGTTGCTCTACCATTTGTATTAAATCTTGTTTTTAATGTTATTTTTACACCAATTCAATTTGGTCTTAAGAGCAACATTTTGGCATCAATTGATATCCTCCTTATCCTCGGGACACTTATTTGGGCTCTTGTTGTTATATACCCACATTTTCGTTTTGTAACATTTCTCAACATTCCCTATTTGATTTGGGTCTGTTTCGCAACAATTCTTCAGCTAACCATAACCTCACTTAATGGATAACTTTGATAGACCTCTATGAAAAAAATCACCGTAGGTACTAGCGCACCAAGTTTCACACTCAGGGACCAGAATGGGGCACTCCACTCACTAAAAGATACACGGGGGAAGTGGGTACTTATTTATTTTTACCCAAAGGACAATACCCCCGGATGTACGAAGCAGGCGTGTGCAATCCGCGATGCATTCCCCGACTTTAAAAAAATTGGTTGTGTTGTCTTTGGAATTAGTACCGACACGGAAAAGAGTCATAAGAAATTCGAAGAAAATTTCAGCCTCCCATTCACGCTTCTTGCAGATGTAGATAAAAAGGTAGTGAACGCCTATGGTGTGTGGGCAAAAAAGAAGTTTATGGGGAGGGAGTACCTCGGCACGCTTCGTACTTCGTTTCTTATTAATCCCGAAGGGAAAATTGTAAAAATATATGAAAAAGTTAAGCCAGAGCTCCATGCCGAAGAAGTGCTTGCTGATATGAAATTGCCCACCAAGTAGTACGTTGCTATTCCTCGCTTTTCACAAGGATGACCAGGTATGATAGGCTATACAAATATTTTATTGTAACCGATTGTAATAATTACTATGGAATCTACACACGAAACAGAACAAACATCGACCAACACGCAAACAGAACCAGGTGCTGAAGTAACAGCATCGCCAGCTTCACTACCAATGGTAACCGCGTGGTACAAAAACACAAAAGTACTCGTCGCTGTTGCTATTGCAGTCATTCTTCTTGGAGGTGCTGGCTTCTATGCATACACAATGAATACTACTGGCGGGACTGTCGCGGTTGTAAATGGGAAAAAAATATACCAAAATGAACTCAATGAAAGTATTGCACTCATAGAACAAACAGCAACATCACAAGGTGCTGATATAACCGACCCGACCGTTATTGCTGAAATACGAAGCCAGGCGCTTGATGTACTCGTAAACAATACCTTAATCATGACCGCTGCAGACGATGCGGGATTTTCAGCTTCAGATGAAGAGATAGGGGCGAAGTATGATGAGCTCGTTACCCAACTTGGCGGTGCTGAACAACTCGCAACTCGAATGGGTGAAATTGGACTTACTGAAAAGAAATTGAAGCAAAATATTGCTGAAAGAATCGTTGCAGATAAATACATCGAGTCAGTAACAACAATAAAAGACCTCAAAGTATCTGACATTGAAGTTGCAGAATTCATAAAGACACTCGGTGATGACTCAAATCTTCCACCACTTGAAGAAATCCGACCTCAAATCGAGGCTGAGATTCTAAGCCAAAAACAACAACAACTCGTTGTCGATTTACTCAAAAAGCTCCAAGATGAAGGTACTGTTGAGCTGAAATAATAGGAAAATAAGGACACCAATCTGAAAATCCCCGCATGCGGGGATTTTTTAGACGCACCTAAAATATGACCCTATTCCAAAAAGAACATCGTTCAGTAAGAATTCACCCGGTCTAGCGTCACAGTGAATATATGCGAGAGAAATTCAATTCATACACACTTACCCGCCCCCGACTCCGAAAAGTTGTTGGATGGTTTCTTGTTGTGTTCGGTTTCTTAGCTCTCGTTACCCCACTTACCCCTGGAGGAATCCTTTTCTTCGTCGGACTTGAAATCCTTGGTCTCCGCATTGTTTCTATGGAGAAGGTGCGAAATGGATTTAGAAAAAAGGCACCGCTCAAGGGTATTGAATCACTCTCATAGACCAACAACCGCTATCTTAAGGTCGTGATATACTGGAAGTAATTACCGTAATAATCATACTCTTATGAAATTTACACATATCGCTATCCTCGCTCTTATCGCTATTATCATTGGTCTCGCCTGGTTAAATATCCAAGCCCGGAAAAATATCCGTGAGCAGACAATTGAAATCGTCCCTTCACAGACAGTAACAAATAAGGTCCCTGAGGAAAAAGTTATTGAGACCCCTCCTGTTGAGGAAGTTCTTCCTGTAGAAACAAAACCAGCAGGGAATGATGTTGGGATGGAGTACCCAGAAACCGACATCACTACAGGTGACACCGATATTACCCCTGTTGCTTGCACTATGGATGCAAAAATCTGTCCCGATGGCTCAGCTGTCGGACGAGTAGGTCCCAATTGTGAGTTTGCCCCTTGCCCATAAGGCGTACTGAAAAACACCGCAACATTAGTTACGGTGTTTTACTATCCTCGTGAATGAAACTTCTTGTGGATGTCTCGAAGGTGTTTGTCGGTTACGTGGGTATACACTTGCGTTGTAGCAATGTTTGCATGACCAAGAAGTGCTTGTACTGAACGTATGTCTGCACCATTACTGAGTAAATCAGTTGCAAAACTGTGGCGAATGACGTGGGGGGTAACTTTTCGGGTAATCCCAGAAATGGTCGCATATCGTTTAATAATTCGTTGCACACTACGTGGAGTAAGTCGTAACTCTTTATTTTTTTCTTCATCCTTTCCACTATTTTTTCCATACTGCACAAACATCGCATCATCAAAATCTTTACGCTCTTTCAAATACGCCTTTATGGCATTGCGTGCTGTGTCAGAGAGGAATACGACACGCACCTTATCTCCTTTTCCACGAACTGAAAACTCATCGCGTGTTAAGTCCACGTCCTCTTGCGAAAGTCCGCAGAGTTCCGAGACACGGAGTCCAGTAGAGAAGAGTAATTCAAGAATTGCTTTATCACGAAGACCTGCTAGGGAGGAGACGTCCGGTGCATCCATCAATCGATTAAGCTCTTGTGTTGAAATGAGGTCGAGTGACCGCTCCGGCACCTTTGCGAGCTCGATTCGTTCTGGATTAAGTGATTCGAATCCTTTCTTTCGTATATATTTAAGAAATGCCCGTAATGCAATGAGATAGTAGTTTTGAGTCTTACGTTTCAGCGTGTCGACATTTCGACCCACCTTTGTCCCTGGTTGTCTGTTGAGCCATAAACGATATTCTCGCACGACATTTTCAGTCAATAGTTTTGGATCATCATTTTTTGAATATTCAAGAAACCGCGTAAGATAATGGTCATAATTACGCACCGTAAGGATACTTCGCCCTTTTTCTATCTCAAGATATTCAAGAAATTCACGTTTTAGCTCGTTGAGTGTCATATTATAGCTATATCATACCGCATGTCGCACAATATTCTTGCTTCTTCCTGCTGAAAACCAGCAATAAAATGCGACTTCAACCTCGAATAAAACATGTCTGGGTACTAGGCGGGGAGGAATGGAAATGTGAGACGTATTTCTATACAGTGAACGTAGCCATGACGAACCCAACAACGTAGACAGGCGTGTTTTATTCGAGGTTACAGCAGGGGTTGCATAAATTGTCAATGTATGGTACAGTAGTGCCAACCTTCGCGGGTTAATCTCTAATGGCGTCCGTGTGCAATCTACACATTGAGGCGCATTTTTAAACACTATGCTTACAAAACGAAAGAAGGAGAATGCAATTAAGGAAGTTCGGCGACACGATAGTGATACTGGTTCACCAGAGTCACAGGTTGCTATCCTTACGAAGCAAATTGATGACCTCTCAAAGCATCTTAAAAAGAATTTGAAGGACTTTCACTCTCGACGTGGACTACTCCAGATGGTTGCGGACAGACGCAAACACTTGAAGTATCTCGAACGTAAAGATGAAAAGGCGTACAAGTCTCTTATTAAGAAGCTTGCACTGAAAAAATAATCAGATGCTCTGAAAGTCCGCACATTCTTTAAAAAGAATGTGCGGACTTTCTTTTTCGTAATCTGATATACTTACAGAGGAGGATTTTTAAAAATATCAGGACATTTGTCCTCATGAAGATGACCACGGGTGATTTTTAATATTTTGAACGTTAACATTTTATATGTCAGTAATAAAACACAAAGAACAACGTGTCGCTATTTTTATCGACACACAAAATCTCTACCACAGTGCTAAGAACATATACCGCGCAAAGGCAAACTTTGATGCAATAGTAAAAGCAGCACTCGGGGACAGAAAGCTCGTCCGTGCCATTGCATATGTCGTTACCACTGAAAGTGGGGAAGAGCAATCATTTTTCGAAGCTCTTGAAAAAATCGGGATCGAAGTAAAGACAAAGGACCTTCAAATCTTTTTTGGTGGAGCCAAAAAAGCAGACTGGGACGTTGGGCTTGCTATTGATGCAATCAAACATTCACAAAAAGTGGACGCGATTGTTCTTGCGTCAGGTGACGGGGACTTTGTACCGCTTGTGGAGTATGTTCGCTCGCAGGGATGTCAGGTGGAATGTATCGCATTTGGAAAATCGAGCTCTTCTCGGCTACGAGAATCAGTTGATGATTTTATCGATATGGACGAAACGCCAAATGAGTTCCTTATTGGATTACGGGGGAACAATCGTATTCGAAAGCAGCAACGACGGGTAGTCGGCACTGATACCGACGACGCAGGATAAAAACAGCCCGGATTGCTTCGCAATCCGGGCTGTTTTTTTAAGTTGGGTTTGGTACACTGTGCATATTATTCAGGGAGCAATTTAAATAGGTTGGTTTCAAACGAAAGCTGTTTGAAATCGAAAATTTGAATTGCTCATAAATACACACGTGATGCAAAAAAAATCATACACATTGGAACTCGGCGGGAAGACATTGACCGCTCTCTTTACCGACCTTACCAACCAAGCACACGGCTCAGTCATGATGAGTCTTGGGGAAACCGTTGTTCTAGTGACTGCTGTCATGAAGTATTCAAGCACAAGCGGAATGTCGTATTTCCCACTTTCAGTTGAATTCGAAGAAAAATTTTATGCGACTGGTCAAATTCTCGGGAGTCGGTTTCAACGTAGGGAAGGGAGGCCGAGTGACGGAGCAGTTCTTTCTGCTCGCATTGTTGATCGCACCATTCGCCCACTCTTTAATCAGGCACTTCGAAATGAGATACAAGTAATCGCAACAGTACTCAGTGCGGGGGAGGATGATCCTGATGTCCTTGCGGTCATAGGAGCGTCACTTGCTCTTGGGGTATCACCTATTCCTTGGGACGGACCTGTAGGTGGAGTCCGAATTGGTAAGCTCCGCGAAACGGGCGAGCTTGTCATCAACCCAACATATACTGAACGTGCAGAAGGATTGCTCATCTACGAAATTCTCGCGTGTGGGAAGGACGGCTCAATCAATATGATTGAAACCGCTGGTTTTGAAATTAGTGAGGAGGAAGTGGTGAAGGCGCTCGAACAAGCCTCTATTCTCAATACCACTATTGAAGTGTTCCAGAAAAATATCATCGCTGAAATAGGTAAAGAAAAACGTGCACTTTCACTTCCTTCTCTCAGTGACGAGGTAAAAGCGCTCTTTTCTGCACATATTTCAGAAAAGCTAACCGAAACACTCTTTTCCAACCGCTCAGGGAAGGCACACCTCTATGAACTAAAAGAAGAGTGGGTGACACTTCTCAATGAAACTATCCCTGGTGCAGACGGAGGACTAGCAAGTGAATACTTTGAGCATGCAATTGATGAAGCTCTCCACCACGGAGCAATCCATAACAAGATTCGACCCGACGGGAGAGGGATGGATGAAGTTCGTTCTCTCTACGCACAGGCGGGAGGTATTTCACCAACCCTTCACGGCAGTGGTATTTTCTATCGAGGGGAGACACACGTCTTTACCGCACTCACTCTTGGAGGGCCTGACGATTCTCAAATACTCGACTCAATCGAAGAGAATGGGACTAAAAAGAATTTTATGCACCATTACAATTTCCCTCCATTCTCAGTCGGAGAAACCGGGCGAGTTGGGGGAACGAACCGGCGCATGGTCGGGCATGGTGCGCTTGCTGAGAAAGCACTCGTGGCAGTCATTCCGAAGAAAACAGAATTCCCGTACACCATTCGTCTCGTATCAGAGACAATGGCATCGAATGGTTCAAGCTCAATGGGTTCGGTGTGTGGATCGACACTTGCGCTCATGGATGGGGGAGTTCCGATTACCCGTCCTGTTGCAGGGATTGCTTCGGGACTCATGATGCACGACCATGAGACCTACCAACTCATTACCGACATACAAGGACCTGAAGATGAACATGGCGATATGGACTTCAAAGTTGCTGGTACTCGTGTTGGTATTACCGCAATGCAGATGGATGTAAAAGTTGGTGGGGTGCCAGTCAAAATCCTGAAAGAGGCACTTGAAAAAGCACGTATTGCTCGTATGCAAATTTTGGATGTACTCGAAGCAGAGATAGCAGCACCACGTCCTGACATTTCTCCTCGTGCGCCAAAGATTATTGTGATGCAAATTCTCCCTGAGCAAATTGGTCTCGTTATTGGTGGAGGAGGAAAAACTATAAATGGTATCAAGGAAGAAACAGGTGTCGATGAAATCACCATTGAAGATGACGGGACAGTGTACATTACCGGTAAGGCAGATGCACCTGAACAGGCACGACTCCGCATTGCAAATCTCACCCGTGTATTTGCAATTGGTGAACGACTCGATGCAGAGATTACACGCATCGCAACATTCGGTGCATTTGCAAAAATTGGAGGGCAGTCAGAAGGACTGATTCACATTTCTGAAATCGTGCCGTGGCGACTCGAGAGTCTGGATGGCATCTTGAAAGTTGGTGATGTTGTTCCTGTCATTGTCTCAAAAATTGAGGACGGAAAAATCGGACTCTCTATCAAAAAGGCTGATGAGTCCTTCGCAGAAAAACGTGGACTAAAAGCTCCAGGGAAAAATTAGTTGCTCTTTTAGAAAAAACACGTCACCACCATGGTGACGTGTTTTTTCTAAATTATGAGATACTAGATGAAACATACCATATGGAACCAAATCGAAATCCGCAGATTCCACCAAAACCAAAAGTCCTCTTAGGGATTACCTTCGACGAGGTTCATTCGGACGAGCCTCATGAAGAAATTGTTGCAAAGAAAACAAATGCAACGACGGGGGGAGGAACACCAAGTTCACATCTTTCTAATCACGGAGATGTATTCGACGTGACAAAAGCTTTCACGAATGACCAAGTCGAGCGGGGAACAATTGTGAGCGACCGACGCAAACAGCGACCGAGCCTTGGACATGAACTCGGAGCGGCATTTAAAGAGTGGTGGGGCGGAACAAAGAAAACACTCACCAGTGCACTCGATGCAATTCCTGATGCAGTGAAGACGGAAGAAAAACCGGTGGTGACAAAAGCTGAAACACGAGCAGATGTGGTGAATGAGGCAATCGCTCCAAAAAATCTTGCGCCTAAAGATGACCATAAAGTAGTTGTCGAGAAGGTACGAACATTTGCCCAAGATGTTGTAAAGGTAACCGGTACTCCAATTACTTTAAAAGCTCCCGAACAAAAGAAAAGTGGGTGGTCACATACTGTCGAGGGTGCGTCTACTACTCCATCATCAGTAGGGTCAGAAAGTCATAAGCCAACCTCACCTGATATGCGTGGGGCAATGGTTGCACCTGTTGTGACAACGGGGGTTATCCGAAGCAATACTGCTTTCACATCTATCCCGAGCAGTACAAAACCGACACCTACACCTGAAAGGATTTCTGGAGTCCACGTCCCAGAAACACTTTCAAAACGAGAAGTTCCTCTCCCGAAAGAGACGGTAACCGTCGCAAAATCAATTCCACATGCTGTATCAAAACAACAATTTGTAGAGACGACCCCTGCTCAAACTGCGCGTGTTTCACAGCCTGTTTTTTCTGCTCCAGTAACTGAACCCGTGAAACGAATAGTTCCTCCACCAAGCGAACCAGTAAATACACCAGTATTCCCTCCGAAGCGTGCGGTGGTAGTAGAGGCACCACGCGAGTTTCGCAGTACTACTCGAGAAATTGCGAATGAAACGTCGGTGGTGACACCTCAAGAAAAAGATCTTGTTCCACGTGTCGAACGTCGAGAGGAACCACTCACCCCTCCGACCACCCAATCAAATAACCTTATTCGCTACGGGATACTCATTGGAATTGTTGCGCTTGGTATTACTCTCGCGATTGTCGCAAGTATCTACTTCAACATCTTTAAAAAGAATCCTGAACCAGTTCGCGAAACACTTCCAACTACAACTTTTTTGAAGACAGCGAAACAAACACCACTCGAACTCACGGGATCAAAAAATGAATTTTTAACGAACCTCCGAACTCTTGCAGGAAATGCTCCTTCGGGAATAACTCAATTCTATCCAACCATCAGTGACGCTTCATCAGTACGTCCAGCGACGACCGGGGAGGTGCTCGACTTCATTGGTGCACGTATTACTGATAAGACAGTACGAACACTTGGAGACACATTCATGATCGGTAGTGTGACGACAGCATCCAACGAACCGTTTATCATCCTGCAAACAAATTCGTTTGATGCACTCTTTGCAGGACTCCTCGAATGGGAACCGTTCCTCTATGAAGACTTCACTCCTTTCTTCAGTCCACAATCATTTGGAACGGCTCCCGGGTACACAGACATTGTATTGGGCAATGCGCCAGCTCGCGCTCTCTTGGATGCAAATGGTACTGAGGTACTTGTCTACACATTCGTAAACCAGCACACCCTCGTCATTTCTACATCCAGAGAAGCGCTCATAGAAATAATTTCTCAGTTTTAGATTTGACCAACACCGAGTACAAAATATCTCCTCCTGACGCCACGGCTCAGGAGGAGATATTTTAAAATATTCCGAAACGTGTTCTAGTATCCGCTCCACCTTTTGCTGAAAATTTATTTGTGTATAATCAGGACACTATGAATACAGAATATAAAGTTCGACTTGAAAAAATGCTCGAGGAGATTACAAGTGAGTTACAGGGAGTGGGAATCCATAATCCAAAAAATCCGAGTGATTGGATTGCCGTTCCAGAAAATCTTGATGCAGAAGAACCTGATCTCAATCTCGCCGCCGACTCTGTGGAAGAGTGGAATGAGCGAAGCGCACTTGTCGCAACTCTCGAACGGAAGTACAACGGCATTCAGGGTGCCCTCGCACGTATCGAAAAAAACACATTTGGTATCTGCGAGGTATGTTCACAACCTATCGAAGAAAAACGACTCGATGCAAATCCTATCTCACGAACATGCATCACCCATCTCAATGAGGAGTCTACATTAGCATCGTAATTTTTTACCATGAACGTCGCTCGAGTTTTTTCTGCCCAACCTTCACTCACACTCGCTGATGTCGTTACGATTGAAACAGACCTCTCACGGGGTCTGTTTGCTTTTTCAATTGTCGGTCTCCCTGGCAAAGCGGTTGAAGAGGCTCGTGACCGGGTCAACAGCGCAATTAAAAATTCTGGATTCAAATCTCCCAAAAGTGAAAATCATAAAGTGGTCATTTCACTATCACCAGCTGATTTGAAAAAGGAAGGTCCGCTCTTCGATTTACCAATGGCAATTTCTTATCTCATTGCATCTGGCGCACTCAATGCGGACGTATCGAAAATTATTTTCATTGGTGAACTCTCACTCGATGGTACGCTCCGCCCAGTGCGCGGGGTCCTCCCCATTGTTCGTAAGGCGAAGGAGGCTGGCTTCACTGAGGTTGTCGTCCCTTTTGAAAATAGAGAAGAAGCTGCACTCATACCAAATATTCGTATCACATCAGCACACTCACTCAGTGAAGTTATCTCACACCTCGATACCAAACGTGATGACCACGTACGTATTATTGAAGAACAACTTACCCAAATTCCAACTTTATGGGATGAGAGTACTGTCCGACTTGAAGATGTGAAAGGGCAAGAGTCAGCAAAGCGCGGTCTCATCATTGGTGCAGCGGGGAGACATAATGTCATTATGGTTGGACCGCCAGGAACAGGAAAGACGATGCTTGCACGTGCCTTTCAGGGGGTGCTTCCATCGCTCACTACCGAAGAAGCGCTCGAAGTAACATCGATTCATTCTGTTGCAGGGACCGGGGTTGGTATTTCTTCTCGACCACCATTCCGTGCACCTCACCATACAGCCTCATACACTGCGCTCGTAGGAGGCGGGAGTCATCCCAAACCTGGAGAAGTGACTCTCGCTCACAAAGGCGTACTTTTTCTTGACGAATTTGCTGAATTCGAACGTCGCGCGATTGATGCGCTCCGCCAACCTCTCGAAGACAGAGTGGTGAGTATTTCACGCGTTCATTCAAATGCCCTTTTTCCTGCAGATTTCATTCTTGTTGCTGCAATGAACCCAAGTCGGGGAGGGAACGAGGGTGGCGATTACACACATCAAATAATAGAAACGTATAAAAATAAAATCTCTGGACCTATCCTTGACCGTATCGATTTATGGCTCCAAGTACCTCACGTTGATTACGATACGCTAACGGAAAAGAAGACTCCCCTAAACGAGGGGGAAATATCAGAAACTGAGCGTGTACGCGAACAAATCCTAAAAGCTCGAGAACGCCAAGCAAATCGCTTTAAAAATTCAGGGATCACGACAAATGGCGAAATGTCTGCTCGCGACATTGAGGAACGTATTGTGCTTTCAGAGCCCGTACGAAACCTTCTTAAGAAGTCTGCTGAAAAACTCGGGCTTTCTCCACGAAGTTACCACCGCCTCATTAAGGTTTCTCAGACGATAGCTGACCTAGACGAAAAAAACCTCATAGAAGAGAGTCATGTGCTTGAAGCTTTGCACTTTCGGGTGAAGCACTAATCAACGAGTCAGCCATCTTCCTTACAGGACCTGTTCAGGTTGTCAGTATTTCTTTTCATAAATTCAAGAAATACTAGACAACCTCTTGCGAAAGTACCCCGTACTTTCTCACGATAGCTGACCTAGACGAAAAAAACCTCATAGAAGAGAGTCATGTGCTTGAAGCTTTGCACTTTCGGGTGAAGCACTAATCAACGAGTCAGCCATCTTCCTTACAGGACCTGTTCAGGTTGTCATCCTTAATCTAGATACTTTTTTCCGTACCGTTCCATTTCACGGATAATACCAAGGAGTCCACTACCTTTCTTTGTAAGAGAGTATTCTACACGGGGAGGAAACTCGGCATATTTTACCTTTGCAACAAAGCCTCCTATTTCCAGCCTTTTCAATTTATCTGTAAGCGTCCGCGTACTCACTCCAACTGATGAAGCTTGCAACTCACTAAAACGCTTCGCTGATTGAGCGAGGTCGCGAATAATAACAAGCACGGTAGAGTCCCCGATAATATCCGCCGTTTTTGCAATGGGGCAGGTCTTGCATGCTGTGTGCTGTGCTTTGGTCCGAAACATAGTATCTCTATACTATCATAGTCATATTACTTTACATAGTAAAGTAATGCGGTTATACTACACGTCTTATTTTTAATTGTTAATTGTTATGAAAATACTTGGAATTGTAGGTAGCCTCCGAAAGAACTCACACAATCGCTCTCTCATGAACGCCTTTATCGCGCAAAAGCCAGCAACGATAGATATGGAAATTGCTGATATTAGCGTCCTCCCATTTTTTAATGAAGATGATGAAGCAGCATTCCCTGAGTCAGCACAGAAACTCAAAACTCAAATTGAAAGTGCTGACGCTATTATTATTGCTACTCCGGAGTACAATCGGTCTATCCCAGGGGTACTCAAAAATGCAATTGATTGGGCTTCACGTCCGTATGGCAAAAATTCTTTCAGTGGAAAGAAAGTGCTCGTCGTTGGTGCCTCAGTAGGACCGGTTGGCGCTGCGATTGGACAATACGACCTTAAAAAAATGCTCCTCCACGGAAACGCGGAAGTATTTGGTCAGCCTGAATTTTTCCTTGGAGTTGCTGGAAGCAAGTTTAATGAAGTGGGCGAACTTACTGACGAAACAACAAAGCAACATATCGATGGTGCATGGGCACGCATCACAGCATAATTGAGCAGTCTATTCAGATTATATAAAAGCCGTACCTGTAGGTACGGCTTTTATTATGTACTGCCTTTTTATATTAAAAATTGTTTGGTTGGATACAGTTTTCAAAAAACTGTAAAGCTGTGGGAACAAGAACGAGCATACATGCGTTAGATACGAGGCGTGGAACAAAAAATCCGCGAGCCGTATGTGTATTACGGTGAGCGGATTTTTTTGTGAACACAACAATGTAGATACAGCGGGTATGTTTGTTCTTTAGAATGGATTTCGTGCCCCACGAACCTCAAAGTGCAGATGCGGTCCCGTCGAACGTCCTGAATTACCCATACCACCAATCTTTTCTCCCTTCGCAACTGCTTGTCCGACACCTACGAGAACACTTGAGAGGTGGGCGTAGAGAGTCTGTGTACCATTAGGATGCTTCACTACGATGTATGAACCATACCCTCCATTCCATCCAGTACTTTTCGCAACGATAACTTCACCTCCTGCAGCAGCGACAACTGCTGCTCCAATCGGCATACCTGATAGGTCAACTCCATTGTATCCGTGAATTCCTTGAGTTTTAACTGAGCCCGGGAGTGGGTTTGTAAATGATGAACCCCCAGCACCAGCTGCAACCGCACCTCCGGTAGTCTTTGATGGACTTGCGCTTTTCGCCGCTGGTGGAGCACTCATTGTTCCATCAGGGACAACAACGGTATCACCCACATGGATATCTTCCGCTGAAGCAAGCTGGTTATACGCGATGATATCGTCTACATCTCCTTCATACTTCTTAGCAATTGATTTAAGTGTATCTCCCTTCTTTACAATGTGCCGAACTCCCGTGATTGGAAGAATAATGAGTGAATCTCCAGGGCGAATTTTACTTGGGTTAGTAATCTCGTTTGCCCAAAGGATGGTTTTTGCACTCACATCAAACATTTGAGCGATTTGAGAGAGTGTATCTCCTTCGCGCACTACGTACAAGCTAATTTCGCCATTCGATGTCTTGGTATTGATGACGTTGTCTTTACCGTCTATATCGCCACCTGCCACCAATGCACCATCTTCAACAATAATATCTCCACCACCTTTAGCTGGATTTGGGTCAGTATGAATTGCTGCTCGGAGAAGCGGCATTGTTTGTGCGTTTGAATCATCAGAATATGAAACAACTACTTGGTCTGATTCTGCTGCTGCGGTATCAAAAAAGACTGAAAAAACCCCCGCATATACTGAAAATGGGAGGATAATGGCAATTGTAACAAAAATAAACTCAAAGATGAGCACATTTGTATGACTATATGTTACCTGCCCAATATGCAGAGTTCCTTCTGCGGGGGAGGTGTTTTGTTGAGTTTGTTTTATAGGCCTTATTTATGGACTCTCCGCAATTCTTCCACTACGGTATTTTCTGAAACAAAAAGAGCGGTCTTGAAAAACGCTCCATCGGTACCTTACACAAGTACAACACTATGATAACTGAGCAGGAAAATGAGGCAACCTTGCCAAACTCGATTGTCCACAGTCATATAAAAAGCCTCATTTTGAGCCTTTATAAAGCCGTATTCTAGCTATTTCATAAACAGATAATTTGTTGTGTAATGATTTTGTATCTTATACGGCTTGTTCTCTATGGATGAGAAGGTGCTGTGGTATAGTTGAAGCCACATGGAGCATCTTAATGGCTTAAATGAAGCGCAAAAAAACGCAGTCCTTACCACAGAAGGACCGCTTCTTGTACTCGCAGGTGCGGGTTCGGGGAAAACACGAGTCATAACCCACCGCATTATCCACCTTATTCAAGGCGGGGTACGCCCAGAGAATATCCTTGCGGTAACCTTTACCAACAAGGCAGCAAAAGAAATGCGGGAGCGGGTGATGCACCTCCTTCATACGTTTAGCGAAACGGCGCGAGCAAGTATCGACGGCGCTCCCACAGTAACAACATTCCACGCACTCGGTGTGCGCATACTTCGGGAGCATCATGACGTTTTTGGACTTCGAAAGCAGTTTACTATCTATGATAGAAGCGATTCGACGAGTGCAATTAAAAAAGCTCTTGAGCGTGGCGGGTATGATCCTAAACAATTTGAACCTCGGCGGATGATTTCTATCATCTCGCGTGCAAAAGGAGACGCAGTGACGCAGGCCGATTTTTTGGCGAGTGCGCGAACGTACCCTGAACGGGTAGCGGGTGAAGTGTGGAAGCACTATGAAGAGATCCTCCGTGAAGAACACGCGCTTGATTTTGACGACCTCCTCGCGAAGACACTTTCAATGCTCAAAAGTCGACCTGAGATTTTGGAATCGTATCGCACCCGCTTCCAGTACGTTCATGTCGATGAGTACCAAGACACAAACAAAGTGCAGTATGAAATTGCACGACTCATTGTCGGTGACCGATCTAACCTCTGTGTTGTTGGAGATGTCGACCAAAACATCTACTCATGGCGCGGTGCTGACATAAAAAATATTTTGCAATTTGAGCGGCATTTTCCTCAAGCAAAAATCATTATGCTCGAAGAGAATTATCGTTCAACTCAAACAATCATTGCGGCGTCAAATGACATTATTGAAAAAAATATAAACCGTCCTGCGAAAAAAGTTTTTACAAAGAATCATGAAGGGGAACTCATATCGCTCTATACCGCAATGGGCGGGCAAGAGGAGGCTGAGTACGTAGCGCTTACTGCAAAAGATTTGATAAAAAATGGCGCATCTCCTAGCGAAATTGCGGTTCTCTTCCGAACAAACTTCCAATCGCGCGCACTTGAGGAAGCCTTCATTAACTACAACGTTCCGTACCAGATGCTCGGCACAAAGTTTTTTGAACGCAAAGAAATTAAAGACATTCTTTCGTTTCTTCGCTACGCACAAAACCCAAGTAGTACTGGAGACCTTGTTCGTATCATCAACACCCCACCACGCGGTATTGGAAAGGTAACACTCCTTAAGGTTGTTGAAGGAAGAGTAGAGGAGCTTCCCGCAAAGACACGTGAAAAAGTTGATGCATTCCATAGACTCATTGGTGAGATTGCGGACTACGCGAAGGAACATCCGGTACACGAAACAATAGCGTTCATTATGAAGCACACGGGTATTGAAGATGAGTATCGACACGATGGTGAAGAGGGACTTGAGCGCCTCGAAAACATTCGAGAACTTGTTTCACTCGGGACAAAGTACCGTGAGTACACTCACGAAGAGGCGATAGAACACCTTCTCGAGGATGCTGCACTAGGGAGTGACCAGGATGAATTGAAAGAGAAAGAAGAATTTGATGCAGTACGACTCATGACCATCCACTCAGCAAAGGGGTTGGAATTCCCGTACGTATTTATTACCGGACTCGAAGAAGGACTGTTCCCACACGAACGGCTCGGGAGTGAAAAGATTGATGATGAAGAAGAGCGTCGCCTCTTTTATGTTGCGCTTACACGTGCGAAGAAAAAAGTATTTCTCTCCTTTGCGCACATTCGAACTATCTTTGGCAGTCAGCATGTGAATGCGCCGTCTTCATTCTTACGAGACATCCGAAGCGAACTTATTGAGAGTACTAACCCGGAGGAATCAGGGTATGAGCGTACGGTGTATCTAGATTGACCGAAAAATAAGAAGCGCAGCGACTATATTTTCTGAGTGGCCTAGAAGTTAATAAGCGTAGCGCTTATTAACTTCTGGTCTGTCTTATTTTTCTTTCATAATGAAAAATAAGACCCAAAATTTTATTCATAATAAATTTTAAGATGTACCAGTACACTCATTTCGTGAGGTCCAGAAGCAAGCGACTACGCTTAGTCTAAAGTTTGCTTGGTGGCAGGCATACATCCACACAGTGCGGTATACTTCCACCATGCAAGAAAAACTAGGGAAAATAGAGGCAAAAAAGTCACTTGGGCAACATTTTCTCAATAATACTCGTGTACCTGCCCTCATGGCAGAGGCGGGGAATGTAGAAAAGGGCGATACCGTACTCGAAATTGGCCCTGGAACTGGGGTTCTTACACGAGAACTGCTCGGGCGAGGAGCGGTAGTGATTGCAATTGAAGCCGACGAACGGGCTATTTTAGCGCTTGAAACCTCATTTTCAGAAGAAATCAAGTCAAAACAGCTCATTTTGATACATGGAGACGTGCGGACATTAGACCTACAGGCCCTTGGACTTCAACCAAATGGCTTCAAAATCGTAGCAAATATACCGTATTATCTATCAGGAATGCTCTTCCGAACCTTCCTCGAAAGTGCTATTCAGCCCTCCGACTTGGTATTTTTGGTTCAAAAAGAGGTGGCAGAGCGTATTGCGCGAGACAAAAAGGAGTCTCTTCTCTCACTTTCAGTAAAAATATTTGGCCAACCAAAGTATGTAAGGACAGTTGGGAAAGGGAACTTCACCCCACCACCGAAAATTGACTCGGCAATTATAGCTATTTCAGGTATTTCAAATCAAAAGCTCCACGATGCAGGTATTACTAAAGAATTTTTTTTCAAAATATTACACGAAGGTTTTAAGTCGAAGCGAAAGCAACTCCTTGGCAATTTATCAGACATCATTCCAAGAAATACACTTACCCACATCTTTTCCACACTCGGTATCGCGATTGATATTCGTGGTGAGGATGTCTCTCTTCCAGCATGGCTCACTCTCTGTAATGCAATACAGTCCACACACAGTTCATAAACAGTACACGAGTTAACCACAGGTATTGAACATTATACCCACAGTTTTACACACACACTTGGTATACTAAACGAGTAAATACTTCGGTGTGAAAAGCACATACAGAATTGGAGCAGCTCTCGCGTTTGGGATTGTGATAATCCTCGGTGCTTTATACGTGAAAGCCAACACTCCTGTGAGCGCTTCAAACGGCGCTCTCGTCGTTACTGCCCCTGAACGGACATATATAGAATCCCTCGATACTGACGGAGACGGCGTAAAAGATTGGGAAGAGAATCTGCAGGGTAAAATTTTTGAAACAATTCAAACTCCTTCTACTACAGCGGATGTCGTTTCTGCAGAACCCTACACCCCTCCAACAACATTTACAGGGAAGTTCTCTGAAGCGTTTTTTAAAGACTATTTACAAGGAAAGATTGGAAGTGCAGAGACGAGTGACCCAACAAAACTAGTAGGGAATGCGGTAGAGGCAATCGAGAAAAACACTCTAAGTAAGCGCCATACACGCCTTGAACTTACCATCATACCTTCTACAGACGAAGCCCTTCGTGAGTACGGGAATACCATTCCCAAAATTATTGCAACTCACTCAGTAAAGACAGAGAACGCGGCAGTTATTCTCAACGAAGCGCTCGCAACAAACAATCCAGGCCTCCTCGAAAAGATTGGTCCAATCCTCACAATGTACACAAAGACGACGAGTGACCTCCTCGCAACACCTGTTCCTGATTCACTGGTGAACGAACACATCGCACTCATGAACGCATACGAAGCAACCGTGACCAATATTGGAGCAATGCAGGTTGCATTTACCGATCCACTTTATGCTCTCGCACGTATAAAAGGCTACGAGGAAGACGGGAAGGTTTTGGCAAGTAGCTTTAAGGCAATCGAGGCGGTGCTCTCCGCGCGTGGTATCAGCTACAGCAACGATGAAGCAGGAGCATTCTTTTATATTTTTGATATATGAAATTTTTCATGAATTCAAAAAGAAAGATTTCATCATCACTTATAGCAGGCCTCTTGGTGTGTAGCTTTGTCTTTGCTCCTATTTCAAGCTCCCTTCAAGTTCGTGAAGCACATGCAGGAAGTGCATCAGCAGGATTTCAGGCACTCCAACTGGCAAAGGAAGCTCTTTCGGCTGTCTATGACGGAATTACTTCTGCAGCAATAAGTTCAATTGCAACAAAAGAGTACGTACTCGATGGTATCGCTTGGGCACTCATAAACCTCGTCCTCCAAGAAATGATTCGGAGCACCACACAGTGGGTAAACTCTGGCTTCAATGGAAGCCCAGCGTTTGTCACTGACCTTGAAGGATTCCTTACCGATATTGCTGATAGAGTTGCAGGAGAATTCATTTGGGGTTCTGACCTTCAAGCGCTCTGTTCACCATTCAAGCTCGACATTCAAATTGCACTTGATATTCAATACCAAAAAACACGAAGCGGGAGCAACTTCAGTTCCGAATGTCGCTTGAGTGACGTTGTTACAAATATGGAAAACTTTATCGGTGGGGACTTCCTCGAAGGGGGATGGGATGGTTGGTACTCACTTACCCTTACACCTCAGAACAATCCATATGGAGCCCTTCTCGAAGCTCAGTCTGAACTTTCCGCTACACTAAGTAACTCACGTGCTCAGGAGACAAAACTCCTTGAGTTCGGACGGGGATTCCTCTCATTCAAGAACGCAGAAGGGGTTATCGTCACCCCGGGAGTTGTTATTGAAGACCAACTCAACAAAACGCTTGGTATACCACAAGGACGTCTCACTGTTGCTGACGAGCTCAATGAGCTCCTTGGGGCACTCTTCACACAACTTACCTCATCGGTTCTCAGTGGTGCCGGTGGACTCCTTGGACTCACCAATTCAAACTACGGAGGTGGAGGGAACTACTTCGGAGGATTGGCTGCTGAGGTCCCTACACTTGGATTCGTAGAAACTTCAAACACAGCACTCTCAGAGGCTCTTGCAATAGAGCAACGCAACTTAAGTCTCCAACAAACAATCGTTGGACTTATTACTGGAGCGAGTACCTACAAAAACCGTGTATACGGTAATAATCAACAGTGTGGAACAGGGGCACTTTCTGCAGCACTCAATAATCAACTCACCGCAGCACGTACGTCAATCACAAACACTAATGTAAACATTGGTCGTATCAACGCATTTATTGCTGATTACCAAACGCTCCGCAGTACCTCAGCAACAAATGCTGCAAAACAAGCAATTGTTGCAAAGTACGGAGCAACCTCAATCCCAGCAGCAGAAACACTCCTTATGCAACAATTCTCTACATACCAGAGTAATGGGTCTCTCAATACCAATGTAGGGAATGTAACAACAGAGCTTGAGACCGTCCCGGCAGTACAGGCAACAGTAACCGCATTCACTGCATCCATTGATGTTGCATGTCGACAGAATGGAATTGGTGGGATAGGTGGAATCTTAGGCTTCTAAAAAATATGCACTTCATTAAAAACAACAGCATCATGAAAAAGGGAATTCTCGGATTTTTGTTGCTTGTTGTTTTTCTTGCTCCTGTTTCGATTTCAATTCAAGAACAACCAGTAAAACAAGGTGGTTACGAGGAAATGTTGCTGGTACAAAGTATTGCTCTATCAGCAGGCTTTGGAAATGTTGCAAATGCAAAGAGTCCTCCTATTGGAATAATGGACGTAGTTGGAGGTGCTGCTGATTGGTTGCTTAAACCTGCAGTAAATTTTATTGGAAATACAGCATTATCAGTTGCAGCTGCATTTACTTGGCTTTCTGGAGAATTGCTTGACGCAAGTCTTAACAGCACCGTTTTTGGAATGGGTACATGGATAAATAGTGGATCACTAGGAATCACCATCGATACTGCCTGGTCGCTCATTCGCGACATCTGCAATCTCGCATTTATTTTTGGATTTATTTTTGTGGGTATTCGTACCATTCTCGACCCCGACCACGCAGACACGAAGCGCTTCGTCTCACGCATCATTATTGGTGCGCTCCTCATCAACTTCAGTCTCTTCTTTGTAAAGGTGATTATCGACTTCTCGAACTTCACTGCGATGCAAATATACACATCCCTCACCAATGGGACGGGGAATATTTCAACAACAATTACCCAAATGCTTGGTCTCGTCACGCTCTACGATATCCAGAGTGGTGATATCCTTAAGAAGCTTACAGACGACAATACCGGCTTCTGGTTCTTTGCACTTGGCACGATAGTTCTCATTATCACTGCATTTATATTTTTTGCAGCGTCACTCCTCCTCATTGTTCGTTTTGTTGCACTTGTACTCATTATGGTGTTTTCACCAGTACTTTTTGCTGCAACGGTGTTCCCACAAACATCTCGCTTTGCTTCAGACCTCTGGAGCAAGCTCATTAGTTACGCGTTTTTTGCACCGGCGTATCTCCTCCTTACTCTCGTATCGCTTACACTCCTTGGTGGACTCAACCTACGGGGAAGTAGCTTCGGGGCTCTTGTAACAACAGGAACCGCACCTGCTCCAGGAGCTCTTGATGTGATTCTTAATTTCAGCATTATTATCTTCTTCCTAGTTGCATCACTCACCATTGCACAAAAGATGGGTGTCCAAGGTGGAGCTATGGCGGTGAGCACTGGGCAGAAAGTCCGACAAAGTGGACAGCGCTTCATTGGTGGGGCAACGGTTGGTCTCGCTGCTCGCGGTGGTAGAGCGACTGTGGGTAGATATTCGTACAACAAATCACAAGACCAGGGATTGAAAGACAGAGCTGCTCAAGGAGGTGTCTCTGGATTTATGGCACGTCGTCAGCTTAATACTTTGCGAACACTCTCAAATGCATCTTTTGATGCTCGTAATGTTAATGGGATAGGAAAGAAGATGGGTATTGGTGATGGAAAGTCAGATGGGTACGCAAAGGGACTCGAGAAAAAAATTAAATCAGAAGTAGAATACGCAAAGGGGCTTGGATATGATGAGGGTAGAGTTAAGAGTACCAAGGAGGCTGGTGAAGCCCGAATGCACCAAGCAGAGGAGGTTGTAAAAGAGCGTAAAAAGGCAGTCGCTGAGGCTACTCGCCCTGTACGAGAGAAACTTAAAGAGGCTATTCGATTTGCAAATGACCCTAGCCTAAGATTAGATCAGCGAGAAGTCTACGCGACGGAAGTTCAAAACTTAAAGGCGGAGCTTGATGTCCTTACAGCAGAGCATAAGGATGGTATCGAATCAGCACATGAAGGTGTCACCGCTGCAAAGAAGCAGATGGAGGATAGTATCAAGGAAATAAAGGGTGAGCGTGTTAAAGCGTATGCTGAGACGAGTGAAAAAGCTGCTGATATGTTTAGCATTGGAGGATTTGACCTCGCTCCTTCATATCGAGAATCAGCGGCTGTCCTACGTGGGGAGAAGGACGTAAAGGAGATGTTTGGACACATCAAGGAAAAGGCGAAGCATGATGATCATGGAGGAGGACATGGGAAAGATGATCATAAGGCAGACGGACACGGGAAAGATGATCATGGAGGAGGACACGGGAAAGATGATCATGGAGGAGGACACGGGAAAGATGATCATAAGGCAGACGGACACGCGCACTAATACAAATTTATGAACATTACCTCTACCAACATAAGCATCCTTGAAACTCGCTGGGAAACATTGCCACGCGAACTCCGTGAAGTCTTTACTGATGATGCTCTGATAACGAACCTCGAAGAAGTCGCTACCCATTACAAATTGAGTAGTGTGCAGACTGACGGCTTAAAGAGCGAGGTGTATTTCGTATTATTCTTGCTTGAATCCGTAACAAATTTAGAAAAAAATATTGAAAATTTAGGAATACCGAAGGAGCAAGCGCAAGCTATTACATCTGAGCTAGAAATAGGGGTTTTATTTGATGTAATGGATATACTAAAGGCTCTACGGGTGAGTAATGCTACAAGTACCACTCAAGGAGTGAAAGAAATGGGTGTACTACCTGAGGCAGACAAGAACCTAAAAGAGCGACTCAGTCTCCGTCCTCAAGGAGTCCCTCTACAACCAAGTGAAGGCGCTCCTGGAGCTGGGCCGAAGCCACTCACTCGTGAAGAGGTTATGCAGACACTTGCGCCCCACCGCACTATGGCAAGCGATATTGAATCACTTCGTCAAAAGAAAGAAGGTGGACCAGTAGTTGGGTATGGAGCATTACGGAACACGACTGAACCAACACCATCTCAAAAATCTGAATAAGTCTCATAGAAGAAAGGTAATCCCAATGCACATCTTCGATACACACGAGGATAGGGTACAATGAAGGATATGCGATTTGAGGTACCACAGTTTATTGAAATTGAAGATAAAATTATTGGTCCACTCACTTGGAAACAGTTTGTGTACCTCGCTGGTGGTGCGGGTATTTTGGTAATTATGTACCTGACACTTCCTTTTATTTTTACCATTATGTTTGGTCTCCCACTTGGAGCGCTCTCGGCATCCCTTGCGTTCCAAAAGGTAAACAACCGCCCATTTTCATCATTTCTTGAGTCTTCAGTAGGTTACTTCACAAAAAATAAGCTCTACCTCTGGCGGAAGGAGGAGGCGCAGGCAATCATAGAGAAGACTGAAGTACGTACCCCTACGTCTCCGGCACTCGGCTTCACAAGTAAAAAATCAATCACTTCTCTCTCTCGCAAGTTAGAGCTTCACTCAACCGAAAATTAGTATGGAAACACAAAACGCATCACAAAATTTCGTACCGGTTGCAGACATCCATGATGATGTGGTGGTGTTGAAAGACGGCCAACTCTGCATGATTCTCCTTGCTTCCTCAATAAACTTTGCACTCAAGTCAGGTGACGAACAACAGGCAATTCTTTCTCAATTTCAGTCGTTCCTTAATTCAATCGATTTTTCACTCCAAATATACATTCAGTCACGCCGTCTTGATATTCGTCCATACCTAGAAATCATTAAGGAGCGGGAGGCGCACCAGGATAATGACCTTATGCGTATTCAACTTCGTGAATACATTGAATTCATCAACACATTCACGAGTCAGGTAGATATAATGACCAAAAACTTCTTCGTGGTTATCCCATATACACCCCTCAACCTCGAAGTGAAGGGGATTACAAAGTTCTTAAAGCCAAAGCCGGGCGCAGAGGAGCGTTCTGCTGATAAATTCTTTGAGGACCGAACACAACTTGAGCAACGTGTCTCAATCGTAGAACAGGGACTTTCGCGTATCGGTATTCGCACAGCACTTCTTGGTACAGAAGAACTTATTGAACTTTTCTACCACATTTTTAATCCAGAAGATTTAGCAGCAGCACCAAAACGATGATATGAAACTCCTCGATTTTATACAAAAAAAGAAAGCTGAAGACACTGAAACAGGGGGGCCTGCTGCTCCACTCTCTCTTCCGGATGTTATTGCCCCATCTGCAATTAGTATCAGTCCGCGAAGTTTAAATGTAAGCGGGCGTCTCTCTCGTATCTTTTTTGCTGTTTCGTATCCACGGTATCTCAATGACGGGTGGCTCGAACCCGTCCTCAACCTCGAAAGAGAAATTGATGTCACTATTGTGGTGCACCCTATAGACACCGCTGAAACACTCAAAAAATTCCAGAAGAAAGTTGCAGAGGTGCAGAGTCAAATAAACGAACGTTCTGATAAAGGTATGGTCCGAGACCCGCAACTCGATGCTGCGTACCGCAACCTTGAGGATCTTCGCGACAAACTCCAACAAGCAGAGGAGAAGCTCTTTAACGTGGGACTCTACATTGCACTCTATGCAGACACCGAGGCTGAACTCAATAAATCAGAGACCGATGTGAAGAGTATTCTCGATACACGTCTCGTATACATAAAGCCCGCGCTCTTCCAGCAGGAAGACGGCTTCCGAAGTGTTATTCCAACACTCTCAGATAAACTCCTCGTTCATAGCAAATTTAACTCATCTCCACTTTCGAGTTTTTTCCCATTCACTTCATTCGACCTCACATCAGACACAGGGATCCTCTATGGTATCAACCGCCACAATAGCTCGCTCGTACTCTTTGATAGATTTTCGCTCACGAACTACAACTCCGTAACCTTTGCAACCTCAGGAGCGGGGAAGTCATACACAACAAAGCTCGAGATTCTTCGATCACTTATGTTTGGTACTGAAGTACTCGTTATCGACCCTGAACATGAGTATGAGTATCTCGCAGAAGCTACCGGGGGGCGTTTCTTCAATATTTCTCTCTCTTCAGAGCACCATATCAACCCGTTCGACCTACCAATTCCGCTTCCTGATGAAAATCCAAAGGAACTTCTCCGTTCGCATATTATTGAACTTGTTGGTCTCTTCAAGCTCATGCTTGGTGGACTCACCCCTGAAGAAGATGCGGTGATTGATGCGGCGCTCCATGAGGTATATGCACTCAAGGATATTACTGGTTCTGGTGATTACCGTGATTTACCACCACCGCTCCTTTCAGATTTTGAAATGGTACTTGCGGGGATGGAAGGAAGTGAGTCCCTTGTACAACGCCTTACGAAGTACACCTCGGGAACATGGTCAGGCTTTATGAACGAACCAACAAATGTTGATATCAATCAGAAATTTGTGGTGTTCTCACTTCGTGATATGGAAGAGGAACTTAAAACGATTGCGATGTACATCATTACCAATCACATCTGGGGGGCAGTTCGCCGAGAACTTAAAAAACGCCTTCTTGTTATTGATGAGGCGTGGTGGATGCTTAAGTCAGAAGATACCGCCGCATTCCTCCACAACATTGCAAAGCGCGGTCGTAAGTACTATCTTGGTCTTTCTACGATTACACAGGACGTGGACGATTTCCTTCGCTCGCCGTATGGAGTTCCAATGATTACCAACTCTTCTATTCAGCTTCTTATGAAGCAATCTCCAACTGCCGTAGATACACTCCAAAATGTATTTAATCTTACTGATGAGGAAAAATTTATGCTTCTTGAGTCTGGTGTTGGGGAAGGAATCTTTTTCGTAGGACTCAAACATGTTGCCATTAAGGTAATCGCTTCATACACAGAAGACCAAATCATAACGTCTGACCCATCTCAGTTACTTCAAATCAAGCAAGCGCGTGCCGAACTCTTAGGTAATGCATAAAAAGTTGTATGGCAAGAAATGAGCAGGAAAATGAGTACGATGTTGATAGAAATCGCGGTATTCAAAATGCGCAGGCGCGTTATGCTGAGCAAGCTGAAGATAGACAGCTTCGTACCCAACTTCTAAAAGGTACAAAGAGGGATGTGGAAGAAAATGAGGCTGAAGAAAATGCAGAGGAGGCGACGTATCAAAGAGCTGTCGAAGCAGAGAACGTAGAGGAGAATGAGATGCGTGAGAGCAGTATATATGCAGAGCGAATCGCTCAAAACGACGTCCGCACCATGCTCAAGAAAGAAGGTGAGGATTTTTCTGACGGTGATGCGCAACTTCTCCTTGAAAAACCCCCAGAAAAACCCGGATTCCCATTTATCATTCTTCCGCTTGCAGTCTTGAAAGACCTTCTCGATATCCCAGGTGAATTGAGTATTATTGGCATCCTTGTAACTACAGTGCTCTCTTTCATCCTTGCGCTCATTTTATTTTTTTGGGTTATGGGGAAGTTAGGAGGAGGTTGGTGGAAAAAGCGGATGATCGGTTGGTTATGGAGACGGTATATCGTCGCAATGTGTATAGAATTTCTCCCCTTTGGAAAAATGATACCGGCTACAACGATTTTTGTGCTCATGGCATACCATCATGAAAAGAAGATTGTGAAATTGTTTGATAGCGCTCTCGAAAAGCTTCATAGTGCTGGGTTGAAATAGAGCCTCCGCCTATAAACATTATCCATGTATAGACGGGCGAAAGTTCAGAACCGCGTGATAAACTATACCTATGAAATTGCGTATTGAGCGCTCCATACACAGTATTGTACTCGTGTCAGTTGCGGTCTTTCTCTGCGCCCTCACATTTACACAAACAACGCACGCACAATCCTTCCTTGGGGGCCCGTCGGGAGCAAGCCTCATTGTTAGCCCACAATTCCCCAACCCACACACACCTATTAAAGTATCTCTCGATGCATACAGTCTCGATACAACAGGGGCAAGTATTGTTTGGTATATAGACGGTGTTGAAGATACTCAATTTAGAGACGCTCGTGATATTTCCCTTGAAACAAAGGGTTTGGGGGAGAAAACCTCAATCCGTGTCGTACTTACAAGAACAAATGCTCCGACAATATCTTCATCAATTTCTGTCGTACCTGCAGTTGTCGATATTATTCTTGAAGCAAATACCTACACCCCTTCCTTCTATAGAGGGAAGGCGCTCCCAAGTGCAGAGAGTGTATTCCGTGCTGTTGCGGTAGTGAACGACAACACAAGTATTTCTGACACTGCATACACCTACACATGGTCACTTGGTGACACAGTCCTCCTTGGGGGACCTATTCGAGGGAAGAACATCCTCGAAGAAACAATGCCTCGCTATGACAACAAACCACTCTCGGTGCAAGTAGTGAACCAAAATGGTGATGTGATTGGTAAAAAGTCGATACTTCTCCGAGCGGCTTCTCCAGAACTCCATTTCTATGAACAAAATCCACTCCGTGGACTCAGTAGTAGAGAAGCGCAGAATCCACTTACACTCATTGGTGAAGAAACAACAATATATGGAGAGCCATACTTCATAAATACACAGATGAATGAACGCGATGCAACTTTTTCGTGGAAGATTAATGGTGCAGAAGCAAACCACGATGCATCTTCACCAAACGCAATAACCCTTCGACATGTAGGAGGTGAGGGGAATGCACGTGTTGGTTTCTCTATTGTGACAAAAACACGAATTCCACAATTTATTGAAAAGACATTCCAAATCTTTTTTGAATAGTATATGACAACATCTTTTACATCATCACCAAAAAAGCTCGCACTTCTGACTTTTTTTAATCTTGTCCTCTTCTCTATTTTTGCAAATCTTGCTCTTGCTGCAACACCTAACTATGAGCCACTAGTCGGACTTCCTGGTCTTACTGACCAAAAGAACGCATCCCTCTCAGAATATTTTAATGTTATCTACCTCACCGTCATTGGTCTCGGGGCACTTGTTGGTGTCGTAAAGATTGCTATGGCAGGAGTAAAGTACAGCATGAGTGATGTGGTCACCAATAAAGAGTCTGCCCGACACGACATCATGGGCGTACTCCTTGGTCTCGCTATCCTCCTTATTCCTTTTATTGTACTCAATACAATTTATGGGAACCTTACGAACCTTAACGTACTCGATAGAGCGCAAGGTTTGAAATTACAACTTGACCCAAGCAGAGCGAAGACAAATCAGGCAAGTCAACCTGCTCCAGTCTCAGGAAATACGTTAGAATTAAACTTGATACGTAGCTGTACTGCGATGACAAATAGCCAGTGGGATTTCACTTGTAAGAAGTGCATACTAAAATCAGAAACTCCAGGATCAACTTGTAACGCCCCACCCCTAACAACGACTGTTTCTTGTAGTAGTTACACACTTACACCCCCAATGACTTGCCAGACATTTTGCACCCAAACACTTCATGGAACTTTCTCAAGTTCAGCAATGACTTGTACATATGGAGGAGGGGGCTAATGAATCACCTATGAAAAAAACAATCTTTATAATAATCGGCATACTCGCAATTATCATCATTGGTGGTGTATGGGGGTATCTCTTTACCTACGGTACGCCCAAAAGTGCGGATGAAGTATTTGCTCGATTTGGCTTGTCTGGGGGAGACACCGTCTCGGTCACCCGAACTGATGACACCGTTATTGATGTCACTGACCAAGCTCTTGATGGAACGCCCCAAAAATTACGCCAGCTCAGTACACGACCTGTGGCAGGAGCAACATTTACAAAGGCGGGTGAGGTCATGTACGTAGAGCAGGGGACAGGGCATGTATACAGCATCAACCTCATCGATGGAAAGGAAACTTTGAAAAGTGGGACAACCATTCCACAAGCAATTGAGGCGCTCTTTTCTGAAGATGGTACGTATGTTGCAATAACATCATACACAGCAGGAGGAGACCAGTCAGTCGTGTACGACCTCACTATGGGTCAGGGTAGTAGCACAAAAGGAATTGAGCTCCCTCTTGGAGCAACGAGTATTGCATTTGGAAAGGCTACGGGGACACTCACATACCTCCTCAAAGGAGCATCAGGGTCTGTTGGATACTCACACTCGATTAAGAAGGGGGTAAGTACCGAATTATTTAAAATTCCGCTTCGTGATGTAGAAGTACTTTGGGGTGAGCCGAATTTTGTATACACAACTCCAACAGCAACACAGAGTGGCTATCTCTATAAAATTAAGGGGAATAGTCTCGAATACACCACTCAAGGAGGGCAGGGGCTTGTCGGCTTCTCGTATGGCAATGGTGTTGTTGTTACACGTATGATTGATGGTAATAGGTCTGTTATTGCACTTCCAAATTCAAAGGAGGAGACGCTTCAGTCACTTCCATTCATTCCAGAAAAATGTACCCCAATACAAGGTGAAGTTGGAAGCGCGTACTGTGCTGTACCGACAAACATGAATACGGGGATTTTCCCTGATGATTGGTACAAGGGAACACTCACTTACAGTGACATTCTCTGGAAAATGAATATAGAAACGGGTGAGGCAACAGGGGTAAGCGACTTCTTGAGTGAGAGTGGTAGAGAAATTGATGTTGCACGAATTGGAACAACACCAGATGGAGAACGGGTGTGGTTCATCAATAAGAATGACAACACCCTTTGGATGTTTGATACAACAATGTAGTTCGCTCTTATGTTACAAAACAGCCCCACATATGTGGGGCTGTTTTGTCATTGGAGTTTATATTACGCAGTTTGTTTCAATCCTTTGTGGCGCACCACATACTCCTGAGCAATGGCCATCAAGTTACTTACCGTGAAGTAGAGAGCAATTGCTGCAGAGAGTGTGTACGCAACGACTGTAATAAGAACGGGCATTACATACCTCATTTGCAACTGCATACTTCGAGCAAAATCGTCTTTAAAATTAGGCTCTGCATTCTTATCGCGTGGTTTTTGTGGAGGAAGTGAGAGGCTCGTATGGATAAACTGTGTGACCCCTGCTGTAATAGCGAGTGGGAGGCTTTTTAATGTTATATCCATGAACCCGAGGAAAATCATATTAACCGTCTCTGGTGTAGGAATAAATGAATATAATAGTGCTGTATTTATTGCGGGGAGTTTCACGCCACCTCCGGTGTAGACAGAAAAATAAAGTGCAATGACTACAGGAATTTGTATGAAAAGAAGGAGAATACTTGAAAATGGATTTACTTTCGCTTCTTTGAAAAGTTCCATTGTTTTTATTGCCTGCATCTCACGCTTATCTTTATACTCTTCTTTAATTTTTGCGAGTTTTGGTTCAAGATCACGCATTGCAAGCTGTGTGCGTATCGCTTTAAGTGAAACAGGCAGTATTATTGTTTTTACAAGAATGACTGTACAAATGATTGCAATACCCACATCTCCTCCACGAACGACATCGATAAAAAATACAAGACTGTTATAGATTGGGTCAAAAAAGAATGTGTGCCAAATAAAATTCATACGTAGTACGCTGTATTAATGTCTATTTTTTAAAATATGTTCAATTTGTTTTTGAACCTCCTCTTTCATCTGAACGTACGCCAACTCAATAATTGTTGCCTTAGCAAGAAAGATAAAGACTCCTTGAATTCCACGCTCCTTTCGGTAGTTTCTAACAATATCATATATTCTCCTTCGAATCTTGTTTCGCTTTACTGCAGATTTTTGTACTTTCTTAGGGACAACAACTGACACATGGAGTGATTCGTATGGGGTATATACGACTTGAAGAGAAGGGGAGTGGTGGCGTTTCCCCATAGAAAAAAAGCGACTGAATGCATCTCTACTCAATCGTTCTTTTTTTGGAAGCATTTTCTAAGTATACCGTACACAGTATGTACGAATTCTTCAATAGAATGAGGGTTTTATTGAAGAATGGTCTACTGTGTAGACTATTTACTAAACACTGAGCTTTGCTCGTCCTTTTCGTCTTCGCGCTGCTAGCACTTTTGTTCCAGTTGCTGATGCAGAACGTACGAGAAATCCGTGAGTTGTTGCTCGCTTCTTTTTCTTTGGTTGGTAGGTTCGTTTTGGCATATGCGTATATTGGCTCACACATTACACTACATTTTGGTTTTAATCAAGTTGCTCCAAACCTTGATAGTGGTAATAAAATTATGTGTAGTGGGTTTTGTTTTACTGTTGTTGGGTATTTTAGTGTTGACCTTTTGTGTATACACTGTTCTCCACAGGTTGTTCACAGGACGTGTGTGTAGTAACACCTAGAACTGTCATTTTTTGATGAGTATTTACAGTTTTCCACAGGCCGGTATAATGCTTCTTGTTCGGCTACTAAATTTTCTATGAGTTCTATTTCAAACATCTCAACAAGCATCATACAGACGGAACAAATTGATGTAAAAAAGTTGTGGGATGATGTCCTCATCAATATAGAACTTTCAATAACCTCTG
The DNA here is from genome assembly GCA_964638425.1 of uncultured Candidatus Saccharibacteria bacterium. Classification (GTDB taxonomy): domain Bacteria; phylum Patescibacteriota; class Minisyncoccia; order Phycocordibacterales; family UBA918; genus Damh-18. The sequence goes on from CAZWYM010000002.1 coordinate 103,167, forward strand.
CTAATTTTAAAACATGGTTCCGTGATACACATATAGTGTCACTAGAAGACGGAACGGTAACTCTTGGTGTCCCAAGTGTGTTTGTTCGTGATTGGGTTTCTGATAAATTCCAAAACCTCATCCTTAAAACACTCCGAGAACTTACCCCGCACGCACGGAGTATTGAGTATGCAGTAGTTCAGCGCACTGATCGTAAGCAAGAAATTACGAAGAAACAAACAGTGAACGCTGCTCTTCCGCTTGAGGAATATTATATTAATAAAAGTGACAACCTCAATCCAAAGTATATTTTCGACACTTTTGTTGTCGGCCCTTTTAATGAACTTGCCCACGCAGCAGCTAGAACTGTAGTAAATAAGCCAGGTATTGCCTATAACCCACTCTTTATTTATGGGAAGACAGGCCATGGAAAAACCCACCTCATACAAGCAATTGGTAATCAGTTAAAGCGGGTAGGGAAGAAGGTTTTTTATGTCACCAGTGAACGATTCACTGTTGACTATATGAACTCACTCCAGAATGGAACTGCAAATAGTTTTAAGGATAAATACCGACAGTATGATGTTCTTATTATGGACGATGTCCAATTTTTAATGAACAAAGAAAAAACACAAGAAGAACTTTTCCACCTCTTCAATGCAATGCATGACAATAACAAACAGATTGTGTTTTCGAGTGATGTGCATCCATCTCTCATGTCTAATATGGAAGAGCGTCTTCAATCACGATTTGCACAAGGAATGATTGTTGATATTCCACAACCTGATTTTGAATCACGTGGTGCAATCCTTAAATCAAAAGCGGCTCAAAACACACTCACGTTAAGTGATGATGTTGTTGAGCACCTTTCACACACTATCGAGGGAAACATTCGTGAACTTGAAGGAGCTCTCAATACGATCCTTTGCCAATCACAACTCCTTGGAAGAACACTTACCCTTGATGAGGTAAAAATGCTTATTAAAAACAGCACCCGTCCTCGAAAATCCCTTGCAGTCTCAGATGTTGTTGATAAAGTTGCTCGATATTTTGATATTGAACCCGCAAGTATCTACGAAAAAACACGTCGGAAAGAGGTGGTGAAGCCTCGACAGCTTATTATGTATATTCTCCGTGAAGATTTCCAAGTTTCATACCCCGCAATTGGTCAGAAATTGGGAGGACGAGACCATACAACAGTAATCCACTCATGTGAGAAAATTAAACGTGAGATTAAAGAAGATACTGAATTAGAAGAGGAGGTTTCTCAAATACGACTACTCCTTAAGTAGTAGGGTATAGTCTGTGGATTTTGAGGGAAAAGTTCTTTATAGAATTGTGTACAGGATTGTATAACTGTATATAAAAATGGTGACGAGGATGATTCTTATTACAGTTTTCAAAAATGAATAATTGTAATTCACATAAAAACTTCCTTATTTAAAAATTATACACACACCTATTAAATAGATAGTGTATAAAAAACCTTATATTCTATATATAAAATAACACTATCCACAAACACACACCCCTAATAATGAATCTATAAAAATTTAAAAAAACTAAAAAATAAAGTTATGCACATTACATTAGAAACAAAAAAGATTCAGTCAATCCTTGAGATTGTTTCAAAAGTGAGTACAAAACATGTAACACTTCCTGTTCTCCAATGTGTGCTTCTTGAGGTTAAAAATAAAACACTTTTTATACGAGCAACAAACCTCGAGATTGGTATAGAAGGTAATATTAAAATTGATTCAGATGAGGAGGGTGTTATTGCTATCCCTGCTCATATTTTATTGCAAACAATCAATCTTATTACACAACCCACTATCACACTTATTGTTGATGATGGTGTGTTGTATGTTGAGTCAAAATCATCAAAAACAGAAATTAAAGGGGTGGATGTAAGTGATTTTCCAAACATTCCAAAAATTTCAGGAACACCACTCCGTATTAATGGATCGTTGTTTGCTCTAGGTATTAAAACAACCGCATTTACTGCTTCACAGTCATCAATTAAGCCAGAACTTGGTAGTGTGTATATTTATCAAAAACAAGAACATTCACTCACTTTTGTTGCCACAGACTCATTCCGACTTATGGAAAAAACAGTTGCTCAAAAAAATATTATTCTTGATGAATCAATACTTATTCCATATAAAAATGCACTTGAGCTCGCTCGTGTTGCAGAGTTGAAAAACAATGATGATATTGAGTTGTATATTAATGAGAATCAATGTGCCCTCGTAACTGATGAGATATACATCACTTCTCGGCTTATTAGTGGTACTTTTCCTGATTATAAACAAATTATCCCTAAGGAGTACAAAACCACAGCAACACTACTCACAAATGATATTGCACTCGCATTAAAGAAAACGAGTATTTTCCTTAATAAATTCATGCAACTAACCGTTACGATTTCGAAAGGTTCTTTTACACTCTCAGCACAGAGTGGGGATGCAGGAGCAACAACAGAATCAATACAATCAAATATTGAGGGAGAAGATATTACCCTTAATTTTAACCAGAGATATATTAATGAGGTTATTCCACACCTTACCGACGACAGTATTATTATTAGATGTGCTGGAATAGGAAGACCAATGATTATTGAAAACGCCCACAATAAATCACTCCAATACCTAGTGATGCCAATGAATAAATAAAATGAGATAAGGAACGCAGTGACTATATTGAATTTCCTTTCCAATTTCCTATTCATTATAGAAACTGCTGGAAGTCACCAAAATGACAGATATATCTAACTAAATAATCAAATAGTCATTTCTTCCACAAAGAAGAAAAACAGACGCATCCAGAGAAAATCAATGGACGAAGAAACAAAAAACAATGACTGTGTTTTTTAAAAAAATTGTATGGATTTTAAATCAAGTAAAAAAAGAGGTCAGGGGATAACCCATGTTTCAGACCTTTTTAAGAAGTACACACAAATACTCAAAGCTCCCCAAGGGTCGGTTATAGCAGCGTTTATTGGGGTTGTGGAGGAGTTGTTTGGTGTGACATTAAAAAAAGAACAATGCACTTTTAAAGTTGCATCACGAACAATTCTTTTGAATGTCCCAGGACCGATTAAATCTGAGATTTTTCTACAAAAACAAAAAATACTAAACCAACTAAAAGAACAACTTGGGGAGAAGAGTGCACCTAAAGAGATTTTATAGATTTAATGTGAGTCTGTAGCACCACTTTCTGTACCAGTGGCTTGAAGGATACTTGTTTTCCAGAGTGATATTGGATATTCCCAATACACAAATTGTGGATCATTGTGTTCTGTTGGCTGTGGACCAAGTGGGTCGTCCTTGTCGACAAAGTAGAGAATCGAATGAGCGCCACGTACAGCGTTTTCTACACTGAGTGGAGCAGTAGGGTCGTTTTCGTTCGTAAGAAGCTCTACAGGGTCAAACCAGACACCACGGAGGACGGGTTTGATAGTGTCTTCTGTGCGAGGTGGTTCAGCAAATGTCTCTGATGGGAATTTTGGTAGGGCAACATCCATAAATGCGCGCCAAAGTGGGGTCACAATGAGTCCAGAAATTTCACTCATAGAACGATTGTCATTATTTCCAGCCCACGCTCCTACTACAAGGTTGGGGGTGTATCCAAGAACCCAAGCGTCACGCTTGTCGTTTGTTGTACCTGTCTTTGCAGCAACATCTCTTCCTGGGAAGTAGAGTGTTGAGTTTGCTCCATAAAGCGGTGTTCGCGCGACGTTGTCTGAGAGGATGTCAGATATTTGAAGGGTAATGTCTTTATCAAGTACATGTTTTGATTCCGGTGTTGGTTCATAGAGAACGTTTCCAAGCGAGTCCTCAATCCGCACAATACTTTGGAGTGATTTTCGGTCACCACCATTTGCAAAAGCCCCATACGCACCGACCATCTCGAGAAGTTTCACTTCACCACCTCCAAGTACAAGGGTGAGGCCGTACTGGTTTGGATTTGTGAGTGTTGTGATACCCAAATCACGCGCCATCTTAATCGATGGTGCTATACCAGCGAGGTAGAGCGTTTGAACAGCAGGGATGTTAAGTGATTGTGCGAGTGCATTCTTGAGAGAGACTGGGCCTCGGAATTTATGGTCATAGTTGTCTGGAGAGTAGCAACCATCCTCGGAGGTAAAGTTGTCAGGCTCACAATTTGTTGAAAATTGGGTTTTGAGGTCAAAGAGCACGGTGTCCGGGGTGTATCCCTTTTTGAATGCTGTAGCATACACAAAAGGTTTAAATGAAGACCCTGGCTGGCGTTCAGCAAGCGCGATATTAAAGTTTCCATCAATTTCTGTATCGAAGTAATCGCGTGACCCAACCATAACCAATAGCTCACCATTTTTTGGGTCAGCAGCTATAAGCGCTGCATTTTCAGCATTGAATGTTTTTTCATTATAGAGCGCCTTTTCCTTCACAATTTCTTCAGCTTTTTCTTGCAGTTCCCAATCAATTGTTGTTATGACTTTAAGGCCACGTTCAGCGAGTGATTCTTCGCCATACTTCTCCACAAGAAAATCTCGTACATAAAAAACAAAATGAGGAGCGCGTATCCCTGTTGCTACCTGAGGCTTGAATTCAACCTTTTCATTTTTTGCTGCATCAAACTCTTCTTGGGTAACAAAATTATGTTCGAGCATTTTATCAAGAACGAGATTTTTTCGTTTCTCCAAATCATCAAAATGGGTCCCATATGGAGAGTAATATGTTGGGAGTTGTGGAAGCGACGCAAGGTATGCAGCCTCTGCGAGAGTTACATCTGAAGCTGGCTTTCCAAAGAAGGAAAGACTTGCCTCCTCAACCCCATAAATAGTACCCCCATATGGCGACTCATTGAGGTAGTGAGAAAGTATCTCTTCCTTCGTAAGTACTTGCTCAAGACGAAATGCGAGGATCGCTTCCTTAATTTTTCGAGTAAGGGTCTTTTCATGTTGCAGGATAGAGTTTTTTATTACTTGTTGGGTTATGGTGGAACCACCAGCACCACTAAATGGGCCACCACCATTCATGACATTCGTAATCATCGAACGGAGAATGGCGAGCGGGCGGACACCAGCATGCTCAAAAAAAGTGTCATCCTCAATCGCAACCGTCGCATTTTTTATATGGCGTGACATTTCTTCAAAAGGAACAACAGTACGACGGACATCTTGGTGAAGGTCGTAAAGGAGAATCTCACCCGTTCGGTCATAGATTTTTGTTGACTGTTGAACGCGTCGGTCTTCAAAAGAGCTTAAGTCAGGGATGTCGAGGGTCGAAATCCAGACAAGGAGCACCCCCGCTCCAATGAGTCCGAGTATGAAAAAGCCAATAATCACGTCGATTACAACCTCTTTACTGTGTGCGTGGTACCATTTTTTAAAACGTGACATATTTTAAATAGTACCATTCTTAGTCATTCAGTAAAAACTATGAGACTGTGGTAATACAGTGATGAGTATCGCTTCCTCAAAAACCAAATATTATGATAGAGTTATTTTACTATGGCTGTAAAAATCAATACCGATGAGCGTAAAATTGATGAACTATTAACACGGGGTGTTACCGAAGTTATTCATAAAGAAGCCCTTAAAAAGAAGCTCCTCTCAGGGAGGCCGTTGCGAATTAAACTTGGAATTGACCCAACAAGCCCAAATGTTCACCTTGGTCGCGCAGTAACCCTTCTTAAACTCCGTGATTTTCAAGAATTAGGACACCAAATTGTTTTTATTGTCGGAGACTTTACGGGAATTATTGGTGATACATCCGACAAAGAGAGTGAGCGCCCAATGCTCACAAAGGAAAGTGTTGAAGAAAATAAAAAAACATACCGAGAGCAGGTTGAAAAAATCCTCGATAAGGAAAACATTGAGTTTCGAAATAATTCAGAGTGGCTCGAAAAACTAACCTATCGAGAAATTGGTGAACATGCAGATCTCTTTTCAGTGGCTGATTTTATTGCACGAGACAATATTAAACGACGGCTCGATGCGGGGAAGCGCGTCTCATTAAGAGAAACTCTTTACCCCCTTATGCAAGGATACGACAGTGTTGCCGTGAATGCCGATGTTGAGATTGGGGGAACAGACCAACGATTTAACCTTCTTGCTGGTAGAACGTTACAACCCCACTTTGCTCAAGAGCCACAAGATATCTTAATGACACCACTTATAAATGGTACAGATGGAAGAAAGATGAGCTCTAGTTGGGGGAATACAATCAATCTCCTTGCTTCTCCAGAAGATATGTACGGCAAGGTGATGAGTATGAATGATTCTGAAATGGTTACGTATTTTACTGTGTGCACCCGAATTCCGCTTTCTGAAATTGAGGTAATGAGTAATGAGCTCACATCAGGAACAAACCCTCGAGATATTAAAATGAAGCTCGCACATGAAATCACACGCATATACCACGGAGATGATGGAGCAAAAGAGGGCGAACAAGCTTTTATCGATACTTTTCAAAATGGAGGAGTCCCTGAAGATGTCCTTGAAATTAAAATAAATTATATTGATAATTTAATTAGTGAAGGGGTCGTCGCTTCAAAAACAGAATTACGCAGGCTCCTTGAAGCAGGTGGTGTGCGTGACGCCCTCACAGGGGAGAAGCTCATTGAAATACCTACAACACTCGAAGTTCCGCAAATTCTCAAAATAGGGAAGCGAAGATTCGTAAAATTGGTGCCCTAATACTTCTCCTGGAAAGTATGGCGACACACCCGCATGAAACTAACTGAAATTCGGAAAGACATACTGGAACATAATCCTGAACTCACCCAAATCCTCACGGTATGGGGAGATTTTCCAATAGGGGATTATTATGCAAAAGGAATACATGGTACCTCAGTACCATCAGTTGATATTCTCTCTACAATTCACACCGAAACGAAGGAGCTTTTAGGAGGTGGCGTTGCTTCCCGTGCCAAAGAAGCTATCGAGAAAGATGGTTGGGTAAATACTGCGGACCACCATGGGCTCTTATTTCATCCATATTTTTTCCCGAGTGCTCTCATACGGAGTAATCCAAAAATTAATACCTCTCGTTGTACGGTCACGCTCCCTTTTGGGGGGATTTCGCTCAGCAATGATTCATTTCCGCGGGGCTTTGCCCTCCATGATGCTGTTGGTGTACTGAGGAGAATTATTTTTAAAAGTTTACAAGAGAAACATCTCCCTGTGTATGCGCTCGACCCCATTACACAAGATGTTCTAAAAAGAGAACAACAACGAATATCAAAAATTGTATTCCCTCTTCGTACAAGGGATCGATTGGACGCCCTTTTTTTTGAATTTCAGAAAGATGAGCGGGTTTGGAATCAAACAACATATAGTGCGCAACTAACAGTAATGAACAGCATCCTTTGGAAGGTACTGTTTGAGGAAACACGAGGGGATTTTGTGTATCTTGAAATTGAAACTGTAGTAAGAAACGTACTCCTTAACAAACACCTTGCAAGGGAGACCTCAATTTATAATCTTATTTTTAATCCAAATTGGAGAGAATCATTTATCAACCTCTTCTCAGGTGTGTTTGGGTCGCATAACCCGAATGGAGGGTCACACCTTTTTTGGTTCATTGATCATAAAAAAGGAAGGAGAGAGGGTCTCAGAATTGTGGGAAACACACTCGTTACAAAAGACGGACAGGTCTCTATAGAACTTGTACCAGAAAATATTACCCACCTCCTCAAAGCTCGAGTACTCATGCCTACGACAGCCCTGACACTCATAACTCTCTCAGGAGTAGAAGGGCTCACCTGCGGGGGAGGGTTAAGTCAGGTCCATTATTTACCAAATATATTAAGGCAGTGGAAAGCACTCTTAACTCAGTACGGCCTACCCACACACACTATTCCAAGTGATATTATTTTATCAGGGGACGGTACCCCTTTTCGTTTTGGGGAAGGTGAGACAGCGCCACTTGCAATGCTCTTCGATCTCATAGTTAACACAAAGGATATAGATGAAGTAATACAGCACACAATTGAGAATGTAACCCTTAATGAGGCAATTGATGCGCTTCTACCAGCGTTTTATGCAAAAAAACACCATCTCTCACTACCATTTCTCTATGAGCAAACTTCCTAAAAAATCAGCATATGCAATCTAAAAAATTATTAATTGCAGGAGGGAATCCAACACTTCTTATATGGGGCTGTAGTGAGGAAAATCGCCTCGTACAAGCAATTGAAGCACTTCGTGATGTTGAGCAGGTTGGATTTGTTGAGATAGATAAGAATATTTCAAAACTCACCATGATGGGAGATGAGCTTTGTATTAACGCTGTGCTTGCGCTTGCCTCACAAGGGGACCTGAAAGGTGAGGTTTTTGCAAGCGGAGTAGTAGGTCCCGTCACCTATGTAAACGAAGACAAAACATACGCACTTTTTTCTATACCATACAAATGTTTTGAGAATATTGTCCTTTTTGATGGGATTGGGTACTGTCTCCTTGAAACTGAGCATGAATTCAGTAAAGAGGAATTAATAGAGTACGCAGAGAGGTTTAACCTTCCGGCTTTTGGGGGTGTCGTGTACACCAATGGGGCTATTTCGATTATGGTTTATGTTGTTAAGACAAATTCAGTCTGTGCAGAAACCGCTTGTGGCTCTGGAAGTGTTGCTCTCCACATTATTACTGGTGCAGAAGAAATTATGCAGCCCTCTGGTCAAACAATCCATGTAAAGAAAATAGGTGATGCATTTGAGGTCAGTGCAAAAGTTACACTCATCAGTGAGATGTAGAAAAAATCCCACGGCATGCCGTGGGATTTTTTCTACATCTCGTCGTGATCATCGAATGAATCGTAGTCGTCAACATCTTCATCTTCCTCATCGTCTTCTCCGTATAATTTTGAACCTTCTTCCTCAAGCGGATCCTCCTCATCTTCAAGTAAATCTGCCTTAAGGAGGGGATCGAGTTCTTCATCGAGCAAATCATCTGCATCGAGTTCTCCAAGGAGTTCATCATCGATACCAGCCTCCTCTTCCTCCTCCTCAAAATTTTCTGATTGATTGTTTTCTGAAAAAAAGATCATACGTGTTATGTGCATCTATATTAATTTATCAAGGTCTTTTTTATCAGAAGTTTGAAATTTGTGCAACTTATAGTTATTCACTAAGAGCTCCGATGGTGAGCAATTGCGGTAATTCCCACTGCGATTGCGTCATATTCGTCATCGAGAGCGGTTTCGGGAGCATTTTTAATGAGGCGTTTCACCATCGCAATAACTGCACTTTTGTCACTTTTTCCATACCCTGTTACTGCGACCTTTATCTCTTGAGGACCAAATTCACAAATAGTACAGCCTGCATTTTGTGCGAGAAAAATAATGACTCCCCGAGCTTGCGCTACACCGAGTGCGGTTTTGATATTTTTATTAAAGAAGAGTGTTTCAAGTGCAACAACATCTGGTTTATGTTCTTGTATGAGTCGCGCAATCTCGTTACCAATATACGCAAGGCGTACGGCAAGCGGAGCTGTTTTCTCTGTCTCGACACAAACAGAAAAGAGAAGGACCTCTTTTCCATTTTGTTGCTCAAGAACAGCAACACCAAGACGGTCATAACCAGGGTCAAATGCGAGAACTTTCATATCAAGATTGTAACACTGGAACAAAAAGGAGCATCAACATCTCTACTCAACTCCAGCCTCGTCCGTGGTAGTGAAAATATCTTGCACGTCATCATTTTCCTCAAGCGCTTCAACCAATTGCGCGAGTTTCTCCCCATCTTCATCACTAATATCCATTCGATTGGTTGGAATGTATCGGACTCCTTCTTTTCGAAATGCCCATGCAGACGACCCGCCACTTCCTAATTGGTACCCAAGTCGACTGAGTAGGTGCTTAATCTCAGGGGTTGTTCTGTTTGGGTTGTCGGTAACTGCGGTAATGAGCATTGCAATCCCAGCAGGTCCGTATGTTTCGTAGAGGACTTCAGTGAGCTCAGCTCCGTCCGCACCACTCCCTTTTTGTACAGCACGGTCGATGTTCTCTTTTGGCATTGAATCCTTTTTTGCACGGTCGATTGCAGCAATGAGGCTAGGGGACGCAAGGTTACCACCCGCCTTTCGCGATTCCATTGCGATAACACTCGCGTGTTTTGAAAAAAGCTTACTTTTCTGACCGTCGGTCTTTGCTTTTTGGTGTTTAATTTGTGACCACTTATTATGTCCTGACATGCTTAGGTTTTATTATGAGCGTGCTGAGTTAAGGAACCCAACCCACATTCGTATCTAAAGTATTACTCTCCGTAATACATCTTATAATGCGTCTTTATTTATACCCCGTTCAGGTGCCCGTATGCAATATGCGTAGCAACACGCCCCCGCGGAGTGCGTTCAATAAGTCCTTGTCGGATGAGGTATGGTTCAATGACATCTTCAATAGTCGCCATCTCCTCTCCAGTTGCAGCGGCCATCGTATTAAGTCCTACAGGGCCACCATTAAATTTATGAATAACCGCATCAAGGAGTGCTCTATCGGGACCAGTGAGTCCGAGTGAATCAATCTCAAGGAGATCAAATGTTTTGTTGATGATGGCGGTGTCTAAATCAGTACCTTCAAGTTGAGCCAAGTCTCGACAACGTTTGAGGAGGTAGTTTGCTGTTCGTGGTGTTGCTCGACAACGCTTTGCAATTTGTTCGAGGAGTGAATCCTCAACACGAACAGAGAGTAGTTCGGCAGAACGTTTTAATATGTGCGCAATTTCAGTATCGGTATAAAACTCAAGACGGAATGTCCCGCCAGAAAATCGTGAACGGAGAGGTGAAGAGAGAAGTGAAATTCGTGTTGTCGCTGCGACGAGGGTGAATGGGGGAAGGTCAAGTTGTACCGTTCTTGCAGAAGGACCTTTCCCTATGATGATGTCGAGAACCCCCGATTCCATAGCAGGGTAGAGCACTTCTTCAATCGATTTTGAGAGGCGATGGATTTCATCAATGAAGAGCACGTCTCCAGGAGTGAGATTTGTAAGGATTGCCGCCAAATCACCAACACGCTCAATTGCAGGACCTGAGGTCGTTCGCATGTTAGTGCCAAGTGTCTTTGAAATGAGGTGCGCGAGGGTAGTCTTTCCGAGTCCTGGTGGTCCGTAGAGAAGAATATGCTCCGCAGCGTGTCCACGTTCACGTGCCGCTGTTAGTAAAATACGCAAATTCTCCTTTATTTTTCCTTGTCCGACGTACTCATCCCAACTTTGGGGGCGAAGTGTCTGGTCAAGGTTGCCTGAGCCATCTCGTTCAAATGTGGGGCGCTTTTTTTCTCCGTCATTCATTAGATGTATTGTATACGAAAAGGGGGAAGTGGGGGCTATTGACAAAAAAACATAGTATGCTAATATATTGAAATATTGTTCATCACATTTGGAGCTATCCCCAAATGTTTTCTTTTATTTTGACGCAGATAGGTATCGAATTGATAACCCTATAAGCAATACTTGGCACTCAGAGCGAGGGTATTTTGGTACCCGCCTTGAGCGTGACTACTGGGCTATTCCTCAGTTTTGGAGTGTCACTTCTTACGGAAGCTATTGCTTAGAGGGTTATCAACTTGATCAGATGTGACGAACAGAGAGTGTTTCTTTTCCTGAATTCGAATATAGCACATAGAGCAGGAACCGTCTCTTGACCCTACCCATTCATGATTGCATAGCACACAAATAAAGAACCGCCCCCCGGCGGTTCTTTATTCTGATTGATTTACATCTTCTATGTGGTACAAATCGAGAACACGAGAGACCTCGTCTAGTGAGGTCATTCCACCGAGCACCTTAAATATTCCATCTTGTTGCATCGTCGGTATTCCCTGATGCTTCGCTGCTTCACGAATGAGCGCTTCTCGTGTGTCGGTAAGAAGCGCCTCTTCAACCTTTGCATCAATGCGGATTGCTTCATATACTCCCACACGACCCTTATAGCCACTTCCACCACACGCATCGCATCCCTTCGCATCAAAGATTGTGTGGATTGCTAGAGGCGTCTCAAGAATTCGTTGCATCATCTTTTGTTCCTCAACAGTAATCTCACGTTCTGCCTTACAGTGCGGGCAGAGCAAGCGCACAAGGCGTTGCCCAAGAATGATGTTACATGCGCTCCCAATCATTCGTGGATCAACCCCAAGGTCGATGAGACGAGAGAATGCACCTGCAGCACTATTTGTGTGAAGGGTAGAGAACACAAGGTGTCCTGTTTGCGCAGCATGAATCGCCGTCGCAGCAACTTCACTATCTCGAATTTCTCCAATGAGGATAACGTCAGGGTCCTGTCGCAAGATTGAGCGGAGCCCCGCCTCAAAGGTGTAGTCGTCGCCGATTTGTGTCTGTACGATTCCAGGAAGTTTGTATTCGATTGGGTCTTCAAGCGTGATTATTTTTAATTCAGGGGTATGAATTGCAAGAAGGAAGGAATAGAGCGCTGTTGTTTTTCCTGACCCCGTTGGTCCTGTAGTAAGAATTGCCCCATGAGGGCGAGCGAGTTCCTCAGTAATGATGTCGTGAAGTCGAGTGCTTAAGCCAAGGTTTTCAAGTTTAAAACTCGATGCGCTTGGGTCAAGAAGACGCATCACCATAGATTCGCCGTATGCTCCAGGAATTACAGAAGAACGAACTTCAACTTCACGTGTTCCAATATCAAACGTGAACCGGCCATCCTGCGCCTCCTTTCGAATATTGAGCTTAAGTCCAGAAAGAAGTTTTAACCTTGAGAGAATGTGGTTTGCCACTTCCTTATCAATATCGCAAATATCAGAGAGTACTCCGTCGAGACGGTACCGGATACGAACAGCCGTTGCTTCAGGCTCAATGTGAATGTCGGACGCATCGAGAGCAAGCGCTCCACCAAAAATTGCACCGATAGTCTGACTCGTTCGGGTCACCCCATTTTCTTTTTGAAGCGCCGCTACCTTACCAACAACATCAAAGTAAGTATGAATTTCAGCCGCATATTTTTTAATAATCTCAGGGTCAACATCGAGCACACCGCGTGCAGATGCAGACGCTTTATCGATTTCTGCGTACTGTATCCATGCATGAGCGATACTATCGAGTGAAGCGAGGTAGATAGTTGGGGTGATATTTCGTTGAGTGAGGGAATTGAGGAGGTTTGGGAGCTCCGGGTTATTTGGGTTTCGGATTGCGAGCGATACCTCTGAGCCATCTTGGGCAAACACCGCAAGTTCGCCTGCCCGCGATTCGGCTTCAGTAAAGAGTTTTAGAGCAGAAGAGTCCACACGTACATCGAGGAGGTTGATGTACTGGTATCCAAACTTTGGTGCGAGTGCCTGAATAAGCCGTTCCTCCTCTTTGTGGTGGAGTTCGCCAAGTTTGGTATTTAATCGTGTGTCATCGAACTGGGTCATATACATAATCCTAGCATGGGTGGGGAGGGGAATCGGCAGTAATACACCCTTATTTTGAGCCGTGGCAGAACTCTTGACAAGGTAATACAGAGTGGTATAATTTATGCATCATTCAAATTTCCTAAAGGAGGAAAAAATGAAAGCAGCTCTTTTAAAAATCATTGTTTTAGCAGGTTTAGTTCTGGTTATGTCAGGGTGTGAGCACCTCGGCACAATTACAGGCGCTGGTATTGGCGCAGGTATCGACAACAGGCACCCAGTACGTGGTGCGGTGGTTGGCGGGGTTGTCGGCGCAATAGCTGATGACCAATACAACCCGTACCGCCGTGGTGGTGCAGTAGTTGGACGTGGGGGGTATTATGGTCAGGGTCGTGTGGTGCGTGGGGGCGGTGTATATACACATCCATGCCAGCCGTATCGCGCTGACGGTTTGATGGCTTGGGCAACTGAGCTTGATGGCTCTCAGCACACACGTGACGCGCGAGTGTCCAACAACGAAGGGCGCGTTCAGTGTTCTTCAAGTGAGTCAGCAAGCTCACGTACTAGCAGTAGGGGACAATAATGAGACTCATTATTTTTATTGTCTTGGCCATCTCACTTACCGGATGTGCAAGTAGCACACTCAGGGTAACTGGAAATAACCCCATGACAACCAAAATCGCTGCAATAGCGACAAAGCTCCATGGGGATGTAATCTGCAAAGGGCTGAGCAACGAAAGTCGTTCAGCCAGAACAAGTAACAGTAACCGAGGCACGCGCGTTGAAGTTCAACAGACATGCTCTCGGTAAAAGCCGGTTTCCAAGGAGTTTACTCCTCGGAAAACCGGCTTTTTTTTATATAAAAAACACAGAAAGAGCCCCATCAGTACTTCCTGTAATAAAATGTTAGAATGCGGGTATGGAAACACGCCGAATTACAACTCTAGATGAGCTCGCACAGATAGCGGGTGAAGTTGTAGCTGATTGTGAGCAGAATGAAGCGCCTCGAGTAATTGCGCTCCATGGAGATCTCGGAGCAGGGAAGACTGCTTTTGTAAAAGAGATTTCACGGATACTTGCTATTCAAGAAGAGGTGACGAGTCCAACATTTGGTATTATGAAGTCATACCACGTTCCCATGCATACACAGTTTCAGACACTGACACACATTGATGCATATCGGATTGATGATGTTGATGAGATGAGAGTTCTTAGATTCCAAGAGTTGCTCGAGGATAAGGCAAGGCTCGTCTGTATTGAGTGGCCAGAGAGGATTCAGAGTGTCCTACCACAAAATATATATACCGTACGTCTAACTCTGAACACAGACGCAACTCGAGATATTTCATTTGGACTATGAGTGTAAAGAAAGAAAAAACAAAAGAGACACAAAAAACACTTGTCCTTCTTGATGCGCACGCTATTTTGCACCGTGCGTACCATGCACTTCCTGATTTCAGTTCTCCCTCAGGCGAACCAACAGGTGCACTCTATGGAGTGGTAGCAATGCTCCTTAAAATTGTTGATGAACTGAAGCCAGATTACATTGTTGCTTGTTTCGATCTTCCTGAGCCAACCTATCGCCATGAAGTTTTTAAAGAGTACAAGGCAGGTCGCGCAAAAACCGACGACTCGCTCATCACACAAATTAATAAGTCACATGATATTTTTTCTGCATTCGGTGTGCCTGTATATTCTGTTGCCGGGTTTGAGGCTGATGACCTACTCGG
The DNA here is from genome assembly GCA_964638425.1 of uncultured Candidatus Saccharibacteria bacterium. Lineage (GTDB taxonomy): Bacteria > Patescibacteriota > Minisyncoccia > Phycocordibacterales > UBA918 > Damh-18. Next base: position 118,204 of record CAZWYM010000002.1, read on the forward strand.
AACAATTGTTGAGCAGACAAAAGACGAGAAGGATCTCAGAGTCATTATTGCATCGGGTGATATGGACACACTCCAACTCATTGATGGAAAAAGAGTTCTCGTCTATACCCTAAAAAAGGGTATCAACGATACCGTTCTCTACGACGAGACGGCTGTCCTTGGACGTTTTAATTTTGGACCAAAACAAGTTCCCGATTACAAAGGTCTCCGAGGTGACCCTTCAGATAATATCCCAGGTATTAAAGGGGTTGGGGAGAAGACTGCAACTGATTTACTCGTACACTTTAAGACCGTTGAGGGGATTTATAAAGCACTCAAAAAAGATGAGGACTTACTCCGTAAGGCAGGGATTAAAGACAGGATGATTGAACTCCTGAAGGCAAATGAAGAGGAGGCTCAGTTTTCAAAGATGCTCGCCACAATACGACGTGATGCTCCTGTTACATTTACACTTCCGGAACAAACATGGCGAGACGCACTCGATACAGAACGCGTCCTCACACTCTTCGCTGAACTTGGTTTTCGCACACTCGCAACGCGTGTCCAGAACCTTTTCAATATCCCAATAACCGCACCACAGTCTTCAGGGGAAGTAATTGAACCAGCCCGACTAAAACGAGCAGCGCTCGCTCTCTGGCTACTCTCTTCCGACACCACCAACCCAACAGAAGAAGATATTATGCAGTACGGAAGGGCGCACGGGCTCAGTACCTTTGAGGGTATTGAAGATTATCTTCTCGGAGAAATTAAAGCACAACACCTTGAGGGGGTGTATGAAGATATTGAGCTACCACTCATGCAGGTGCTCCGCGATATGGAGGCGACAGGTATCCGCATTGATGTGGAGCATCTCAAAAAACTTTCAGAAAAAATGCATATTGAAATTTCACTCCTCGAGAAGAGAATGCATGATCATGCAGGTGTGGAGTTTAATGTTAATTCACCAAAACAACTCGGAGAAATTTTGTACGACACACTCGGATTGAAGCCAAAGAATCAGAAGCATACTGCCACAGGGCAACGCTCAACACGTGAATCAGAACTTGAAAAAATGAAGGATATGCATCCGATTATCGAAGATATTCTTCGGTACCGGGAAGTTCAGAAATTAGTTTCAACGTATATCGATACCATCCCTACTATGGTCAAGGAAGATGGACGCTTACACACCACCTTCCTTCAGGCAGGTTCGGTTACTGGAAGAATGGCATCTCAAAATCCTGGTGTGCAAAATATCCCCGTGCGTACAGAAGAAGGGCGCGGTATTCGAAAGGCATTCATCGCAAGTGAGGGGTACACACTTATTTCAATCGACTACTCACAAATGGAACTCCGTGTTGCCGCGTTCCTTTCAGGAGACAAAAAAATGATTGAGATTTTTAAGAATGGGGAAGATGTCCACCAAGGGGTTGCCGCGCGTGTTTTCAATGTTGCTCTCGCGGACGTCACCAAAGACATGCGACGTCAGGCAAAGGTAATCAACTTCGGTATTCTCTATGGAATGGGAGTAAATGCACTCAAAGCGAACCTCGGTGAAGGCACGACGAGAGCAGAAGCACAAGAATTCTTTAATGCGTATTTCAATACATTCACTCGACTCGCTGAGTATCTCGAAGAAACAAAAGCGTTTGCCCGCGCGCATGGGTATACTGAAACATACTATGGGAGACGGAGACATTTCCCTGGAATGAATTCGAGTGCGCCGTTTATTCGCGCTCAAGCAGAGCGTATGGCAATTAATGCGCCAGTACAGGGTACGTCAGCCGATATCATTCGTATTGCGATGGTTCGTATTTATGAATATCTCAGGAAGGAGAAGCTAACCGAAGATGTGCATCTTATGCTTCAGGTTCACGACGAACTTGTATTTGAAATTAAGAATGAAAAGGTTAAAGCAATTGTGCCAAAGTTAAAAGATCTCATGGAGAATGTTCTCTCACACGAGGAGACGCATAATGTTCCTATGAGTGTTGAGGTAAAGGTTGGTCAAAACTGGGATGAAATGCAGAAACTATAAAAATGGAAAATTTCCTTGTCAAAACTGCATTTTTTTCTTCACCATACGATAAGTATGGCTCAATCAAAAACTTTGTTTTTCCTCGAACTCTTCTCATTTGTATAGCTTCTAATAGAAGAATGTAATATGTTGTATGTATATTTTGGGAATGATGTTGCACGAGTACGCCAAAAAGCGTTTGATTTTATTCATACGTTAACGGCTAAGGGTGTTGTTGCTACTCCGCTTACAAGTGACACATATAAGGAGGGGATACTCACTGATTTTGCAGAAGCGACCTCGCTCTTTGGTGAAGTACAAGCTGTCATCATTGATACCCCCTCCGAAGATGCGTCTGTGTTTGAGGACGTATTTAAACAACTCAAGGTACTGAATGAGTCCGAGAATCATTTTGTTATTATTGAAGGTTCTTTGAATGCAGCACAAAAAAAGACAGTGCTTGCTCATGCGACGAAGTCCGAAGAATTGACTGCCGATAAAAAAGAAAAGTTCAACGCCTTCCTCCTGACGGATGCATTTCTGAGGCGCGACAAAAAATCACTCTGGCTTTTGCTTATGGAGGCGTGGAAAGAGGGGCTCTCAAATGAGGAGATTATTGGGGTATTATTTTGGCAGGTAAAGATACTTCGTTTAGCAGAACGTACAAAGACCCCTGAAGAAGCCGAACAAAAACCATTTGTATATAGTAAGGCGAAGCGCGCACTCAGTAATTTTAAAAAAGGGGAACTAGACGCCCTCGCGACAACACTTCTCTCTATCTATCACGAAGGCCACCTTGGTAAGCACGACACTGGAATCGCACTTGAAAAATGGGTTTTGGGATTATAAGCAAAGGGAGGTTACACAAAGTCTTCTTCAGTGAAGTGGATTGAGTCTCCTGGGCGAAGACCACCAGCGATTATCTTGAGTGCAATTTTTTCTTCGATGATGTCTTGAATCGCACGACGCATTGGGCGCGCTCCAAACTCAGGGTCGTATCCTTCACGCATAAGGACATTAAGGAGTGTGTCATCGACGATAAGGGTAAATCCGCGCTCCTTGATACGTGTCGCAAGATCAGTAAGCATAAGCCGTGCAATTTCTTTTTGCTGGTCAGCATTTAAGACTTCAAAGAGAACAACAGCATCGAAGCGGTTGATGAGCTCTGGTTTGAAAATGTGCTTTTCAATGATTGCATCGACGACCGTATCCTTTGCATCGATTGGTCGTTTTCCTTCTTTTGCAAATTTCCAAATAACATCGCTTCCTGCGTTAGACGTTGCGATAACAATGACGTTCCGCACATTTACAGAAGTACCACGCGCATCAGTAAACGCACCTTCATCGAGAACCTGTAGGAAAAGGTCGTGAACAGATGTGGAAGCTTTTTCAAGCTCGTCGAGGAGGAGAACACAGTAGGGGTGTTCGCGAAGAGATGAAGCGAGGACTCCTGCGCGATCAGATGTACCAATGAGTCGTTCAAGGCCACTTTCATCGCTAAACTCTGACATGTCGAAGCGAACCATCGCTTCCTCGTTACCAAAGAAAGTATGCGCAAGTGCTTTCGCTGTTTCAGTTTTACCGACTCCTGTAGAGCCGAGGAAGAGGAACGAGCCTATTGGCTTTTCGCCACTCTGAATACCGGCACGCGCCCGACGCATTGCACTCGCAATGACATGAAGTGCATCTTCTTGTCCAACAACCCGCTCATGGAGAACTTCTTCAAGATGCACAAGGAGGTCTCGCTCTTTACTCCGAATCGGACCGGAAGGGATTCCTGTTTTTTCTGTTACACAGGTATCAACAAAGTCTTCACGCACTGTAGTTGTTCGCTCTTGTGCTGCGCGAGCTGCAATGAGTGCGAGGAGACTGAGCGCCTTATCAGGCATAACTCCGTCAATAATGTATTGGTCAGCACTTGCTCCGATGCGTACAAGTGCTGCATAGGTAAAAAAGACCTGATGCTTTTCTTCGAGTGCAACTACTGCTTCTTCAAGCACATGAATCGTGTTACTCATATCGGGCGTTTCAATAAGGACAGGCTCGAAGTATTTGAGCAACTCCTGATTGTTTTCAAGTGACTGATGGAATGAGCGTGTATCAGCGGTAGCGATTATTTGTATGTCTTGGGAGGTGAGGAAGCGACCAAGGAGTTCCCCGGCATCAACATTAAGGGAAGCAACACTTTCAAGGAATGCGGTGAAGTTTTCTATAACAACAATAATGTTTCCTGCACGCTCTGTTTCCCCCATAAGCTTTAAGAACGCGTCTTCAAATGCTTCTTTTGAGCTGTGCGACGCGACAAACGCCTGTGTATCAAAAAGAACAAGATGCTTTGAGGTAAGTGACTCAACCGATTCTCCCTCACGCATTCTTCGCCCAAGTTCGATAAGGATTTCCATTTTCCCCACGCCTGGTTCGCCTGCCATAATGACGTTCGCCGATTTTGAGCGGGCAAGGATACCTTCAATTTTTTCAATAACGTCGCTTACGTACGAGACATTTTTAAGTGAGAGTGAAAGAGACGTTGATGTGTTGATGTTTCGAATATACCGCTCGAGTTCAAAGGCAATACCATAAGAAAATTCACGACCAATGCCAGATATTTTTCCGAGATTGTCACGACTCCACCATCTACGCTCATTTTTGTGCATGATGCGTGTGCGTGAGACCCACGCATTTGCGCCAGAGAATAATGCATCAGTAACTCCTTGTTCAAAGAGAAACTTTTTGAATGCTGGATCTTGCTCAGTAAGGAACGCACTCAAAGCTTCGAGAGTAAAAAATGATTGTGGAGGTACGGTGAGTATGTTTGCCGACAGTAGAGAACGCGGGGTAGAAAGAAATGTGCGCACCGCCGTTCCTGGGATACCCAGTCGAAGCATGAGAGCTGTTCCGTATGAAGAGAGGAGGAACCCTCGAGTCATATCTCCGTAATCACTCTGGCACACCGACGCAACCTCAAAGGTAACTCCTCCTCCATCAACAAAATCTTCGCGTAGTATTGCGTTGAGCCCACGGAAATAAAAGGTGCTGTAAAAAAAAGAGAGTTGCAGGAGAATAATAAATGGCCCAAAGAGAAGGAGGAGTGCCCCGGTAAAGTATTTTGCACTTCCAAATACCGCCTGGGTATCGATGGACATATGCAGAACTGAGTCGTACACAAAATGTCCAAAAATAATAATACTGAGGAGTCCAATGATCGCCCCTAAGCCACGAGTGAGTCGCCGTCTAATGCTTCGATGGAGCAAAGCATCAATCAAGAGGGCGGGGGTATATATTCTGATTTCTTGGTCGATAGTACTCATGATACAAGAATGGTTATTCCTCGAGTGATTGCGAAGAGTATGACTATCGGCATAGCGACCCAGAGACCGAGCGCTATGAAGAGACAGAGAACCCCGAGGACGAGGAAGGTGAGACCAATAGTGATAATGATAATTCGTGTAATAGCACCAAAAACACGGGTCATGATATTCATAACGAACGCTTCCATGAAACTCTCGACACTCCTGTGTTCACCTTCGTCAGTCATTCGACGCCATGGGGCAAAGAGCGTTCGGAGGAGAAGGGGAATAGAAAAAAAGTGAACGATAAACCACATAAAATTAAGCCAAACCGAAAGGATGTCACGGAAAGCTCGTGTGTAGTACCACAATGAAAAATCGAGGAGTGCGAATGAACTCTGCATACGAATAGTATATCGCACAGTGTAGGCGAGTTTTCGTTCTGTGAACATGAGTGGGTGTCGTGGCTTCATTTCTCTGAAGGGCGTCGACAACATGAGTGATTATGATATAGTTTCCCTGCGCCGGAAAGCGGAGGTTCAATCCGCCTTACAGGCGCAGTACACCTTTCAAATATTTTTCTTAAAATCAAAATATTAAGAAAGGTCCGGAAATATATCCCATATATTTCCGCCCATAGCTCAGCTCGGTCCGCGTAGAGGATGCCCCGCATACTCTACCCTTATTAAGGAGAAGGTCCGCACTGAAATTTCCGCCCATAGCTCAGCCGGTAGAGCAGCTCCCTTTTAAGGAGAAGGTCCCAGGT
>CAZWYM010000003.1:0-100331 GCA_964638425.1 uncultured Candidatus Saccharibacteria bacterium
GTCCTGGAGGAAGTGATTCAGTGACGGTTGAAGTAGTTCCTGTTGGATTTGAGACTTAAATGTATGTCTGATATTGCCAACCCCCCCAACGTACGATATAGTACCCACCACATATGGCAATAACAAAAGGCGCAAAGAAGGCAATACGCACCTCACTCAAAAAACGTGTATTCAACGTACGTCGTAAGGCTGCACTCCATGACACGGTAAAAACCTTCAGAACCCACATAATCAAGGGTCAGACCAAAGAAGCAGAAGCACTCATCCCTAAGGTATACCAAGCAATAGATAAGGCAGAGAAGCGCGGAGTTATCAAGAAAAACACTGCATCTCGCAAGAAATCACGTCTTGTTGCTCAACTAAAGAAAGTAACAACGAAATAATCAAAAAAACCGAACGGGAACGTTCGGTTTTTTGATTATAATTTGACACTTGTATATAAAGTGTTGCTTATACGAGATTTTGTTACCAGAGACCCAAACTCTGGGTTATATTATGCACATTATGAAAATTGGATTTATAGGGCAGGGATGGATTGGGAAGAACTATGCAGATGATTTTGAAAATCGAGGTTTTGATGTTGTTCGATACTCCCTTGAAGCTCAGTATGTACACAATAAAGAACTCATTCAATTTTGTGACGTTGTCTTTGTTGCAGTTCCTACCCCAACAAACCCAGATGGATTCAATGCTGACGCGGTAAGAAATGCACTCTCGAATATTGGAGAAGGAAAAATTGCAGTTATTAAATCTACTCTTTCTCCAGGAACAACAGAGTCCCTTCAAGATGAGTTTCCAAACATATACGTACTCCATAGTCCTGAGTTTCTTGTGGAAAAAACTGCAGCATACGATGCCGCTCACCCAAACAGAAATATCGTTGGAATTCCAAAGCACTCGGCTGAATACATTGAGCGGGCAAAGCTTGTACTGTCAGTCTTACCAGAAGCTCCTTATGAAACAATAATGACTTCTCGCGATGCAGAATTTGTTAAATATGCGGGGAATTGTTACCTCTTCACAAAGGTAATGTACATGAATCTACTCTATGACCTCGTGGCTAGCATGAATGGAGATTGGAATAGAATTAAGGAAGCGCTTATACATGACCCTCGAATTGGTGAAAGTCACACCGAACCAATCCATAAGAGCGGAAGGGGAGCAGGAGGACATTGTTTTATAAAAGACTTTGAAGCATTTCGACTAATGTACGATGCGCATACTGACGACCCAACAGGAAGTGATCTTATGAAGACACTTGCGTACAAAAACATTCAGCTACTTGTAGAAAGCGGAAAAGATATGGATTTACTTGAAGGTGTCTATGGAGACCTGAATAAATATCGAGTTTGGAAAAACACACATGATACACTACTCTAATGAGTAGAATACGTGTTGCAATACTACGCGGTGGTTTGAGTGATGAGTACAGAGCTTCTCTCTGGACGGGTGCTTCAGTGATTGAAAATCTAAACAAAGAAATCTTTGAACCAATCGATATTGTCGTTACCAAAAGCGGCGAATGGCTTCGAGAAGGCATGGTTTGCCCACCTGAGCACGTTCTGCAGTCTGTTGATGTTGTCTTTAATGCACTTCATGGTGCGTATGGCGAAGATGGAACAATTCAAAGAGTTCTCGATAGATATGGAGTTCCATACACAGGGAGTAAAGCATTCCCTTCAGCACTTGGAATGAACAAACTCCTCACAAAGAACTTTCTCAGAGAAACAGACATCAAGTTGCCACAACATGTTCATATAACCAAAGACTCCCTAGACGAGGTGCCGCGAATAGCAGAGAGTATTGTAGACCGGTTTGGACCTCAGTACATTATTAAGCCAGTGTCTTCAGGCTCGTCAGTTGGTACTATGATGGTGAAGAACCCACTTCTCCTCAATCAAGCGATTACCGATGCTCTCGAGCGATTTGATGAGGTAATTGTTGAAGCAAAGATACCAGGAAGGGAAGCGACCTGTGGCGTTATTGATCGGTACCGTGGACAAGACTCGTATGCACTTCCACCGATAGAAATTGTGATTCCTGCCGGTGCAGATTTTTATAGTGAAGATCTGAAGATGTCTGGTTTGACTGATGATTTTTGCCCATCACGATTTGATAGGAGTACCAAAGATGAGATTGAACACATTGCTCGTCTTGTTCATTCTACTCTGGGACTTTCGCAGTACTCACGTTCAGATTTTATTGTTGCTGATGATGGTATTTATTTCCTTGAAGTAAATTCACAACCACAGCTTACTCCCTCTTCGCATTTTTCAAAATCAGTTGAAGCTGTTGGTGGTACGTATGCTGACTTCATTACCCACCTACTCACAGACGCCCTCCTACAGCATAAGCGTAGGTGATATGCTATATACATATGAAGTCTGTTCCTAAAAAGCTTAAACCAAGTGATATTGAAAAACATCTCTTTAAACTTTCTGATTGGAAGTTGAATACTAAACAAACAGAACTGTTTAGAACATTTCTTTTTCCATCATTTGTAACTGGCCTTGCCTTTGTGGCAAAAATTACTGTGCATGCTGAAGTCATGGGTCACCACCCAGATATTGAGCTATCGTATGGAAAGGTAAAGGTTAAACTTTCTTCACATGATGCGGGAGGGCTTACGAAAGCTGATTTTGAACTCGCAAAGAAAATCGACGAACTTACATCAGTATAATTAAAATGTCAGGGTAAGCGGAATCGAACCACTACTACAAGACCCCCAGCCTTGCGTACTGCCACTATACGATACCCTGAGTCTTACAACTCAGTATTTTTTTGTGCAAAATGCTCATTGAGGATTTGATACGTATGTCTGTGGTCGCGAACTTGGACAGTATCGATAACACCAATAACGGTCTCGTCGTTTCCGCCAGGGAAGAGTGCGTCACCAAAATAGAGAGCATCATCGGGATCCCACCCCATGTGCTGTATCAGCCTTTTAACATTGTACCCCTTATTTTTACCCTTCTCAAAGTAATCGAGACAGGTCGTACCTCCTATACGTACTTCCACATCATCGTGATCGAACGGAATTTGGCTCAGGAGGTTCTTTCGATGCGCCTGGTCAGGGTCACATCTCTTCTTTGATTCAAGTTCTGCATGGTGACCGATGAGGCTGTAGGAAATCTGTGCCCCTCGCTCTTCAATCAGGTCTTCTTCATTAGTAACTGCTCCAGGAAATATCTTTCTAAGTGCATCAATATGACTGAGGATTTTTTCAGTATGATGTTCTTTGAGTACCTCTTCCCAAAGCAATGATGAGTCAGGGCTCATTGCATGGTTACCATTTTGACCAAGCCTATACACAGGTAAATTGCGCAATTGAAGTGCAATTTGATTAACATGCGCGCCAGAAACAATAATAATGTCGTGAGGCAAAGTTGAAAACAACTCTAGAGAATCATCATCCATTGGTGACCGTGTCATTGTCACGGTATCATCCATGTCAAAAAAAAGATGTTTTTTATGAGTATGCATAGTGTATCTATCATTACATATATGTTGACCAAAATCGAGAAAGTGCGTATTATATCGAAGTTCTCATGAACAAGTTCTATTTGGGCCCGTAGCTCATCTGGCTAGAGCGCTTCACTTGCACTGAAGAGGCGGCAGGTTCAAGTCCTGTCGGGTCCACTAAAACTAAAAAACTACTCTTTTGAGTAGTTTTTTAGTTTTCAGGCTGGGTGTGGCTGGACTTGAAAACTTCGAACAGTTGTTGTGAGAAGTGTACCGAACATGTAATGTTCAAGTCCTGTCGGGTCCACACACTAAAAAAAACGATGCCTGCGCATCGTTTTTTTGTGTGTGGAAAGCGGAGCGATGTTTTGGCTATTTATAATGCCAAAACCGCGAGCTAGGGCAGGAGGTTCTTATGAACGTAGTGAATTAGAAACCTGCGCCACATCTCAAGGTGAGCTCGAACAGTTGCTGTGAGAAGTGTACCGAACATGTAAGATTCAAGTCATACTAAACATCTGAAATATTGGAGGTGTACCGCCCATGTAAGCAAGCTTTCTAAAACTACACTTGAGTGCATCAAAAGTGAACTTTTATACAACTCTCGTTTGTTTTAGTAATACTCAAGTTCTTCACCACCCCCAAAAATCACTATGCTATACTTATGTAAATATTATTTCAGTCACCTTTTTATATGGAACTACACACATTGCTATTTGTCGGTCATTTTATTGGGACTATTTTTGGTGTAAGTGGAGCTACCTCAATTGAAATGCATCTGAACCTTGCACTTAAAGATAATAAGGTTGATGACACAGAAAAGCTCATTCTTGGAAAGGATTTTTTCCTCACACGTATCGGTATGGCACTCACTCTCATAACGGGAGCTGGTTTTGTTTTTGAACGCTACCAGAGTAATACACTTAATCAGTTTATTGATGGTGTTTTTTGGGCGAAAATGCTCATTGTAGTTATTATTATCGTTAATGCGTACCTTCTCCATAAACACAAGATTGGACTGTATTGGGGGAGCGCATTTTCATTCGTTTCATGGTGGTCAGCCATGATAATTGGCGCAATCAGGCTGAACGGATTTGCAATATACCAGACCGATTTTCTCGCAACATTCAGCATTACCATGGCTATGTATGCATTTTTGGTGATTATCGGGGCGAGTATACTCCATAAATTAAGAAACTTTGGCAAAGTACAGCCACAGGTGCAGGTTAATGCATAACTAGTTTTCCCTTTAGGGTGCTTTATTTTATGGCTGTATTCTGCTATTATATTGACTCTTTATGAATATTGCGCACGCTGCAGCAGAGGGGGGCATTTCAATACACTTGTCTGCTCCTGTACTCGGACATTTTTTTGGTATACCCCTTACCAGTACCCTCGTCATGGTATGGCTCGTACTAATAGCTGTGACAGTCTTTGTTATAGCTCTGAAACCACGACTCAAGCTCATTCCTGGTAAAGTTCAGAGCATAGTAGAGCTCCTTATTGGTGGTGCGTACGAATACATGAGTAACGCACTCGAGAGCAAAGAACTTGCTCGACGATTTTTCCCGCTTATCATGACGATATTCATTTTTATTTTAACACTGAATTGGATTGGACTCCTTCCAGGAGTTGATTCAATTGGAATATTTAAATCTGTTCATGGTGAAGAAGCCCTCGTCCCATTTTTACACCCTGCAAATACAGACCTTAACGTCACCATTGCATTGGCACTTGTTGCCTTCTTCACCATTGAGCTCTCTGGCATTCTTTTCCTTGGGGTATTTAAATATGCGGGAAAATTTATCAATTTTTCTTCCCCGCTCGCATTTCTCATTGGAATCATCGAGCTTTTTAGTGAGCTTGCACGATTAGTATCCTTCTCATTCCGACTGTTTGGAAATATTTTTGCAGGAAAAACCCTGCTCGTTATTGCTATTTTCTTTGTACCTTTTATTTTACCAGTTCCGATACTTGCATTTGAAATGTTTGTCGGGCTTATCCAGGCCTTTATTTTCGCTGTACTTACACTTTTCTTCATTAAGCTAGCAATTGCAGAACCCGAACACTAGTTGGCAACCAAGAGTCTATGAAAGTATGATAGGCTCTTGGTTGTCCAGGTAGGACATGTTCAATTTAGTAATAAATAAGAAATATATATGGAAAATTTAGAAGCAATGAAGGCTATTAGTATGGCAATCGTCGTTGGACTCGGAATGATTGGTCCAGGTGTTGGACTCGGTATTCTCGTTTCAAAGGCACTCGAAGCAATCGGGCGAAACCCTGAAGCGGCAGGAAAGATTCAAACAACAATGTTTATCGGTATTGCTTTTACAGAAGCGCTTGCAATCTTTGCAATCGTAGTCGGGTTTATTGTTAAGTTTGGCTAAATAATTTTATGCAAGAGATACTACACGCATTTGGCATTGACTGGAGACTCATCGTCATTCAGATTTTCAATTTTGGACTCCTTGTGGGTGTTTTGTGGTATTTCCTGTATACGCCAGTGCTTAAACTCCTTTCAGACCGAGAACAAAAAATTAAGAAAGGAGTTGAGGATGCACAAAACGCAAGTATTGCACTTGAAAATGCAGAAGTAGAAAAAACTTCTATCATTAAGGGAGCTCACACAGAAGCAACGCAAATAGTAAACCGTGGAACAGTACACGCTGAAGAAAAGAGCAAAGCGCTTGTTCGTGAAGCACAGGAAAAAATTGCAAAGGATATCGAAAATGCAAAAATTACCGCTCTTGAAATTAAAGCTCAGGCTATTAAAGAGAGTGAGGCGGAGATTGCAAAACTCGCAATACTTGGAGCTGAAAAAGTCCTTAATTCAAAACTTTCATAATAATTATGTACATTAAGGACTACATACAAGCTACATACGAAGTCATTCGCAAAAGTAATGATGCTGAATCAACACTACGTCGGTTACAGGAGCATCTTGCAAAAAGAGGACTCCAAAAAAAGTATCCGAGTATCGTGCGGGGGCTTTATGGGAGAATGCTCAGAGAGCAATCAGGCAGAGAGCCTGTAGTAACCATTGCTCGAGAGAAAGACTTAAAAGTACTTTCAGAGCTCATAGAAACATTGAGAACAAAGCTCTCTCAAGGCAAAACATACACAGTACAGGTAGATGCAAATATTATTGGTGGATTTATCATCGAGAATAAGAGCAAGAGAATAGATCGAAGTTATAAACAAGAATTATTACAAGCGTACCAAAGATTAATAGCAACAGACACAATATGAGTACCATAATAGAAAGAATTAAAAGGGAATTAGAATCTATCCAACCCGAAGCAGGTCTTGAGGAGATCGGAACTGTTGTCGCTGTAGGAGATGGTGTAGCGGAAATCGAAGGAATCGAAAATGCACGAATGATGGAGATGGTGCTCTTTGATGATGCAAGTACAAAAAACCTAGAGGAAAGCCTCGATGGAGGAGCAAAGCTTTTCGGATTGGTACTCAATCTTGAAGAAGAGTCTGTAAAGGTAGTAATTCTTGGTGATGCTATGCGTGTAAGTGAGGGCATGCGTGTAAAGAGAACGGGAACGTTGCTCAGTATTCCTGTCGGCGATTCAATCATCGGACGCGTGGTTAACCCACTTGGTGAAGTACTTGATGGGAAAGGAGCATTTACAACAGAGAGAGAAATGCCAATTGAACGTGTTGCGTATGGAGTTATGGATCGTTCGTCAGTAAACGAACCAATCCATACAGGTATTAAAGCAATCGACTCAATGATTCCAATTGGACGAGGTCAACGTGAGCTTATCATTGGAGACCGTGCTACAGGTAAGACAATGGTTGCGATTGATACCATCATCAACCAAAAATACGAACCAAAAGAAACACGCCCAATTTGTATTTATGTCGCTGTTGGACAAAAGGAATCAAAGACAGCGCGAATTGTTCGAGAACTTGAAGAGAACGGAGCGATGGATTACACCATCATTGTTTCTACGTCAGCTGCTGACCCGTCACCACTCCAGTTCCTTGCACCATTTGCAGGGGCTGCAATCGGAGAATTTTTTATGGAGAAGGGAAAGGACGCACTTATTGTGTACGATGATCTTTCAAAGCACGCAGTTGCATATCGTCAGATGTCACTCCTTCTTCGACGACCACCAGGACGAGAGGCGTACCCTGGAGACATTTTCTACCTACACTCACGACTCCTCGAGAGAGCTGCAAAGCTATCTGAGAAACTCGGTGGCGGTTCACTTACTGCGCTTCCGATTATCGAGACTCAAGAAGGTGATGTATCTGCATACATTCCAACGAACGTTATCTCAATCACTGACGGTCAGATTTTCCTTGAAACAGATTTGTTCAACAAGGGAATTCGTCCAGCACTTAACGTAGGTATCTCAGTATCACGAGTAGGAAGTAGTGCGCAGACAAAGGCGATGAAGAAAGTTGCGGGTAAGATTCGACTTGAACTAGCTCAGTTTAGAGAACTTGAAGCGTTCATGCAGTTTGCAAGTGACCTTGATCAAGACACAAAGACACGTATTGAAAGTGGGCGTCGCTACACAGAGCTCCTTAAGCAAGACCAGCACGCAACACTCCCGTTCTACAAGCAGGTTGTTTCAATCTACGCAGCAAATGCGGGTATTCTTGATGGCGCTCCAGTTCACAATGTACGCACAATCGAAAGTGAGCTTTTTGCAATGATTGAACGTGATAATCGTTCAATATTTACAAACATTGAGACCGAAAGAGCAATTTCAGATGAAACAGTAAAGGCACTTGATGCCATGATTGAGTCATTTAAGAAAACACAAGCAAATCTGTACGAATGATTGTATGTCACTCAAGTTGATTAAAAACAAAATAAAATCAATCCAGCGTACAAGCAAAGTGACGAAGGCTATGGAAGCAGTGTCTGCAGTAAAGATGCGGAAAAGCCAAGAGCGCGCAATCAAAGGACGTCCATATGCAGAGGCATCACTCAGAATTCTTGAAAACATTTCACAGAGTCTTGATGTAAAGAACCACCACTTTTTTACGAAAGATGAGGGAACACATGATTGCGTCATTGTTATTACTTCGGACAAAGGTCTTGCAGGAAGCCTCAATAGTGCCGTTCTTAAGGAGGCAACAAATATTCTTAACGGGGTGGAAAAGGATACTGTTGAACTTATATGTTTCGGCAAGAAGTCATATGAACACTTCCTACGCCGAGGGTATGCAATACCAAAACATTTTGTGAACGTACAAGATGATGTAGATCTAAAAGATATGGAGCAGTTGGTTACATATATCTCTGAAGCTTTTAGAGATGGAAAATACAAGAATGTATACATCGTGTACCAAAACTTCATCTCTACATTTGAGCAAAATGCAATCAAGCGACAAATTCTTCCCGTAGACACAATGGAGATACGCTCAATGATTAACGATATACTCCCGCGTCACGGAAAATATAGTGAGGAGTCTAAAGAAACACGGTCAACGGTCTATACCATAGAACAAAGCTACGATACGCTATTTGATTCAATATTTAGAACTTTGGTAGAAATTATGATCTATCATGCTCTCCTTGAATCAAAAGCGAGCGAACATTCAGCCCGAATGGTTGCCATGAAAAATGCAACCGATAAGGCAAAAGAAGTTACACGTTCACTCACTCTTTTGTTTAATAAGGAACGTCAGAGTGTCATTACCGCAGAGGTTTCAGAAATTACCGGAGGTATTGAGGCGATGAAGAACACATAATTTATTAGTATTACAAGCATAGCGATAATTAAAAAATATGAACACAAAAACAATCACAACAGGTAAAGTTACACAAATAATTGGTCCTATCATTGATGCGCATTTCGAAGGTGGCGTGCCAAAATTAGGATCAGCACTCAAGATAAAAAAGGATGATGGTACACTTTTGACCGTTGAAGTTGCGCAACACCTCGGGGGCAACCGTGTTCGAACAATCGCTATGCAAGATACTGCAGGTCTCACTCGAGGTCTTGAGGTGACCGATACAGGTGCTGCAATTTCAGTCCCCGTTGGCGAAAAAGCGCTTGGGAGACTTATGAATGTACTTGGTGAAACTCTTGACGGCATGGGTGAAATTGATGACGCACCACGACTTCCCATCCACCGAAAAGCACCACACTTCACTGAACAGTCGACAAAAACTGAAGTATTTGAAACAGGTATTAAATCAGTAGATCTCCTCGCACCATTCATTAAGGGAGGAAAGGTTGGGCTTTTCGGAGGAGCGGGAGTAGGGAAGACTGTTTTGATTCAAGAGCTTATCCGTAATGTTGCCACCGAACACGGTGGGTACTCAGTATTTGCTGGAGTTGGAGAGCGTGTGCGTGAAGGTAACGACCTCTACCATGAAATGAAGGACTCGGGAGTACTCGAAAAAACAGCACTCGTCTTTGGGCAAATGAATGAGGTGCCAGGAGCACGAGCACGTATTGGACTCACAGGTCTCACAATGGCTGAATACTTCCGCGACCACGGTGGAAAAGATGTACTCTTTTTCATGGACAATGTGTTCCGATTTACGCAGGCTGGTCAGGAAGTTTCTTCTCTCCTTGGACGCGTTTCGTCTGCAGTGGGTTACCAACCAACACTCGCAGAAGAAATGGGACAGATGCAAGAACGTATCACTTCAACAACAAAAGGCTCGATTACATCTGTACAGGCGGTATACGTACCCGCAGACGACCTAACTGACCCTGCACCAGCAACAACGTTCTCTCACCTCGACTCAACAGTAGTGCTTTCACGAGCACTTGCATCACTCGCTATCTATCCTGCAATTGATCCACTCGAAAGTCGTTCATCAGCACTTGATCCATTCGTAGTTGGTAAGGAACATTATGAGGTAGCTCAAGGTGTGAAGCAGGTTCTCCAACGCTACAAGGACTTACAAGACATTATTGCTATCTTGGGTATTGAAGAACTTTCAGATGACGACAAGCAAACAGTGTACCGCGCACGTAAAATTCAGCGCTTCTTGTCGCAACCATTTTTCGTAGGAGAAGTATTTACTGGAACTCCAGGAGCATACGTTCCACTCAAGGAGACCATACGAGGTTTCAAAGAAATTCTTGAAGGAAAGCATGACGACAAACCCGAGCAAAACTTCTACATGAAGGGTTCAATTGATGAGGTGGTGTAATCACATACAATATGAAAAATAAATTACTTATCGCATTAACCGCACTCCTGGCGATTTTTGCTATGGCAATGTGCTATCAGATTACGATACTTAAAGAACAAATCGCAGAGTATGAAAGTAACTCGAGTGCAACTAAACTTGAAATTGAGAGACTGAAGTCAATCATTAATTACTTTGCAACACAAAATCCAACACAGACAAACATACCAACTATGGAAGAACCACAAGGGATGACCTCGCCAGGAAGCAAAGGGTCAAATCCTACAGTAACACCAGGTGTTCCCGTGATGATTGACCAAGTACTTCCAATGAATGGCATGGACGATAGTCCGGTAATGATCCAAGGCACTATGGATGGAATGGACACGCAGGCAAGTGAGGCAAGATCAAATTAAATATGCAAACTTCTCACACATTTAAACTTACCATTGCGCTCGTGAATGAACTCCTCTTTAGTGGTGAGGTTCACTCGGTAACCGTACCAGGAAGTGAAGGAGAGCTCACGATACTCGCAAAGCACCAACCACTTATCACGATTCTAAAAAAGGGTACAATAGTAGTGCGTACCGCTGAGGAGACAAAAGAGTTTGTAATCACTAAAGGTCTCCTTGAGACGAGCAACGGGCAAGTCACCATCCTTGTATAAAAAAAGGTGTTTGCCCGACAAAGTCAGACAAACACCAAAAAGATGAACGAGGGGGAGAAGTGGGTAGTAACAAAGGGGGATTACAGGAGAGGCTACTACCATTCAGAGTCCATCTACCAAGTTTATAGCATAAAATTATATTTTAATCAAGTCAATACATATGTTCCAAAACGCAAAAAATTTCATGATGAAGAAACTTCTTGAAAAACAACTCAAGAATGCACCAGCCGAACAAAAGGAAATGATTATGACACTCCTTGAAAAAGATCCGCAGTTGTTTGAGCGAATTGCTGTTGAAATGCAAGCAGAAATAAAGTCGGGGAAAGACCAAATGGCCGCTGCTATGAAGGTCATGCCAAAATATCAGAAGGAAATTCAAGCACTCATGGGAGACAAATTGAAGCCTCAGCAGGGTAATACAGGAGTACGCTTTAACCCAAACGGAACTATTCACAAATAACATTACTATTTTTTACAACAAGTTTCCCACAGAAATCTATTCATGGGAGAAGCTTATACCAAACCGTATGTTACGATAATTTCTATATGAAAAAAATTCTTGTATTCCTCGGCAACCCAACAAAGGAATCATACTCAGGAAGACTCGCAGAAGCGTACGTTACCGGTGCACGTGAAGCAGGGAACGAAGTTGAACGCATTAACATAGGTGATTTGAAATTTGACCCAATTCTCCACATGGGTTACAAGGCAATTCAACAACTCGAACCAGACCTTGTCATGCTTCAGGAAAAAATTAACTGGGCTGACCATGTTGTTTTCATTTATCCTAACTGGTGGTGCACCATGCCTGCTGTAATGAAGGGTATGTTTGACCGAATGTGGCTACCGGGCTTTGCATTTAATTTTGATAAGCAAACGAAAAAACTTGTTCAACGCCTCAAAGGAAAAACAGGAAGAGTGATAATTGTAGCAGGGACACATAGTCCATTTATGACCTGGTGGAAGTTTGGTGATTACACCAATGAAATCTCACACGGTATTTTAGGTTTTTCTGGAATCAAAACACGTGTTACCGCATTTGGCCCAGCAGAGAAAGTCGCTCCAGATGTACTCGACAAATGGGCAGAGAAAGTGAAGAAGCTTGGTTCAAAAGCAATGTAGCTTACTATTATGCATGGATAGTGTTATTCATGCGTCAGAGACGTGGGTCTATCTATAGAGTATATTTTCCATCATCAAAGATGAGTTTTCCATCCGCGTATACTTTGTGCACAACGGGAAAGAGATCCACATGAAAACGTGTTTTGTCTGCAGTTATCCCTTGTTTTTTATAGACAGTATGCTTCTCACCGAGGGACACATGGAGGCCAAGGATGCGTTCAAATGCAGTAATATCTTTAAGGTACTGCTCGCGAGTAATGGCTCTATTAAGACCAAAACCAATTTCTCTAATGATTGCCCGTTCGTTTGTTTTGACGAGTGCTACAATTTCTGAAAAGAGAGTGGGTGCATTGTCACTCCAACCTGTAACGATTCCATCCTTAATATCAACTCGAAAAGGTTCATGCATTGCGGTGTTGTAGTCTGTTCCCGCAAATGAGTAGACGAGTATCGAGCCATTCATATTTTCCAAATTTTTTGCTTCAGTGAATACTTCTCCAATAGGAAATGTGCCTCCGATGTTTTCCATACCGGTATAGTCACCAATATTTAGCTTTGGAATTTCCAAACCTCCAGTCACCTTCAAAACAGTTTGATCAGTTTCAATTTGAAGTTCTGATGTATTTTCGAGAATAAATTTTAGACGGTGACCCATCGTTCGATACCAATCTGGATCATACGCTATCGCATTAATGTAGGTCTCCCACGAATCTGGAGTATTACGAACGAGATGGAGGTGGTCGATAACCTTTAATTTCTTTTGAAATAAGTGGATACGAATACGAAATTCATTAAGTCTGAAATCAGTTGATTGAATGAGCACAACAATATCACGGGGTGACATTGCATCGAATGCAGAAATGACGACATCCTTAGTTACAGCATTAAAGTCAATGAACTCCGCATCAGGCACTGCGTTTCTATACGCCTCTGTGATAATTTCAGTGAGCTCATACTCTTTGTCGTACACAACAAGGACTCTTTCGTGAGCCTTCTTCTCAATTGCAATCGTGAGTATATCAGTGACGTTTTTGGTCGCTTTCGCTACAAGTAGGTCTCGATGTGTGGCCGTCTCAGTTTCCATAGATAGTAGCTACAGAGTAGCACATGATAGTATAGTAGCGATATGGCACACCCATTTGAAAAAATCTTCGAGAAAGCATTGAAAAAGAGTGCCTCAGACCAAAATGAAGTAACCATCGAAGCAGTTAAAATCCTTAAAAAAGGCTACGCTCAGAAAGAGATTGTAGAAGTGCTTACCAAACTCCGTAAAGCACTTATCGATGAAAAGGATGAAGCGATCATTCAAGAAACAATCGATGAAATTGAAGAAAATGGATAGCAATGATGATTGGGCTTCTTAAAATGATAAAAATCTGATACGCTAGCATCCTATATCGCAATGAATGCGAAGGCGTTCATATTTCAATCGTTAATTATTTTTTTATATGTCACTATCAGTTGGAATTGTTGGCCTCCCAAATGTTGGTAAATCAACACTTTTTAATGCACTCACGAAAAACTCTGTTCCAGCAGAAAACTACCCATTCTGTACTATTGATCCATCGGTAGGTGTAGTAGCTGTTCCTGATTATCGCCTTGAGACTCTCTCAAAAATTTCAGGTTCACAAAAGATAATTCCAGCAGTCGTTGAGTTCGTTGATATTGCAGGGCTTGTAAAGGGCGCTGCTTCCGGAGAAGGACTTGGGAATAAGTTTCTCTCAAATATCCGCGAGACCGATATGATTGCTGAAGTTGTACGTATCTTTGAAGACGAAGACATCATCCATGTAAATGGCGCTGTCGACCCACTCGGCGATATCGAAGTCATCAACCTAGAGCTCGTGATGGCAGATACAGAAACAGTTACCAAACGACTTGGAAATGTTGAAAAGGATGCAAAGCGTGGCGACAAAACAGCGCTTATTGAAAAAGATATGCTCGAACGACTCTTGCAACATTTGGAGCAAGGGCAGCTCGTTAATGCATTTGAATTCAATGAACTTGAAATTCCGTTGGTACGTTCTCTCCACCTACTTACTCAGAAGAAGATTCTCTATGTGTTCAACAAAAAGCACGGCGCATACAACTTTGATGAAACTAACGACGCACGTTGGCATGAACTTATGGAATTTATAGAGCGTTCAAATGCAGAGTATGTGCTTATTGATGCTGGAGTTGAACATGAACTCAAAGATCTAGAAGAGGAAGAGAAAGTTGAGTTTCGCCGTGAATACGCGACACTCGATTCAGGAATTGATTCACTCATTAAAGCTTCATATAATCTCCTCGGACTTATGTCGTACTTTACTACTGGAGAAAAAGAAACTCATGCGTGGACGGTAAAAATTGGAGCAACGGGGCCCGAAGCCGGAGCAGAAATACATACAGATTTCAAAACTCGATATATACGAGCGCAGGTTGTTTCATTTGAAGATTTAGTTGCATGTGGCTCGCTTGCAACTGCTCGTGAGAAAGGGAAGCTTCGTACAGAAGGTAAAGAGTACATTGTGAAGGACGGAGATGTTATTGAATTCATGGTTGGCTAGTGAGATGGTGAACAAAAAGGTATTTGAGAAGAAAGGAACGGGTTGGTGTGTCTATATGCTGCGATGTAGTGATGCGTCACTCTATACAGGAGTAACAACTGACATTGAACGAAGATTTCGTGAACATAAAGAAGGTAAGGTAGGAGCAAAGTACACACGGTCAAAGATTGTGCTTCATGTTGCCTACACGGAATCATGCGCTTCAAGAAGTGAGGCTCAAACTCGTGAAGCGCAGATTAAAAAGCTCTCAAAGTCTGAAAAAGAACTGCTCATAAACCCTAAAAAGAAGCTCAAAACTAAGAAAACATAGAAAAATAGCATTGACATAGTGCACATTTTTGGGTATTCTACTCACATTACGCGCCACAGGCTGGCGCATTTTTATTTGATTACTAGGTATTTTTATTTATGCTCGGAAAAGAAACACGAAACATTGCAATTATCGCTCACGTAGACCATGGTAAGACAACACTTACAGACGCAATTATGCGCCAGACTGGTGCTATTACTTCTGATTCCACTGCAACCATGGACTCAAATGCACTCGAGCAAGAGCGCGGAATCACCATCTACGCAAAAAATACCTCAATCGAATACAAAGGTACAAAGATTAATATCGTTGACACTCCAGGCCACGCTGACTTCGGTTCAGAAGTTGAACGTGTTCTTCGTTCTATTGACTCTGTACTCCTTATTGTTGACGCTCAAGAAGGTCCGATGCCACAAACACGGTTCGTTCTAAAGAAGTCACTTGAACTTGGTCTTAAGCCAATCGTTGTTATCAATAAAATTGATAAGCCAGCAGCTGACCCCCACAAAGCAGAGGAACAGGTACTTGAACTCTTCCTCGAACTTGGCGCAAATGATGAACAGGCTGATTTCACTGTTGTATACGCAATCGGACGACAGGGTATCGCAAAAAAGAATCTTACAGATGAGTCTACAGACCTCACGCCACTTCTCGATACCATCATAGAAAAGGTACCGCCAGCAAAAGGTTACGAAGAAGGTGCTCCACTCAAAGCTCAGGTATTTAACCTTGGATATGACAACTTCCTCGGTCGTCTTGCTATTGCGCGTATCTACGAAGGTTCAATAAAGAATGGACAGAACGTTTCTGTGCTCCATGAAGGACAAACACCGAGAAAGGGAAAGATTACAAAACTCTTCACCTTTAAGGGTATTGAACGAGTAGAGTCAGATGTGGCATACGCAGGTGACATCATTATTGTTTCAGGGTTTAGTGATATTTTCATTGGTGAAACAATTACTGACACGGAAAGTGTAGAACCGCTTGCTGCTATTGCGGTAGACCAACCAACGATTGCACTTGATTTCGTTGTAAACAACTCTCCATTTGCAGGACGTGAAGGAAAGTATGTAACTACACGACAAATCCGTGAACGACTTGAAAAGGAACTTGAAGTAAACGTAGGACTCAAAGTTGATTTTGATAACGGAGATTCATGTAAGGTATATGGTCGTGGTGAAATGCACATTTCAATTCTTCTAGAAAACATGCGCCGTGAAGGGTATGAACTTCAGGTGTCACAGCCACAAGCAATTATCGAGGAACGACCAGATGGAAAGTATGAGCCATATGAAGAAGTAACTGTAGACATTCCAAGTGAATTCCAAGGAGCAGTAATTGAACGTCTTGGACGACGAGCATTCATCATGACTGATATGATCACTCACGGAAACCAAGTTCGACTCCTTTTTGAGGGTCCAACTCGTGGACTTCTTGGCTACAAAGGTCAATTCATCATTGATACACGTGGAGAAGGTATTCTTTGTTCACGCGTACTTGGATTTAAGAACTACGCAGGTGAAATCAAGAAGCGACAGGCTGGCTCAATGGTATCTATGGCAGCAGGAAAGGCACTTGGTTTCTCTCTTTGGAACCTACAAGACAGAGGTCAGCTATACATTGGCCCAGGTGTAGAGGTGTATGAGGGAATGGTAATTGGAAACACTTCGAAGGGTGAAGAAATGCTCGTTAACCCAACTAAGGGAAAACAGCTTTCAAACGTTCGTTCATCAGGAACAGACGAAGCCCTTACACTCACACCACACCGACCACTCTCAATTGAAATTGGACTCGAAATCATGGGAGAAGATGAATACCTCGAAGTAACTCCAGAATCTACACGACTCCGAAAGCAAGTACTCAAGGAAACAGACAGAGCGAAGTCAAAACGGTAACATTTTGCAACTAATTGAGAAGTGATATACTTGCGCAATGAAATCATATTACGCCTATATATTGCTTGTAGTGGTCATTATTGGTGGTCTCATACTTTTGAGAAATACATCGTCAACGGAGAGCGCAACCAAAACGTCTCCTTACGATGCTTTTGCTGAATGTATATCAAACGCTGGTGCTACCTTCTATGGTGCATATTGGTGTCCTCACTGTCAGGCACAAAAGAAGCTATTCCAAAATTCAAAGAAACTGCCATACGTTGAGTGTTCTACTCCAAATGGCCAGGGACAAACACAGCAATGTATCGACGCAGAGATAACCGGTTATCCAACATGGGTATTCAAAGACGGAAGCCGAGAAGATGGTGAATTGAGCTTCGAAAAGCTTGCTGAGAAGACAAGTTGTCCAATGCCACAATAATGATTGAAACGATTGAAAGTATAAACTGGGCACTTTCATTCATGGGCATCACCTGTGCTCTTTTTGTGATATTTCTCATCTATGACATGTCACACGCCCAAAGACTCAAGTCACTGATAGCTCGATTTGGAATGCGTCTTGCGTTCATTAGTATTATTGCCTCATCAGCAATGACGCTTATATACTCTGAGATATTTGGAATCATTCCTTGTGGGCTTTGTTGGTTTGAGCGAGTGGCACTCTATCCGCAAGCTCTTCTTTTTGGAATGGCAATGTATTACAAAGATACACGCATGCCTCGATATGGAATAGGACTTTCGATTGGAGGACTTATCGTTTCTTTGTATCACCACTACATCCAAATGGGTGGAAGTGAGTTCATTAAATGCCCCGCAGCAGGAGCTGATTGCGCAAAGCGTTTTCTCTTTGAATTTGGTTTTATGACGTTCCCACTCTTATCTGCAATTCTTTTTTCATTTTTAATTGTTCTGTACGTATATCTTTTGAAAACAGATCGGAACTAGCTTAGATCATCGGGTGAATTGAGTTTTTGAACTGGACTTACAACATTTGGGTTCCATTCGGCTTTGATTTCGCCGTGTGTCTTCTCGTACCTTGCAACTTCATGTGCAATATGCTGACTGAAACGCTTCACAAGCTCAGGGGTAAGTGCGTAGACAGTCGCCTGACTCCCTGAGGTAACGCCAACGACAAAGAATTCAGGGCTAAATGCGAGAGTGATGTTTTCACAAAAGAGTTTTGGTGCTTTTTGCAGATCTTCTGAATTCATATTGTATATAGTTACTATGTAATAGGTACTAGTATATCAGGGAATGTATCCTTTGACTTTTTCAGGAAAAAGGGCAGTATTTAGTTATATCGCTCATCTCTATGTGAGGGTATTGTTGGTATTACAAATGTCTTTATTAGAAGATAGCTAAACACACATATCTCTATGGAAAACACAGCAAAGAACTTCGCTCTGCAACTCGGTTCACTCGTTACGCTTTACGTTTCTATCGTTGCACTTACTATGCTCCTCTTCGGAATTATTACTGTTCGCTATCCAGATGTGACACAAGGTTACTACGAATACGAAAATGCATCATCAAGCATCCGTTTCGGAATTGCGTTGCTCATCGTCTTTTTCCCTGCATACCTTGCACTCACTCGAATGGTAAATGTCGTACGAAGACGTGAACACGGAATCTATCTCGGACTCACGAAGTGGCTTATCTACCTCTCACTCATTATTGGTGGAGCGACTATTCTCGGCGACCTCGTAGCAGTTGTGCTCGGATTCCTCAATGGAGAACTCACTATTCGATTTGGACTCAAAGCACTCTCACTCTTGCTCGTTGTTGGTTCAGGATTTTTCTACTATGTTCTCGACGCAAAAGGGTACTGGCAAGATAATGAGAAAAAATCTATTCAATACGCGGTAGTAGTTACGCTTGTAGTTATTGCTTCTCTCGCAACAGGCTTTAAGAATACAGAAACCCCAGCTCAAGTGCGTGAAATGAATACCGATGCTGCACAAATTCAGGATCTTGGTGTTATTCAATCGCAAATTGAGTCGTATTATGCAACTAAGTCATCCCTTCCAGCATCGCTCAGTGATGCATTTGGTACACTCACGCAGACCACTGCACCTGAAGGACGTTCTGCGTACACCTATGAAGTGGTGAGCGATACCTCATTTAAACTCTGTGCAGAATTTGCTTACGAATCAAGCAAGGCAGAACAAATGCAGTACTCACAGCCATTTGGCATTGATGGAGCATACATCAAGGATGGTTTTAACTGGACACACGGCAAGGGAGACTGGTGCTTCACCCGAGTACTCAACACAGAGATTACCAACATTCAAAAAATCTAAAGACGCGAATACAGTAAGACGTACGATACGTATAGAGTTATATTGTCATGCATAAGAAATTCAACCACACAGAAATTGAAAAAAAATGGCAAGAGCTGTGGAAAGAAAGTGGTATTTACAATGTCGGTAACCGAGACACACAAAAGGAAAAGGAGTTTGTCCTTGTTGAATGGCCGTATCCCTCTGGGAACCTTCATGTCGGGCACTGGTTTGCTTTTGGGGTAGTCGACATGTACGTTCGTGCACGTCGAATGCAAGGGAAGCAGGTACTCTTTCCTATTGGTTTTGATGCATTTGGACTTCCTGCTGAAAATGCAGCAATGAAACATGGTCTCGACCCAAAATCATGGACAGAAAAGAACATTTCCTACATGAAGACCCAGCTCGAAAGCATGGGAAATGCATTTTCGTGGGATAAGACAACAAGCTCTACTGATCCAGAATATTATGCATGGACTCAGTGGATGTTTACAGAGTTTTTTAAGAACGATATCGCGTATCGAGGTGTTGGTGTTGTTAATTGGTGCCCTGGATGTAATACCGTAATAGCCAACGAGCAAGTTCTATCAGACGGAACCTGTGAACGTTCAGGTGATGCTATTGAAAAGAAGCAGATGCCACAGTGGATGCTTCGCATTACCAAATACGCAGACCGACTTATCGATGACCTTGAAGGACTTGATTGGCATGAGCACATCAAAGAAGCACAACGTCAGTGGATTGGTCGTTCAAGCGGAGCGCAACTCTCATTCTCACTGTCGAATGGAGATGCTATTGATGTCTTTACCACACGCCCCGACACGCTCTATGGAGTAACATATCTCGTTCTAGCACCAGAACACCCGAGTATTGCAGAAATGCTTATTCATGAGAACTCACCATTAACCAATGGCGCTGAGGTACAGGAATATATAAAAATTGCAAGGGAAAAGTCGGATATCGAAAGAACTAACGCAACCAAGGAAAAAACCGGAGTGAAACTCGAGGGAATACACGCAATTAACGGAGCAACCAATGAAGAAATACCTGTATATATAGCAGATTATGTTCTCGCTGGTTACGGTACTGGAGCTATCATGGCTGTACCCGCTCATGATGAGCGTGATTTTGCCTTTGCAAAGAAGTACGGTATTGAAATAAGAAGTGTCATTAACCAGAGCTTCGGAAGTACTGGAGTCTACGAAGACTTTGAGAATGTTTTGCCATATTCAAAGCAAGAAGGTGTACTTGAGAATTCAGGTGAGTTCAATGGAATGAGTATTTCTGAAGCAGGGATTGCTATCACGCAAAAGGTGGGCGGAAAGATGACAAATACCTATCGTCTCCGAGATTGGTCAATCGGGAGGCAGAGATACTGGGGTGTGCCAATACCAATCGTGTATGACCCGGAAGGAAACGCGCATCCTATTCCAAAGGAACATCTCCCGTGGCACCTTCCAACAGATGTTGATTTCAAGCCAACAGGCACTCCGCCACTCGCAAAGAGCCACGAGCTCAAGGATAGGGTAGAGGCTATCTTTGGTAAGGGATGGACTCCAGAAGTTGAAACGATGGATACGTTTGTTGATTCATCATGGTATTTTTTGCGTTACATAGATGGAGTAAACACGAAGTCATTCTCATCGAGAGAAGCACAAGACGCATGGATGCCGATTGATATATATTTTGGAGGATCCGAACACACCACAATGCACCTTCTCTACTCACGATTCTGGCAAAAGGCTCTTTTTGACCTTGGACTTGTTTCTGTTTCTGAACCATACAAGAAGCGAGTGAATAGAGCGCTTGTGCTTGGAACAGATGGAAACAAAATGAGTAAATCAAAGGGAAACGTTATAGACCCTGATGAACAAGTGCGTCACCTTGGCGCAGACACTGTAAGAATGTACCTTGCGTTTATGGGTCCCTATGACGAAGCAACGAGTTACCCGTGGGATATAGGAGGTATTGCGGGAATTAGGAGGTTCCTCGAACGTGTGTACGGGCTCGGTGAGCATATTCGTGATACTGAATCAGAAGAAACAGCAAGACTTCTCCATAAGACCATTGCAAAAGTCACTAAAGATATTTCTTCGTACAAGTTTAATACTTCCATTAGTGCTCTCATGATATTTATTAATCATGCAGAAAAGGAAGGACTTACCAAGGATAGCTATGAAACGTTCCTTAAACTCCTTGCGCCATTTGCGCCACACCTTACTGAAGAACTCTGGCAAGCAGGGAAGATGAGTGGTGTGTCTATTCACACATCACCATGGCCAGAAGCTTCAGCTGAACTCATGAATGAGGATTCTGTTAAAATCGGAGTTCAAATTGATGGGAAGATGCGCGGCACGGTTACCGTTCCTTTTGACGCTCCTGAAGACGTTGTAGTCGAAATGGTGAAGGGAGATGCAGTGCTTGGAAGCAAGCTCCCTACTGAGGATTTTCGCGTCATTTTTATCAAAAATAAGATCATCAACTTCGCCAGAACAGCAAAGGGGTAGGGTACTTGACTCGGGTGTATTATCGTGATAAAAATAAGACCACACATTTTTGAGGAGACAAACCAACATAATATGATTACATTTAAACCAAAGCAAGTAACAAAAAAGCTACTTTCTGTGCTTCCTGATAGAGCTCGGGACGTTCTCACAAAGCGGTATGGACTCGACGCAACCGCTGAGACATCTACCCTTGAATCTATTGGTCAAACATACGGGATTACCCGTGAGCGTGTCCGTCAGATTGAAAACTACGGTATTCAGTCTGTTCAGAAGTCTGAGGCATACAAGGAGTTTCAAGACGTCTTTGATGAACTTCAAACGGCACTCGATGCGCTTGGTGGTGTGCTCAATGAACATGATCTCCTCGATGAACTTGCAAAGGATTCTTCACTCCGAAATCATATTTACTTCCTCCTCGTAATCGGTGACCCATTCAAGCGAGTGAAGGAAGATAACTCATTCTCACATCGTTGGTACATCGAAAAGAAGATTTCTGATAACGTAGAAAAAGCACTCAAAAATATATTTGAATCATTACAAGAAGATGACCTCGTTTCTGAAGATGAGATTCTCGCACGTTTAAAAAGTGAACTCGGCGAACTCGAAGAGCGATACCGTGATGAAAAAATCCTAAAACGATGGCTCTCAATTTCAAAGCAAATTGATAAAAACCCACTCGGGGAATGGGGTCATGCTCAAAGTCCAAATGTACGTGCAAAGGGAATTCGAGATTACGCATACCTCGCAGTAAAGCGACATGGTTCACCGATGCACTTCAAGGAAGTAGCAGAGGCTATCAAGTCACTCTTCGGAAAGAAAGCGCACATTGCAACTACTCATAACGAGCTCATTAAGGATCGACGATTTGTACTCGTTGGACGAGGACTCTACGCGCTATCTGAATGGGGATACTCAGCAGGAGTAGTGAAGGATGTGCTCCGCGATATTCTTACAACACACGGTCCACTAACGCGAGACGAAATCATCGACAAGGTGCGCAAAGAACGATACGTAAAGGACAACACTATCATCGTAAACCTACAAGACACCGTACTTTTCAAAAGACTTCCAGATGGAAACTACATGCTCGTAGAATAATTCCAACATTTAGTTTTATATAACAAAAGCCTCAACATTTGTTGAGGCTTTTGTTATTCATCACTCGAATAAAACCTAATCCAAATATGTTGTACAATATGAGGCATGATTGGCTTACTAGAAGCACCCGTAGGATTCCTCGAAAAATTCGGAGCAAATGTAACCTGGCTACTTGTTGTCATTGGGCTGGGCATGGCATGGTTTGCTTTTTCACTTTTTGATTTTGAGTCAAACAAGATGTTTGGCTACATGGCAGCGACCGCACCACTTTGGTTGCCATTTCTCACGTTCTTTTTGTTTTTTAATGCGTGGATACATTATGTGCATAAGGACTACGACATTAAGCAGGGGAGAGTGACTCTCGAAATAAAGCTCCCACAAGATGTTTTTAAATCTCCTGAAGCTATGGAGCTTGTTCTCATTCAACTCCACCAAACAGCTTCACCAGACAACCATATCCAAACATACGTCGATGGAAAGAAACCTCCTACTTACGGGCTTGAACTCGTATCGAGAGGTGGAGATGTACGTTTCTATATGAATGTACCTCGAAAGAAATTTAAGAATATAGCTGAAACACAGCTCTACGCTCAATACCCAGGAATTGAGGTAGTTGAACTCGATACTGATTACACCGCTGAAATCCCCTGGAACCCCGATAAGTTTTCATATTTCTCAATTCACTTTGGTCCTAAGAAAGCTGACGCATACCCAATAAAGACCTACCTTGATTACAACCTTCAAACCATGCCCAAGGAAGAGGAGAAGATTGATCCTATTTCAGGCATGCTCGAAATGCTCGGAAGTATTGGCCCAGACGAACACATGTGGGTTCAAATACTCATTAATGCACACCGTGAGGTTACCTTTAAGGAGGGGTCACTCACATTCCAGCATGACTGGAAGGATGCAGCGCGTGATGAAATAAAGAAGATTATCGCAGACGCAAACAAGCGTATTGGCATCGATGGTACAAAAGAAGGCCAGTCACTGAGCATGATGAGTCTTAGTGATGGTGAAAAAGATGCGATTAAGTCTATTGAACGAAGTCTGGGTAAAAATGCTTTTAATACAGCCATTCGCGGTATGTACATAGCGAAAAATGAAATGTTCATGCCTGGAGAGCGCATTGGTGCACTCGTTACTGGATGGCGCGGATTCGATGACCTAAACAGAAATTCAATCGGCGTACGTTGGCGAACGGACTTTAACTGGAACTGGTGGCAAGACCCGAGCGGAAAGCTCAAAAATCTGATGAAGCAACAAGAGCTTTACGAATATAAGATACGCGATTATACAGTGTATAGTGGCGCAGACGTATGGAAGGTTATGACTACAGAAGAACTCGCGACCATGTTCCATCTCCCAGGAAAGGTTGCAACAACTCCGTCACTCAATAGAATCCCATCAAAGCGAGCAGAACCGCCGGCAAACCTACCGACAAGCTAGACTTATGCCAGTCAATGAGACAACCCAACAAAACGAGCACACCGGAAAGGCACTATTTTATACGTGTGCTTTATTTGTAATTACAATTCTGATACTCCTTGCCTCAAAATACTTTCTCACATTCCTGAATACACCGACTAATAATTTTCCAATAGAGCAAAGTATCACTATCGAGGAAGGTCTTACTCAAAGCGAAATTACCGCACTCCTCGAAGAAAGTAATGTAATTCGCTCATCACAGTATCTGTATGTTGTTCTTCTCACCCAGTTCGAAAACTCATTTGTTCAAGCAGGTACATACCGATTTGAAAGTCCACTGACCACAGAAGAAATTGCCGGAGCAATAACCTCAGGTACACATCAATCTCCACTCACAAAAATCACTCTTCCAGAAGGTTTTCAGATAAAAGATATACATCAGTATCTTCCAGAGCGATTTGCTACCACCTCATTTGCTGGCGTCGAAAAGTACGAAGGATACCTTTTCCCTGATACCTATCATATTAAAGAGACAATGAGCCCAGATGAAATTATTTCACTCTTGCGTGAAACATTTGATGAGAAAACTGCTCAGTACAAAGACGAGATTGAAACATCAGGATTTGAGCTCGATGAGGTGATTATCCTTGCTTCAATCTTGGAACGTGAAGCAAAGGATGTTGAATCAAAGCGGATAGTCTCAGGTATTCTCCAAAATAGACTTCGCATTGGGATGCCACTCCAAGTCGATGCAGCATTTGATTATGTTTTAGATAAACCAAGCTCGGAATTGACTGAGTCAGACCTTCTCATAGACTCACCCTATAACACATACACGCACAGAGGATTACCCCCAACACCGATAGCGAACCCAGGCATAGAGTCTATAGAAGCAGTTCTCAATCCAACAGCAACCAAGAATTTGTACTACCTCACGGGTGACGATGGTACGTTCCATTACGCAAAATCATTCGACGAACACAAACTCAATAAGCAAAAATATATTCAATAGTATTTTAATAGCGAATATGATACGTTTGCACAATGCAGAGTGAACTAAAACCTAAAAAAGAGACTGTGTGCGTAGGGCTTTCCGGAGGAGTTGATTCGAGTGTTTCTGCACAACGGCTCATAGACCAAGGATACAACGTTATCGGTGTATTTATTAAGACATGGCACCCCGATTTCCTTATTTGTGACTGGGAAGCAGAGCGTCTTGATGCGATGCGTGTTGCAGCTAAACTCGGCATACCATTTTATACGTGTGATGCTACGGACGCATACAAAAATGAAGTAGCAGACTACATGATTGAGGAGTACAAAAACGGGAGAACCCCTAACCCTGATGTTATGTGTAACCGTTTTGTGAAGTTCGGGGCATTCCTGAAGTTTGCACGAGAATTAGGGGCTGATAAAGTGGCAACGGGGCACTATGCTCAAGTTCATAACGTAGAGGGCATATTTCGTCTTGAGCGAGGTACTGATTCGGCGAAAGACCAATCATATTTTTTGTGGACGCTTACTCAGGAGCAACTTGCACAAATATACCTCCCCGTAGGCGACACAACGAAACAAGATATACGAACTGAAGCAAAATCGGGAGAACTTCCCACATTTGCTAAACATGATAGTCAGGGTATCTGTTTTTTGGGTCAGATTGATATCAAGGAGTTCCTGTCACATTACATCACCGTAGCAACGGGTGATGTCCTCAATGTAAATGGAGAGATTGTCGGTACACATGATGGAGCACTTTTCTATACCATAGGACAACGACACGGCTTTTTACTTAAAGCTGTCGGAACCGAAAGTGCTCCACAATATGTCGTTGCTAAGGATATTGAGAAAAATACCATTACTGTTTCTCCTCACCAAAAAGTACTCGGCAAAGCCGTGATAATTTTGTCGCAGGTTAATCTCATTGAAGGAACATTGCCAGCTACCTGCGAAGCGCAATTTAGATACCGGCAAAAGCCATTCACGGTTAACTGCAGTCAAGACAGGGAAGGGCGTGTTATGCTACACGTATTAGAAGAATCAACAGAATCACCCTCATGCGGGCAATCATGCGTTCTCTATAATGGGAAAATATGTTTGGGAGGTGGGATTATAAATGACATTGTATGAAAATTACGAAAGCTGACGGAGGAGTAGAAGAATTTAAACCGCAGAAATTAATCTCATCACTGAAAAAGGCTGGAGCAAACCCTCAAGAAATTTCAAGAATTGTTTCTTCAATTGAATCGTCTCTTTTAGACAGCATGAAGACACAGATGATCTATCAAAAAGCATTTCAAATGCTTCGAGAAAGTGACGAGCCGATTGCGGCAAAGTACTCATTACGAAGAGCGGTATTTGGTCTCGGGCCAACCGGTTTCCCCTTTGAAGATTTCCTTGGGAAAATCTTTGAGGCAGAAGGGTACCAAACAAAACGAAGACTCATTTTGAAAGGGAAGTGCGCTACTCATGAAATTGACCTCGCTGCGTATTCTCCTTCACACAGTTTTGTTGCAGAAGCGAAGTTTCATATGCATCCAGGTATCAAATCTGATTTGCAAGTTGCAATGTATTCATACGCACGGTATCTCGACCTAGAGTCAGCGCGCATTTGTAAGGAAGATGTGTGTGGCATCATTTCACTTTCTGTGATTACGAATACTAAGTTCACCGAAGCAGCTATACAGTATGCAAAGTGTAGCGGTATCGATCTTCTCAGTTGGGATTACCCTAAGCACAACTCTCTTCATTCAAAAATTGAAAAGCTCGGTGTATACCCAATCACAACACTCGCTCGTCTTTCTACAACACAAAAACAAGTACTGCTGAGTAACGGAGTAATACTCTGTTCTGAAATTATAAAAAACCCACAAGAGCTACAAAGAATTGGATTGTCAGGAACAAAAATAGATGCTGTGCTACGTGAGGCGGTTGCGCTCTGTGGCTCAAAATAGGACTTTTTGACAAATATTTTTACTGAATGTCGAATTATACGGCTTAAGTATTGAACCTATGCTCATGATATAATTTAAAACGTATTAATAGAGATAGTATTTACGTAAGAAATATGTCAGAAGTAGAAACGCAAGAGAATCAAAAGACTGTAGTGGCATTTATCACAGGACTACTTATCGGTGGACTCCTTGTTTGGGTTTTTTCATCAACGCCTGAAGGAAAAACAAAAGAAACACCAAACGAAGAAGCAAAGACAGAGGTATCGCAAAATGATTCAAAGAATGAATCAACAAAGACAGAAACTATATCAGCAGATGTTATTGGAGAAGGCTCAGTTGTTGTTGCTGATCAAAAAGCAGGGAAGACAATTTCACTAGGTGAGACAAAGTTCCCAACAAAGAAAGGTTGGGTAGTTGTTCGAGACTATGCAAACAACAAGGCAGGTAACATTCTCGGTGCTGCGAGATACAGCAGTGAGGAAGGACTCGCACCAAAGACAGTTGAACTTATGCGCGATACTGTAGCAAATAGCACATACCAAGTTGTATTTTATACAAACAATGGCGACACTGGTTTCAAACTCGGTGAAGACACTGTCATTGACGGTATTGCAACTACATTCAAGGCTAACTAACAAGTCTCTCGGGATTACAATCTCAGCAAAAACGAGCACCTTTGGGTGCTCGTTTTTGTTTTACCCTGATTCTGGCGAATGGTATACTTCTACAACTATGGCAACATTCCAGAAAAAGTACAATCCAAATCGAAATAGTGACTGGAATTACGGAGGCGCAAAGTGGCGACTCTCTCGTTCAAAAATTGATTTATTTATAGAGTGTCCTCGTTGCTTTTATATCGACAACAAACTCGGCACCGCACGACCTCGCGGACCAGCGTTTACACTAAACGTAGCTGTAGATGCGCTCTTTAAGAGTGAATTTGATACATATCGCAAGAAAAAAGAAGCACACCCGCTTATGAAGCAGTACCACATAGATGCTGTTCCATTTGAACACAAAATGCTCAATACATGGCGAGAGAACTTTGAAGGAATAGAACATGTACATGCAAAAACCGGACTTACTATTTCTGGGGCTATTGATGATGTATGGATAGATACTGAGGGGAAGCTTATTGTTGTCGACTACAAAGCTACTGCTAAAGAAGGGACAATCGAAACGTTGAGTGACTCATCTTGGGAAGATCAGTACAAGCGACAAATTGGGGTCTATCAATGGCTCTTTATTCAAAACGGATTCAAGGTAAATGACGTTGGGTATTTTGTGTATGCAAACGGAGACGGGAGCTTGCCTGAGTTCAACAATACACTCACCTTCGAAACGACACTCGTCCCATGTGAAGGAGATATGGACTGGATTGAGCCAACACTCCTCAAGATCAAGGAATGCCTTGAGAGCGACACATTTCCGAAGTCTGGCGAAGCATGTGAATTTTGCCCGTATCGAGAAGCATGTGGGAAAAAGCTCCAGCAGATTCACAAAAATGGCAAAGGCTGAACAGACATTTACTGAATGCGTTAAAGACGTTGTAAAAGCTATTCCACGTGGAAAAACAATGAGTTACAAGGAAGTTGCAATACGCGCAGGAAATCCAGGGGCAGCACGTGCAGTTGCGCGCATTATGAGCGCTAGTTTCGATGATTCAGTACCCTGTCATCGAGTTATCTGTTCAAATGGTACTCTTGGTGGGTATAATAGAGGTGGTACAAAGTCAAAGCAGGAAATACTCCTCCGCGAGGGTGCACTCTCTAATGTAATATGAATTTCCAAAACGACATACAAACAATTGAAAGAAGGATCTCAGAACTACAACGAAAAGTCGATAGCTTTGAACGTGACGAACAACAACTGAAACCGCGTCTTGAAAAAGCTAAGAAGCTCGTCACTGATGGACAGAATGAACTTGAACGATTACAGGTCTCAACGAGAAAGATTCAAGAAACAATCCAACAGTCGCAACGTGATGTTCGAAGCATTACAGACGAGCAACTCAGAATCCTCAACGAGAAAACACGTATAGTTACGCAAATTGCTTCTCAAAATAAAGAAATGGAACGTGTCCAGAGAATGAGTGATGAAGAAGTTCGAAGGAACGCCCTTAAAAAGTAGACCATGGCATACTCATACGCAATCGAACAAGCAATACGCGCCGCATCAGTCCTTCATAAGGATCAGGTTCGTAAGGGGCAAGTTCCTTATCCGTATATTACCCACCTCTATGCGGTTGCTATGATTGTGTCTGACTACACGAATGACGAAGATACTATCGTTTCTGCTCTTCTTCATGACACTCTTGAAGATACTGACTACACAGAAGCTGAAATCGAAGATGATTTCGGAGGGAAAGTTCGAGAAATTGTTTCTTCTATAAGCGTACCCCCACTCAAGAGCAACGATAAGGCTGGAATAACAGAACAAAAGAAGCAATACCTCAAACAGCTAAAGAGCGCCAGTGAAAATGCACTCATTGTTGTTGCGGGTGACAAAATTCACAATATGCGTTCAATTGTTGAGGAGTACTACGATAACCACTCTGGTTTTATTGCAGAATTTGGAAGCCAACTTGAACCTCGATTACAGATGTACCAAGAGATAAGCAATGCACTTAATCGCAATTTGAAAAATGCTATACTAGCCGAGTTCAATAGTGTTTTTACTGAATATAAGAATTTCATCCACAATGTCGAAAAGAAGCGCAACGAATATTGAGCAGAAAAAAGCCCCAATGAAGCTTGTTAAGGTGAAGAAAAAGAATTCACTTACTGAGTATATTTTGCCAAAAAGTGGTCTCCGGGTGCTCTATATGTACCGCCCAAAAACAGGCGTCATAACAACAGACATCGTATACAAAGTAGGATCACGTGATGAAGATAGGGGAGAAACCGGAATTGCACATATGCTTGAACATATGCTCTTTAAGCCGACACAACAGGATTTGAAACGGGGAAGTGAATCAGCAGCAATGGACTTCGAACGTGAGACGGGAGCAACACTTAATGCAAATACATGGAAGGATAGAACTTCATATTACTTCTCATACCCAAAGGAGCATTTTAATAGAGCACTTCAAATCGAAGCTGAGCGAATGCAAGATGTTGTCTTGACTGATCTTGAGTTTTTACCTGAACGAACCAATGTACTCAGCGAATTTGATATGTATGCAGGAGATGAACAGTTTTCACTTTCAGTTGAAATGATGTCAGTTGCATTTCGCTCACACACCTATGGTCACGAGACTATCGGATACCGCGAAGATATTGAGGCATACACCACGGACAAACTCCAAAAATTTTATAAAAAATTCTACGCTCCACACAATGCTGTACTCATTATCGTTGGAGATGTTAAAGAGCAGGAGATGCAGGAAGCCGTACTAAAGCATTTTGGAAACCTGAAGCAATCACCTATTGAAATCAAAAGAGCAGAGATATGTGAACCCAAGCAAGAGGGTATTCGTTCAGTTACGATTAAGCGACCTTCGACAACCCAAGTCTATGCTCACGGAGTTCGACACGAAGGATTTCCTTCAAAAGCGTGGTTTGAAACCATGATTGTTTTTGAAATGCTCGCAAGTGGAGACGACAGCATCCTCCACAAAAAACTCATTGATAAAGGACTTGCAACAAATATTAATGTATCGCTAGAGCCATCACGAGAAAAAAACCTAGCAATACTCTTTGTGACACTAAACGACAAGATGAATCACGAGAGCATGCAAAAGTTACTCCCTACAATTATTCACGACCTTACCCTAAAGGAAATAACTCCATATCTTCAAAAAACTATTGCAAAGGCACTCACCTCAGAATTCATTTCACGAGAAAATAGCCTTGGGATATGTAGTGAGCTTGTCGAGTACGTCAGCGCTGATTCATGGGAAGATTTCTTCAATTCTGAAAAAATCCTTTCATCAATAACAGCTCACGATATTAAAGAAAGGATACAGCTACTCTTTACTGAAGAAAATACGACTATTGGCTATTTCAAAGGTACCAAATAATATGCGAATACAATCAGAACAAACAAAAGCTCTCATTTCTACCTCAATCATCCGCGAAGATGAACGATTTGTAACCGTATCACTTTCGACAAAGGAAACGGTTGAACAGAGCGCCTACGCACAAGCGCTTAGACTTGTGTATGGGGAGATACTTACCTCTGGTTCAGGAAAGCTCTCACGTGAAGCATTTCACGATGCACTAAGTAAACTAGGTTCAGAAATTAAAATCTCAAGTAGCGGAACCCTTACCACCGCATCACTTCGCTCACTCGACACAAAACTAGGAGCAACAATAAAGCTTTTTGAAGCAATGATAAAAGCTCCACTTTTTGAAGCAACGGAGTTACAGAGAATCAAGGAATACCTTAGAAACAATCTACTCCTATTAAAGGAAGATGCTCGTTCTGAATCCTACCGAAACTTTGTAGCTTCACTCGTGCATTCAGATGATCCTCGTTACATTTTTGGAGTTGATGAGGTAATTCTAAATTTAAAAAAGGTAACAAAGCAAGATCTTATTAAATACCACACGTCACTCTGGAAAAGTGATTGGATTGTAACCTGCGGTGGAAGTGAAGCGTGCTGTAAGACATCACTATCTGCAGTTGAGAAACTACGAAAATTCACTCATTCAAAAACACTCACTGAGTCAAAGCAACTTAAAATTGAACAAACTGAAGGCAAAAGAGTCGTACTCACTGACATTCCCAACAAACAAAATATTGAATTCAGCATTGGGGGAAGTGTTCAATTAACCATGAACGACCATGACTACATTCCGCTCATGTTTGGTATGTGTGTACTGGGAATCTACGGTGGTTTTTCTGGAAGACTTATGAGTAGTGTGCGTGAGAAGGAAGGACTTACGTATTCAATCTACGCGCAGCTCGAAGGCATAACACTTCACGACCAGGGCTTTTGGAGAATCATGACGTTCTTTGCTTCAAAAGATGCTGTAAAAGGAATCACTTCAACGTTGCGTGAAGTAAAGAAAATTGCCGAGGAAGGTATCACTGCAAACGAGCTAAAACGTTTTAAATCCATTCTTAAGACACGCTACGCGCTCATCGAGGACTCTCTCCTTAAGAAAGTACGAGAATCACATACAGTGAGGATTGCTGGATTGAGTGTTGATGAGTTTATGTTGCTTCAAAATGCAATTGAGAAGCTGAGCGTAACCGAGGTTAATTCTGCACTAAAAAAGCATATCAATGTAAAGTCACTTATTATCTCTGGAGCAGGACCGATTTCATCTGTTGCTCCTGACATACGCAAAATATAATATACGTACACGTATTGCTAGAAATATGGCTCAATATCTTGTATAGTAGCACGTAACTATGTCTGGAAACGAAATCAGAAAAAAATACCTCGAATTCATGGAGAAAAACGGTCATGCGGTTATTCCGTCGTCTGCACTTATCCCTGAAAACGACCCAACAACACTTTTTACCGGAAGTGGTATGCAACCCCTTGTGCCATACCTTATGGGTCAGGATCACGCCATGGGTACACGTCTCACAAACTCTCAGAAGTGTTTCCGTGCTGAAGATATCGAGGAGGTTGGCGACAACAGACACACTACTTTCTTTGAAATGCTTGGAAACTGGTCTCTTGGGGACTACTTTAAGGAACACCAAATCCCTTGGATATACCGCTTCCTCATGGATGAAGTGAAACTTAATCCAGAAAACTTCTATGTCACTGCATTTGCTGGAGATGCAGGGGCAGGAGTACCTCGTGATGACGATTCAGTAGAAATCTGGAAGACTCTTTTTAGCGAAAGAGGAATTACTCACGGTGTCGCGCATATGGGTTCTGAAAAGGAAGGTAGTGAGCGAGGAATGCAGGAAGGGGAGCGAATCTTTTTCTATGATTCATCAAAGAACTGGTGGTCACGAGCAGGGAGACCTGAGAAAATGCCTGTTGGAGAGATTGGTGGGCCTGATACAGAAATGTTTTATGACTTTGGTACACCACACGACACAAAATTTGGCCCACACTGTCATCCTAACTGTGATTGTGGGCGGTTCCTCGAAATCGGGAACTCTGTGTTTATTGAATACATAAAGACCGAGGATGGTTCATTTAAATCACTTCCGAAGCAAAACGTTGACTTCGGAGGTGGCCTAGAGCGAATCACTGCAGCATCAGTAGGAAATGCAGATGTCTTTGCTATCGACCTACTCCAAAACGTTATTACAAAGATAGAGGAGTTGTCAGGGAAAAAATATTCTGACCACACCGTTGCATTCCGTGTTATTACCGACCACATCCGTGGGGCGGTGTTTATGATTGCTGAAGGTATCTACCCAAGTAACGGAGAACAGGGATACTTTACAAGACGACTCCTTCGTCGAGCAGTGCGGTACGCAGACATTGTTGAAATTCCGCACGGTGACCTACGTCTTCTCGCAAAGAGTGTTGTAGATACCTACAAGGACCACTACACAAAGATCGCTGAACATGAAGCAGATATCATCGATTCTATTCATGGCGAAGAAGTACAATTCCGAAAAACACTCGAAAAAGGGCTTAAGGAATTCAATAAAGTAGCTCTGAAAGTGACCATCCCTGTGACTGAACGTGAGGGGAAAGTTGTTATCGATACATCAAAGAAGACACCAGCAACAAAGTTTATTACTGGAGAGAATGCATTCAATCTCTTCACGACGTACGGTTTTCCAATTGAGCTCACTGTGGAAATTGCTAAAGAGCGCGGTATGACTGTGGCAATGAACGAATTTGAGGCACTCATGGTAAATCACCGAGAGCTTTCTCGTTCAGGAGCAGAGCAAAAATTTAAAGGCGGTCTTGCTGATCACTCTGAAAAAGTTGTTGCGTACCATACCGCTACACACCTTCTTCTTGCCGGACTACGAAAAGAACTAGGAGATTCTGTACACCAAGCAGGTTCAAATATTACTAATGAACGACTCCGTTTTGATTTTACCTACGAAGAGAAAGTACCTGAAGAAACTTTGCGTAAGGTAGAGCAGTTCGTAAATGACGCAATCAAGAAAGGAGCGAAGGTAACTATCGACACACTTGCAAAGACAGAAGCAGAAAAAGACCCAACAATTGAGGGAAGTTTTTGGGACCGATACCCAGACCAAGTAACGGTGTACACCATACGAGACAATGACGGCGTCGTATATTCACGAGAACTTTGTGGTGGACCACACGTAGAGACAACTGAACACATCAGCGGGACATTCAAAATTCAAAAAGAAGAATCGTCTTCAAGAGGCGTTCGGAGGATTAAGGCTGTTCTTGAATAGCTCACCTCTTGAAGATTCAAGAGGTGAGAAATGGGAAGGGACCCATTTCGCAAGAGGTTGTCGATTTTTTTCTGATATTAGTTTTCAAAGCAAATTTGCTCAGAAAAAAATCATACAACCTGAACGGAACCTGTAAGGTTTTCGGAGAATTAAAGCTATCCTTGAATAATGAGTTACATGTAGATTACTCCACTATTACTGCACGGAGCGCGGTATACTTGTTGTAATGTTTCATTTTGGTGGAAAAAATTCCGGCCCTGTATACGGAGCGCTCATTGACATCGGTTCGGGAAGTATTGGTGTTGCTGTTGTTGTCTCAGACCCTGAGAAGAAACTACCTCAGCTTCTCTTTGCGCGACGCATCAACATGCGCGTCTCGGAACGCAGTACCGAAAAAACCGAGAGTGTTCGCCGTATTAAGGAGGCATTACTCTCTGCATCACTTACGCTTTCTCAAGAAGGCTACCAAGCACTCACAGCGAGTGCACCACACGCAAAAATAACAAAGCTATACGTAACCTGCACATCACCTTGGTCATTTACCATCTCACGAAATGTACACTACGAGAACGAAACGCCTTTTAAAATAACGCCAGAATTAATGGAAGATTTAGTACAAAGTGCTGAATCTGAGATGTTTACCCAGCTCGATAGTCAATCACACCTTTCAGAAGCTGGATTCGAAGTAGTAGAGCGCGCAACAGTAGATGTCCTCGTAAACGACTACCGAATCATCAATCCACTCAATGTAACGGGCACTACCTTGAGTCTTTCACATATTGCAGGGCTCGTACCCAAGGAAATTCTTACGGGAGTATATGAAGTGCAAGATAAATTATTCCCAAACACTGAGCTACATACACACACATACATGCTTGCGATGTATTGCGTTATGCGAGACATTTTCCCAAACATGCACTCATCATGCATCATCGATGTTACTGGAGAAGCAATCGAATTTGGTATTGTCGAAAATAACCTTTTGATTGAAAACACTTTCATTCCAAATGGAAGCTCGAGCTTCATGCGTGAGGTCTCAGAAAAAACAGGGAAGCCATCGAGCGATATCCTCACAAGAATGCGTTCTTTTGGAGAAGAGGGAGACAAACTCAGTACAGAACTAAAAGAATACATTGAAATGTATGTTGAATATGTCGTTCAAGGCCTCAATACCATTCTTGAACACAGAATCTTGCCTTCAGACATCATTATTACCGCACATCAGTCATACGAGAAGCTTTTCAAGTTCATTATTGAAGAAGCATTACGGCGAGTAAAGCCAAGTACCTCACGAATTATTCTTGTTGATCAAAGTATCGTCGAACAAATTACCGAAGGTTCAGACGGGGATGTGTACCTAGCACTTGGTGCAGGCTTTTTCCACAAATT
This sequence comes from uncultured Candidatus Saccharibacteria bacterium, assembly GCA_964638425.1. Classification (GTDB taxonomy): domain Bacteria; phylum Patescibacteriota; class Minisyncoccia; order Phycocordibacterales; family UBA918; genus Damh-18. The sequence continues at coordinate 36,083 of CAZWYM010000003.1, forward strand.
GCATGGGGGAGGTGAGGCGAAGGGCGATTAAGAGTATATACTTATCATATGGCACAAAAATGGAATCTACAGGACATCCGACCAGCCGGTACTGAGAAAACGGCACCCCGTGGAGTTGCCCCTGTGCGAAAATCTCAAGACATTGCTCCTCGGCAAATGCGTGAACCAGAACAGCCAATAATGGCAGATCCCGACCTCGCAAGTATCGACGTCATCGATGGAAACAGCGTTAAGCGAAAGCGAGTATTCGCTACAACGATTACAGCGCTCATTATCTTTGGGATTGGTTTTTTTGTGAATGTACTGCTCGGAGGAGCAGAGGTCATCGTTAACCCTCGAATGAAGGATGTTTCTGTGCAGGCCGATATTACCGCATATACAAAGCCTCAGGTAGGCGAACTCGGGTATGAGTTACTCACGCTAAGTGATTCCGGAGAAAAGCAGGTTAAAGCAACAGGAAAAGAGACGGTATCACTCCGCTCAGAAGGTAAAATTTTCGTATACAACACAAAAAGCACCTCACCCCAAAGGCTCATCAAAAACACACGTTTTGAATCAGCAGATGGTCTTATTTTCCGTATTAAGGAATCAATTGAAGTTCCACCAGTGAGCAAAGACGCGAAGGGTAATCTCGTTCCTGGCTCTGTCGTTGCTGATGTCTTTGCAGACGGAACCGGTGAGCAATATAACCTCCCACCATCACGCTTTACTGTTCCTGGACTCAAAGGTTCAGAACAATTTGATGCAATTTATGCCGAATCAACAGCTGGATTTACTGGCGGTTTTGAAGGGGAGAAGTACATTATCGACGAAAAGGAGCTCGATACCGCAAAACAGGCACTCCATATTGAACTAAGAGACAAACTTATCGCACGTGTACAGGCAGAACGTCCTGCAGGATTTGTCCTCTACGATGACGCCATTACATTTACCTACACGTCACTTCCAGCAACAGAATACGGTGAATCTCTCGCAACAATCAAAGAAGAAGCACGACTTCAAGTACCCATGTTCAAAGAACCTGAATTTGCAACATATCTCGCAGAAAAGTCTGTCCCTGACTATGCAGGGGAGCCCGTAACACTCTTTGACCCACTCACACTGACATTTGCATATACTGGGGCAACTACCTCACAGTCAGATATCGGGCAAAATAGTGAACTTGAGTTTACTCTCCAAGGAACAACCAAAATAGTGTGGGAATTCGACGAAAAAGAGCTACAAACAGCACTTATAGGTAAAAAGAAGACCGAAGCTACTGATGTCTTCTCGAAGTACTCATCGATAAGCCATGCGCAGGCAGAAGTTCGTCCTTTCTGGAAGACATCATTCCCAAAGACCATTGATGAGATCAAAATCACCACCGTTCTCGACCAAAAAGCACAGTAGTGGGGAAGCTATACATTGCGTTAATACGCAATAGGTGCTAAAACTAAGGTACTGTATATGTTGTAAACAAAGCCAGGGTTGACGTCCTTGGTATAGTTTGTTAAACTCACAGACGTTTGATGCAAGAAAAATCAGACAAAGAAAATCTCGTCTATGGAACGGTAGAGGAGGCGCTCCCTAATGCGCTTTTTCGCGTTTTGCTGGATGGCACAGACAAGCCTATTGTCACATACCTTTCGGGTAAAATGCGAAAATTTAAAATTCGCGTACTCGTGGGGGATAAGGTTGCGGTAGTTCCTGAACCTTACGGTGGGAAAGCACGCATCGCTAAACGTCTTTAAATTATGAAAGTACGATCATCAGTAAAAAAAATAAGTCCCGATGATACTATTGTCCGCCGACGCGGGTATGTGTATGTTATCAATAAGAAGAAGCCTCGTAACAAACAACGACAAGGATAAGTATGAGAATTTCAGGTATTACAATCCCAGATGCAAAGCATCTTGAGTACAGTTTGACAGCCGTTTACGGTGTTGGTCATGCTCGTGCTATTTCAATACTCAAAGAACTTAATATTGAACCTCGTAAGAAGGTAACTGACCTTACCACTGATGAGGAGAATGCAATTCGAGAGAAAGTTGAGTCATTCACTATTGAAGGTGAATTAAAGCGAGAAGTAAGTAGCAATATCAAGCGACTTAAGGATATTCAAGCGTATCGTGGTTCACGTCACGCAAAGAGACTTCCAGCACGAGGACAGCGAACGAAGACTAACGCTCGAACGCTTAAAGGTGTTAAGAAGACTATGGGATCTGGACGACGTAAGCTTGAGAAAACTTAGTCTTTTCTCTCATTATTTATTATTGAATGACCTATGGGTAAGAAACGAATCATCAAAAAAGGAGGGGGAAGCGATGCAAGCTCAACATCACGAGCACTTGCACGTATTCCAAAGAAAAAGGTTGCCATCGGCACGCTCAACATTCTTGCAACATTTAATAACACTATCGTTACCCTCTGTGATAATCACGGTAACACTCTTATTTCAGCATCAAGCGGAACTCTTGGCTTCAAGGGCTCTCGTAAGAGCACACCTTTTGCAGCTGCAAAGGTTGGAGAGATTATTGGGGACAAGGCAAATCAAATGGGTATGAAGGATGCAAACGTAGTTATTCGAGGAATAGGTGCAGGTCGAGAATCTGCATTGCGCGGATTTTCTGGTAAAGGAATTACCGTAACGAAGATTTCTGACGAAACACCAGTACCACACAACGGTCCACGCCCACCTAAGCCACGAAGAATCTAATTATATACATATGATAATAGGTCCTAAATACAAAATAGCAAAAAGACTCGGAGCTCCGATTTTTGAGAAGACACAAACTCAAAAGTTTGCTCTTTCTGAGGCTCGTACTGCACGAAACAAGAAGGTTCGACGCGGTGGAATGATGTCTGATTACAAGAAGCAACTTCTCGAGAAGCAGAAGATGCGATTTAGCTACGGTATTTCTGAAAAGCAACTTTCACGATACGTACACGAGTCACTTGAACACGGACACCAGCCAATCGCAGAACTTATCGGACGACTCGAATCACGTCTTGATAACGTTGTGTACCGACTCGGATTTGCAAAGACACGTCGTCTTGCACGTCAGGTAGTGTCACACGGTCACATCCTTGTGAACGGACGACGACTCAACATTCCTTCATACCGAGTAAGCATCGGAGATGTCATATCAGTGCGAGAGCAAAGCAAGCAATCTCCACTCTTCGTGACTCTCGATGAGACCCTTGCAGCACATACCCCTTCACACTGGCTTACCCTCGACGCAAAGAAGCTCGAAGGAGGTAAGGGTGCAGAACCAACATATGAGCCTTCTGAAACTCTTTTCGACCCACAGCAAGTCTTCGAATATTACAGTCGATAATATTAATAAATAAGTTTAGTATCATGCTTGAAACAAACGTAGCACTACCATCGAAGCCACGAGTTATCAATGAGGAGCAGTTCTCAGGGATTTTTGAGATTGATGGACTTTACCCAGGGTACGGTCACACACTTGGAAACTCACTCCGAAGAATTATTCTTTCATCTCTTCCTGGTGCAGCAATCACACAGGTTAAAATTGATGGAGTTCAACACGAGTTTTCTACACTTGCTGGTGTTAAAGAGGATGTCATTACACTCCTCCTTAACCTCAAACGAGTTCGTTTGCTCATGCACAGCGATACACCACTTACACTCACACTCAAGGCTTCAGGTGCACAAGTTGTAACTGCAGCGAGTATCGACGCTCCAAGCCAAATCACTATTCTTAACCCTGAGCAAAAGATTGCTGAGATTACAGAAAAGGGAACAACACTCAACATTGAAATCACTGTTGAACACGGTCTTGGATATGTACCTCGAGAAATTCACCAGAAGGACAAGGTTGATATTGGAACAATTGCACTTGATGCAGTTTTCACACCAATCCGACGTGTAAACTACGAAGTAGAGAACATGCGTGTTGGTGACCGAACAGATTACAACCGACTCCGAGTATTCATCGAGACTGATGGAACACTTACTCCACGAGCAGCACTTGAGAACTCAATCGAGATTATGGTTCACCAGCTCAAGGCTATCATTGGATTCCAAGAGCCAGTTGCATCAGCAGTGTTTGCAGATGCAGAAGGAAGTGATGCATCATCAAGCGACGATGCAGAAGTAGTCGATGCTGATGTTCTTAAGACTCGAATTGAGACTATTGAACTTTCAACACGAACACAAAACGCACTTGAAGCAGCCAACATCCGAACCGTTGGGGGGCTTGTGCGTAAGAAGAAAGATGATATTCTAGCCCTCGAAGGTATGGGTCCAAAGGGTCTTGAAGAACTTGAGACTATCCTTGGCCGAATGAACTTAGGATTTAAAGAGTAATATGCGACACCACAATCAAAACAGAACATTGGGACGATCTCGAAGCCAGCGAACGGCGCTCCTTCGTGGTCTCGCACTGTCTCTCATAGAGCACGGACGAATTCAGACTACCGAAGCTAAAGCAAAGGAGCTTCGTCCGTATGTAGAAAAACTAATCACAAAGGGAAAGGAGGGGACTATCGCAGCACGACGTCTTGTTATGAGTAACCTCGGTGAGCCACATACAGACCTCGTTAAGAAGCTTTTTGATGACGTTGCAAAGCGATACACAGAAAGAAACGGTGGCTACACACGAATTATTAAGCTTGGTGAAACACCTGCAGGACGACGAGAAGCGTATATTGAACTTGTATAAATTATATGGAAAAGAAAGAATACATCATTGATGCAACAAACAAGCGACTCGGTCGTGTAGCTACTGAGGCTGCATCAGTTCTTCTTGGTAAGAACACAACAAATTTCGCTAAGAATGTTGTTGAGCCTGTAGTAGTGAAAATCACTAATGCAAAGCTTCTCGATATTAGTGAAAAGCGTGCAACTGAAGAGTTCCAGAACTACTCAGGATACCCAGGAGGTCGTCGTGTTGAAACACTTGGACACCTTGGTGAACGACGTGGGTACGGAGAGGTTGTTCGAAGAGTTGTTGCAGGAATGATTCCAAAGAACAAGCTACATTCACCTCGAATGCTTAACCTCGAAGTAACTGAATAATTATTTAATTTTATATGGAAACGAAACAATACGTAGAAGGCATTGGACGACGAAAGACAGCGACAGCGCGTGTTCGTATCACAAAGGCGAAAGAATCTCGCGTCATCGTGAACGACCAGCCAATCGCTGAGTATTTCTACGCATCAACTCTTCAGAAAAATATTATTTCAGTACTCGAAACAGAAAACGCAGGTATTGAGCACTACGAGGTAAGTGCAAAGGTACAAGGAGGTGGACTCAGTTCACAATCAGATGCAATCAAACTCGGTATTGCACGAGCACTTGTGAAGGAGAAGGCAGATCGACGTATTCCTCTCAAACGAGCAGGATACCTCAAGCGAGATCCACGTGCAGTGGAACGAAAGAAGTTCGGTCTCAAAAAAGCACGACGCCGCCCACAATGGTCAAAGCGCTAGTAAAAAGGCTCCACTACGGAGCCTTTTTTCGCGCTTTGAAGTCGGAGACATGTTTCTGCTATTCATAATGCAGAAACGGTCGAGACGAGGTCGAAGAGTGCTTAATGTAATCAAGACAAAGTCTCTGATTGCATTTAGCAACTCGTGACCAAACGATAATTTTAAGAAAAGAGCCCCCTTCGGGCTCTTTTCTTATCTCTTTGAAGTCGGAGACATGTGGCCAGAAAATAAGGAGCGCGAGCAACTATATTCTCTGAGCCTGTCTTAAAATCCTATTCATAATGGATTTTAAGACGAAAGCTATTCAAAACAAAAACAAACCCCCTGCAAACTTCGCAGAGGGTTTTATATTACTTCTCAAACAGATCTTTTTGACCACTTTTTCCACGACGCACAGTATCAAGATACGCCAACACATCTACCAACTTAAAGTGCTCCGAAACCTTAATGAAGGTAATCGGAATTGATTGAAGGTTTTTGTGCATGAGTCGCACGACAACTACATACCGCACTCCGGCCAAGGTTTCATACGGCAATTTCCGAGCAACAGACTCAACGGTCGATATGTCTTTTGGGTCGGCTTCCTGGGTACCAGCGGTTACAAAACGCACAGCATGATCAAAAATTTTCCAATTTCTAAAATCAGAACCTTTAGGATGTACTGTACCAACCACTCTGCCTCCAAACCCAATAAAGAAACCGTAACTATCATAGGGATGTTCTACTCCATGAATAAGTCCACATTGCGTTTCTTGTACATTATCAGGCCCAAGCTCCAACATCTGCACTGAAGTTGCTTTTGGCATCAATGGGTGCAAATCTTTGACCCATGGATACTCTCTAAATAGTGCTTCAACTTTCGCAGTCATGTACCTTCTCCTTTACATTCAAAGAACAACAAAATAAAGGTACCCAAATGGATACCAAATACGCATAGCAAATACTCTGGTGAAAGAGTAGCATAGATAGAATATTTTTGTCGAATGCAGGGGGCGATGCGCTGAAAGGTCTGACTTTGACAGACACTAAAAGTGGCTGTATAATGCTCAAACTATGGTAGAAAACAGCAATGTACATGACGAAAACGAAGTCTACGAAGCAGAGGAAGACCTCACACTGAGCGAGGAACTCGATGCGGAAGGAGAGGAAATGAACATCAAGGAGAAGCTCAAAAAGTTACGCGAAAAATTATCGGCCTGCGAATCTGAGAAGAAAGCCCACCTCGATGACCTCCAGAGAGTACGCGCCGATTTCCTCAACAGCAAACGGAGACTCGAGGAACAACTCGCTCGCGATAAGGAACGAGCGACCGATAAAATCCTCATGGAACTTATTTCCCTCGTTGATAGTTTTGATACCGCAATGGCAGACAAAGCGCTCTGGGGAACAATCGACGAACGGTGGCGGAAGGGGGTAGAGGCGATACACACAAATCTTCTTTCCATCTTCAGAAACAACAACGTGACGACTCTCGACCCACTCGGGGAACACTTCAATCCAGAAGAACATGAAGCAGTATCAAGTACAGAAGTAACCGACCCGGAAGAAGTTGATACCGTCACCGTTGTATTCCAGAAGGGGTTCAAACGAAATAACACCATCATCAGACATGCAAAAGTGGCCGTTGGAACAAAGTAGCATTTATTTTATTTACCACATTAACATTTAAATTCATCACAATATTATGGCAAAAATTCTTGGCATCGATTTAGGAACAACAAACTCAGCAGTCGCTATCATTGAAGGTGGTGAACCGATCATCATCGAAAATGCTGAAGGCAACCGAACAACTCCGTCAGTTGTTGCTATCTCAAAGACTGGTGAACGACTCGTTGGTCAGATTGCCAAACGACAATCTGTAACGAACCCAAAAAATACCATCTACGGTATCAAGCGATTCATGGGTCACAACTTTGATGAAAGTGCAGTTCAGAGCGACAAGGGCATCGTGCCATACGAAGTCAAAAAGGGAACAGACGGTGGTGTGGTCATTCATATGGGTGAAAAAGACCATCGACCTGAGGAAGTGTCTGCGATGATTCTTTCGAAGCTTAAAGCTGATGCAGAGGCAAAACTCGGTGAAAAAATCACTGAAGCAGTTATTACTGTACCTGCATATTTCAACGACGCACAGCGTAAGGCAACGCAAGACGCAGGAAAGATTGCTGGTCTCGATGTAAAGCGAATCATCAATGAGCCAACAGCCGCAGCACTCGCATACGGTTTCAATAAAAAAAATGAAGAGAAAATTGTTGTCTACGACTTCGGAGGAGGAACATTCGATGTGACTGTACTCGAAGTTGGTGACGGAGTCATTGAAGTGCAATCTACAGACGGAGATGCACACATGGGAGGGCGCGACATCGACCAGCAAATCGTACGCCACCTTATTGCAGAATTTAAAAAGTCAGAAGGTATCGATCTCGGCAACGACCCACTCGCGCTTCAACGACTCGATGAAGCCGCAGAAAAGGCAAAGCATGAGCTTTCTTCTTCTGGAAACGCAGAAATCAACATTCCATTCATTACTTCAGATGCAAATGGTCCAAAGCATATGATGCATACACTCACACGCGCAAAGCTCGAAGAGCTTGCAAGTGAGTACATCGACCGCTCAATCGAAATCACCAAGCGAGCACTCGAAGCGTCAGGACTCAAGAAGGAGGAAATTGACGAGATTATCCTCGTAGGAGGACAAACACGTATGCCACGTATCGTTGAACGGGTGAAAGAACTCTTCGGAAAGGAGCCAAACAAGTCAGTAAACCCAGACGAGGTGGTAGCACTTGGAGCTGCTATTCAAGCAGGTATTTTCCAAGGAGACATCCATGACATCACACTCGTTGACGTAATCCCACTTTCACTCGGTATCGAGACTATGGGAGGTGTTTCTACAAAGCTTATTGAGAAGAACACACACATCCCAACAAAGCGTGACCAAGTATTCTCAACCGCCGCAGACAACCAAACGTCAGTAGAGATTCATATCACTCAAGGAGAACGTGGAATGGCTGCAGACAACAAGTCACTTGGACGATTCATCCTCGACGGAATCCCACCAGCTCCACGTGGTATGCCACAAGTCGAAGTTATCTTTGATGTTGACTCAAACGGTGTACTCAATGTAATCGCAAAAGACAAATCAACCGGCAAAGAACAAAAGATTCGTATCGAAGCAAACTCAGGACTCACTCCAGAAGATATTGAGCGCATGAAGAACGATGCAGAGGCTCATGCAGATGAAGACCTCAAGAAGAAAGAGTTAGTTGAAACACGAAATCTCGCAGACCAACTCATCTACACTGCAGAAAAGTCACTTACCGATCACAAAGATAAAATTTCTGAAGAACTAAAGACTTCTGTTGAAGAAAAGGTAAAGGCACTTCGCGAAGTAAAGGATAAAGACGACGTTGAAGCAATCAAGACAAAGACACAAGAACTCAGTTCTGAGGTGCAAAAGATTGGAGAGGCAATGCAACAGCAACCAGCAGGTGAGACTGCAGGCCAGCCAGGAGGAACACAAGATAATGGCGGAATGCGTGATGCAGAAGTGAAGGAAGACGAAAACAAGACAAACGAAGGCTAAGGAGGTACTATACAAGGACTTTTAACCAAGCCCGAACCCAACTATGAAAAACTACTACGAAATTCTCGGCATTGAAAAAAATGCGACAAAAGATGAGGTGAAAAAGGCTTTTCGTAAGTTAGCATCTAAGTACCACCCAGACAAAAAGACGGGTGATGAAGAAAAGTTCAAGGAAATCAGTGAAGCATACTCAACGCTCAGTGATGACAAGAAGCGTGCAGAATACGACACCTATGGTCGTTCATACGCAGGAGGAGGACAGCAGCAGAATGCGCAGTGGGGAGGCTTCCAAGGTGGTTTTGGAGGAGCTGGCGTTGAGTTCGACATCAATGACATCTTCGAAAACTTCGGAGACATTTTCGGTGGAGGAGGACGCGGAGGAAATCAGCGAAACGCTCGTGGTAACGACATCTCAGTCGACATCGAACTCACCTTCAAAGAGTCTATCTTTGGAACAAAGCGTTCGCTTCGCCTCATGAAGAACAATACCTGTAGTACCTGTAAGGGTTCAGGTGCAAAGGCGCAATCAGAGATGATTACCTGTACAACGTGTAACGGTAACGGGAAAATCCGCGAGACACGCCAGAGTATCCTTGGGCAATTTGCTACCGTACGAGAATGTTCTGTATGTAGTGGTACAGGCAAGGTACCTAAGGAGAAGTGTGCAGATTGTAACGGAGTAGGTATAAAGCGAACCGAAGAAACTATCGACATCCAAGTTCCAGCAGGAATTGAACCAGGTGAAATGATACGCATGACTGGACGAGGTGAGGGTATCAAGGGAGGTACTCCGGGCGACCTCTACATCAAGGTTCATGTACAGCGACATGCAACCATTCAACGAAACGATAGTACTCTCGGAAGTACACTACGCGTAAAGCTCTCTGACGCACTTCTTGGAGGCACATACGGAGTCGAGACACTCGATGGTATCGTCAACATTAAAATCCCTGAAGGAGTGAAGCATGGAGAAATCTTACGCATTAAAGGGAAGGGTGTGCCGGTAGGCTCATCTCGTGGAGATTTCCATGTCACTATCTCAATCGACATTCCACAGAAGCTTTCTAAGACAGCCCGCAAACTCGTAGAGGAGCTTCGCGGAGAAGGTATCTAAACGAAAATAAAACACGCCTTCGTGTGTTTTTACGTTTAGATAAGCCGGAATGATGCTTTGACTACCCCTAATGTCAAAGCGAATGAGGCAGGACAGGAGATTCTTAGTAAGCGTAGCGAACTTAGAAATCTGCGTTCAAGCGAGTAAAACCCCCATGACTACGTCATGGGGGTTTTCTTAACGTCTCGTGTGTTAGTCACACTCAGTACTAAAATCGAGTACAAAAAAGACTATAATACTCATATGGAAACAGCGGGGATAATGACGTTACTCAAAGAGTCTATTTTTATGATTGCAGTATTTTCTGTCTTTCTTTTCTATGCAATGGGAAAGGGAAGATATGCACTCATTAATGTTATTTTCTCATTGTATTTAGCACTCCTCATCTCAATCAAGTTCCCATACTACAACGAATTCGCAGGGGGAGCAGGGGAGAGCAGTGCAGTAGCAAAGATTCTTATTTTCCTCGCGTTCGTTATCACTGGCATTCTTCTCTTCAGACGCCACGTCCCTGGAGATGACTACGAGCCAGCTTTTCATGGACTCTGGAAGAAGATCATTCTTTCGGGTATGGCGACTGTCCTCATCATGATTTTTAGCTTCCACGCACTTCCCGTGACCGAAATCATCACCCCAGGTACTCCTATTCAGTCTCTCTTTGCGTCTCCAGAGAACTTCTTCTGGTGGCTCATCCTTCCCATCGTCGTCCTCTTCTTTGTGTAAAGCATTAAGATTCTAAGGCAGTTGCATTGATTTTTTGCATAATTCTGGTATAGTTTTTTTGTTACATTATATTGTTTGCTTGTGCTGCAAAACGCATCGTCTGCACAGTCTGGCAGGCTTTTTTATTAAAAAGTGAGTTACCATTGAGTATATTTAATCAGTAAAGAAACCATGAGCAACATACCAGAATATTCTACACAGTTCGAAGGTCCAATAATCATCATTGGTTTCGGTTCAATAGGTAAGGCGGTTCTTCCGCTCGTGCATCGTCATCTCATTTCAAGTACTAAGAATGTTTTTATATTCAGTCCAGACGACCGCAATCTTGCAATCGCACAAGAATACGGCGCAACATTCATAAAGGAGGCAATCACTAAAGAAAACTACAAGCAACTCCTTGGAGACATCGTAAAGAGTAGCCCGCATCAATCCCTTATCATCAACGTATCTGTAGATGTTGAAACGAAGGACATCATTCGCTTTGCTCAAGAAACAGGAAGTCTTTCTATAGATACCTCAATAGACCCATGGCCAGGGTTCTACTACAACGAGGATCTCTCACTTGAAGAACGTTCAAACTACGCACTCCGCGAAAACCTTCTTGAACTCAGAAAGAGTAGTCCAAGTAAAACAACGGCAGTCTCATGCTGTGGTGCAAACCCAGGTATGGTTTCATGGCTCGTCAAAGAAGCGCTTCTTAATCTTGCGAAAGATACCGGACTCGAAGTAACCAAACCAAAGACACGAGAAGAGTGGGCGAAGCTCATGCAAAAGCTTGAAGTGAAGGGTATCCATATTGCCGAACGCGATTCTCAAAAGCCTGTTGTCGATAAGAAGCCTGGATGCTTTGTAAACACATGGTCAGTCGATGGTTTCCTTTTTGAAAGTCTCCAGCCAGCAGAACTCGGATGGGGAACACACGAGAAGCAACTTCCACTAAACGGAAAGGAGCATGAGTATGGGTGTAAGGCAGGTATATACATAAACACCCCAGCACTCGGCGTACACGTACAGACATGGACACCAACGACAGGGACACACCATGCATTTCTCGTGACACACAATGAGGCTATTTCTATTGCTGATTACTTCACGGTGAAAGAAGGGGACGAAGTGGCATATCGACCAACCTGCCACTATGCATACCGACCTACAGAAGCAACCATTACCTCAGTCAATGAAGTAATACGAAATAACTACACTCCACTCGCAGAAACACACGTGCTTGAAGCAGGCGAAATTGAGAGTGGTATGGACGAACTCGGCGTTCTTCTCTATGGCCACAAGAAAAATGCATACTGGTATGGTTCACAACTCACCATAGAAGAAGCCCGTGCGCTTGTCCCACACCAAAACGCAACAGGGCTTCAAGTAGCCTCTGCTCTTATTGCTGGAGCAATATGGGCAATCCGTCATCCTGAAGAAGGACTCGTCGAGGTGGACGAAATTGACTTTGAAGAATGTCTCGAGCTCCAAAAACCATACCTCGGAAAGGTAGCTGGCTACTACACAGACTGGAATCCACTCCAGAGCATGTCAGGGGAGCATATGCTCAAAGACGACGAAGACCCATGGCAGTTTTCAAATATCAGAGTATAGGAATCCACTTTAGTTTAAATTATAGGTAATTTGACGTAATCAGATATTGTGGTAGAATAATCGCAGTCAAAAATTTTGGAGAATCACATGGAAAGTTCTTTAACAACTTGGTTTGAATGGATACTTGAGTTTCTCATATTAAATTGGGATGAAACGTTCTACAGTGCACTTGAATTACTACCGCGGACTGGTGCGGAGACATTTTGTCTTATAGCTGCAGTGTGCCAAATCGTAGGGTATTACTTGTACGGCAAGCATGTTTTAGGTGGTGAAACACGACCAAATATCGCTTCATGGGGTATGTGGTTTTTTGGAGCAGTAGTTGACCTCGTCACCTACGACTCCATACGTGGAAGTCACTGGACAACTAATGCGGCGCCGTTTGCATGTTCACTTGGCGTTCTTGGTGTCACACTTATTATTCTCTATCTACATGTTAGAAGTAGAATGCATGGCATAAGACCTGTTTACCAAACTCTTGAAAAGGGGGATAAATATTTTTCACTTTTCGACGTAAGTGCAGCAATTGTTTGGATGCGTGGATACGGCACATTAGGGAATTTTATTTCTGTCGGTACGACAGTATTCCAATTCTTTCCAATGTACCGCGAGACATACAAAAACCCATCAGTTGAAAAACCAGATCCTTGGATTTGGTGGAGCTTTGCATGGGGGTTTATGGTCGTAGCAGTTGCTGTTGGTCCAGGGGCAGATAGTTGGGCGTTATACTTCTTACCACTATGGTACCTCATGCTTCATGCAATTATGGTTCCACTCTGCCTGAGAAAAGTACCGCAAACTGCATGTGTATGAAACTCTAATATTAGTTCTCAAATCAAAAGACACTCTCACGAGTGTCTTTTTTTTATTTAAATAAAATTCATATCTGTGGATAGCAGAATTAATTTTATAATTTCAGGATTGTGGGATGCTATAATATTAATAATGCACTTTGGGAAAAAATTTAGCACAGGTATAAGATTCACTTTTATCTTTTGTACTGTTCTTTCAGTACTAGCTATTTTTTATTCTAAGATTATTGCCCACGATTACGAAATACTTACCACTGAATCAGGGTTACCTGATATAGAAATTACGTATGAGAATTGATCCTACATATTGTTCTTGGGACACTTCACCTTTTTTGCTGATTTTTTCTGACAACGTATCAGAGAATTTTGTTTACTATTCGCATATTCTACCGGCTCTTTTCATTCTCATTTTTATTGCCGTCCTACTGAAACAAGATTTCAGCAATAAACTTGTAAAGGTTATTGCTGTTATTGCAATGTCATTTACAGCGTGGAGCCTATCGGATCTTATGCTTTGGTCGCAGGCAAATCCAGATTACATAATGTTTTTCTGGTCTATCCTCATCTATTTTGAAATATTCATATATATAGGCTCATTGTACTTCATGTACTACTTTATCGAGAAGAGAACCCTCACTTGGGTGCATGAACTTCTTATTTTTATACTATGTATTCCTATTTTTTTATTTGCACACACATCATTAAATTTGGCTAGCTTTGATTATACAAACTGCCTCAAAGAAGCTGTTGAAGGACCGCTTGTTGCATACGCATATGCCGTTGAACTAGTTATTGCAGTTTGGATATTACTTTATTCGATTAGCGCATACTTCAAGAAAAGTATCGAAAAAAATAAAAGAGAGATTGCCCTTGCTTCTACTGGTGTTCTACTGTTTTTGTTCTCATTTTCATTTGGAAACATTTTTGGTTCCTTTGACACAAATTACGAACTTGGACAACTTGGTCTCATGGCTACGCCAATTTTTATTGGTATCCTTGCATATATCAGCATCAAGTACGGAACATTTAACATACGGGCGATTGGAGCTGAGATTCTTATCGTCGCAATAATTCTTCTCATTGTTTCGATTCTTTTTAATACTGATATTCAAAATATTAGAATAACAGCAGGCTTCACTGCACTCATGACATCTATTCTTGGGTACATGCTCATTAAGAGTGTTAAACGAGAGGTAAAACTCCGTGAACAAATTGAAGAACTTGCATCTAATCTCCAAGTCGCAAACGACCGGCTTAAGGTGCTCGACAAGATGAAGTCAGAGTTCGTTTCTATTGCATCACACCAACTTCGTAGTCCGCTTACTGCTATCCGCGGGTACGCATCAATGCTTGAAGAAGGAACGTACGGAAAGATTCCTGCAAAGGCAGGGGAGGCACTCAACAAAATTGTTGAGTCGAGTAGATTTATGGCACTTTCTATTGAAGACTACCTCAACGTATCTCGTATTGAAGCAGGGAACATGAAGTATGAAATGACCGATTTCAACCTCCGTGAACTTACCGAAAAACTCGTTGACGAACTCCGCCCAGTCGCAATCAAGAAGGGGCTCGTGATGGTATTCCGCTCAGAGTGTAATGGAAGTTGTTCTATTAGTGCGGACATCGGGAAGACACGTCAGATTCTCTCAAACCTCATTGATAACTCTATGAAGTACACTCCAAAGGGAACTATTACTGTAGTCGCTCACGACGACCCAAAGACTAAGAAAATGCTCATCACCATTCAAGACACTGGAATTGGAATGGACATGGAAACACAAGAGGATGTATTTGAAAAATTTGTTCGAGCAAAGAACGCGAACAGCGTAAACGTAACCGGTACAGGCCTCGGTCTCTACATTGCAAAGAAGATGATTCTCGAAATGAAGGGTAACGTCACCGTACACTCAGACGGAGAAGGAAAGGGTTCAACATTCACCGTAGAATTCCCACTCCTCCCCGGCAAAACCATGCGGTAATAGAATTATATTCATGGAGAAAACTCATTTTTTAAATGGCAGATTTGTTTCGGAAAGTGAGCTTCTCATTTCTCCACGTGATCTTGGGTATTCACGAGGATATGCTGTATTTGATTTTTTGGTTACTTATCATCATAGGCCTTTTATGTTAAAAAGCCATGTTGACCGCCTTTTTCGTTCAGCTGAAGCAATAACACTTTATATTCCATGGACAAAAGAACAAGTTTCGGAGTGGATATTAAAGACTCTTGATGCTAATAAAGCAATGAATACTGAAAAAGTAATACGTATAACGATTTCAGGCGGTTCCTCGTTTATACTAACTCCTACAGATTCACCAACTATTGTAATCACAATTGACTCTATGATTTACTGCTCTCCAGAAAACTATAAAGATGGGGTTGAGGTGAATTTGGTTGAATTTCAACGCTATCTACCTCAAGCGAAGACAAATAATTATATTGAAGCAATTCGTAGTATGAACGGATCAAATACTCAAAATATCGATGAATTGATATACCACTCCAATGGTATGGTGCATGAAGGATCTCGTTGTAATATTTTTGCTGCCATAAATGGAAGACTTCTCACCCCTAAAACTAATATTCTTGAAGGGATAACACGAGGTGTGTTACTTGATATCCTAAAATTGACAGTTCCAGTTGTAGCTGAGGATTTTTCAGTTGATGCCTTACATTCGGCATCTGAGATATTCCTCACCGCAACAGGTAAAGAGATAATGCCTGTAACTAAAATAAACGGTGTTCGAGTAGGAAGTGGTTCAGTTGGTACTCTCACTAAGGGGGTTATGCAACAGTACAACTCTTTTGTTCACTCAGCTCTTTGGTAGTAATGGTTCTAATTACTAACTCCACATTGATAATGAATCGTTTTTGAGTGTCAAAAACGAATTAAGTGTTAGTCTGGTCTCACCAGGGCTGATTTGTTCAACCTGATGGAAATTTCGACTGCGGAAAATAATTAAATCGCCAGTCTCAGGAAAAATCTTTGTAGGTCTTTCATTTTGTAGGAATGATGGATTAAATCCATTTGGACCTTTTTCAAAAATATCTTCATTATAAATATTATCCTCAGGTATCCAAGGGTGATTATAGATAATTAATTCTCCCCCTACACTTGGCATCTGTAGATACAGAACGATAGCAAATTGTTCTTCTGATGCAGATACTTCCCACCCAGGGAGTTGGCTTGGTGCGTAGTCAAAATGTAATGTACTTTTTGCCCCCATTGCTCGGACAAGACCGGAAAAATAAACCGCATTATGCATGCTAGGTTCGTGCGCTAGAGATACAACATAGTCTTTTGAAAACAACTTGATTATTTTCTGAATAGGTTCTGATACACCAGAAAACATTTCGTCCTTGACTCGGACACATTCTGGAACAAGCTTGAAATAAAGGTCCTTTCCATTTATCTTGGAGTGGTATTCTGTTGCACTTATTCCAATCCTCCCTTGTCTATACTCAGCATCTTTATACCATGATATGTCATGCTCGTTGATGTTTTTTACGATGATATCTAGTTCATTTTGATCAAAAAAATTCGAGATCTTAATTGCTGCAATATTGTTTGTAGCTAATAAAGGTAAGAGCACCTTTGCTTCCAGATCCCTATCAGCTTCTACTTTCTTTATTTCCCAGTCTTTTGCATATTCCATGATGTGAATAAATTATACCACCATAAGTCATATATGTTCAGATTATTTGCAAAGTGTTACAATTTCCATACACATATACAATATGGAGCCGGTAAATATCATTATTATTGGAGTAGGACCCCATGCTCGGAGAATTTATATTCCAATACTCATGGAGCTTTCTAAAAGTATGCCCATACGTTTGGTTGGGGCTGTGGACCTGCAGAAACAAAAAGAAGTCGTTGATTTGTATTTGAAGGAGAAAGAATGCTTCCTAAAGGCATTATATTTTGATCCATTTGACGCAGCAGAGGGGTTGCCAGATAATTGTATAATCACACTTGATACTCTTGTTAAAGATTTAAATATACATGGCGTGGTGATTTCTACAGAGCCAACCGCACACAAGGTGTATGCAGAATGGGCATTAAAGCGTGGCCTGCATATTCTTATGGATAAACCTATCTCTGTGAGAAAATCTATTTGTACAGAATCCTCACAAGCACAGGCCCTAATAAAGGATTACGAGGATTTGTTAGAGTTATACAATCAGCAACAACTCATTCGACCAACTGCCTTTTCAATTAGTGCACAAAGGAGATACGAATATGGATTTGAGATGGCGAAAAAATTAATTGCAGAAGTAAGAGATCGGTTTAATATGCCAGTCACTTCAATTCAAGCCATGCACGCAGATGGAACGTGGATGTTCCCCAAAGAGGTCCTTTCCCAAGAATCTCATCGACACTTTGATGGTTATGGAAAAGTTTCTCATAGTGGCTACCATATATTTGATATGGTGTGGCAATTATATGAAGCTGGACTCGTCGACAAAAAACGACCAGACCACCTAGAAATTCTTTCGTCCCCATTATTGCCAAGTGGCCTTAGTATTGATCTGAATGAAAATGATTATCAAAAATATTTTGGTCACGAGTATGAATCAATACCACTTTCGGAGAAGGAGTACAGAGAAAAGGTTAAAACATATGGTGAAATTGACTCCTTCAATATCATCAGACTTTTAAAGGGAAACGAGAATATTTGTAATATTTCTATAAATCTACTTCATAGTAGTTTTTCCCGACGTTCATGGGCAATACCTAATGCAGACCGATATAAAGGAAACGGTCGCGTTAAGCATCAGCAGTTCATTATTCAACAAGGACCATTCCAATGCATTCAAATCCATAACTACCAGTCAAAAGGTTCTCATGATGTTGACAATTCAACTGAGTATGGAGCTGGCGGTAATAATCATTTTGATATTTACGTCTTTCGTAATAGAGAAATGTTCGGATCTGGAGAAGCTTTTTATAAAGTATCAGCCAAGGACCTCGAGGAGAAGGAGTGTGTAAGTCGACTGAATGTTGAAAATGCAAAAGAACGTGTGATTTTAGAATTTGTAAACTTTATGCTCGGAAAAGTTAATGTAGATAATTTAAAATCAAACATAGACACACACAACATACCTGTTAAGATTATGAGTGGTGTATATCAATCAAGTATACGACTAATTAATCATCAGAATCCTTTAATATCAATGTCAATATGAAAGGCTCAATCTATTTAATCGGCGGTGGCGAAATTGGAAAAGGTGAAACTGCAAAAATTGATAATGAGTTAATAGAAATTACTCCTGCGGACAAGACACTTGTTTTTTTTGGCACAGCAGCAGGGGATAATCGAGAGTATATTAATACGATTGAGTCGGTTTTTAAGTCCAACCTAAAGGTTATTGCTCCAACAGAGAAAGATGGTCCTGAGTTCGCACTCTCTTCCATAAATTCTGCATCAATTATATATCTAGGAGGAGGTACAACCGAATTATTGTTAAATCTCTTTGAGAAATGGAGGCTTGTTCAGCCACTCCGTCACGCATTAAGTCGCGGAGCGCATCTTGTAGGAATGAGTGCAGGGGCACAAGCTTTATCAGCATGGTATGTTCATGAGGATGAGAACTCTATGGAACTGCGAAGAGGATGGGGTTTCGTTTCCAGCTGTATACTTGTACATGCAGATCAGAATTCATCAGCACAAGCGGAAGTACTCTGGGGAGATAGCCAAGATGCTAACCAAAATCCTTTTATAGCGATTGGAGAAGGTGCAGCATGGCGTGTAAATCCTTCAGGGGCATTGAAAATTGGGACCGGCAAAATATGGCATTCCAAAATCACTGAATCATAAAGAAATGCGTTGTCCTCAATCCACTTTTTCTGACATAGTGCATTAAAAATGCCCCATTTTTTAATTATTGACTATAATTATTTTCTATCGTATATTAATTAATAGTTTCGCTCATTGTAATCAAACATAAGGAGAATCGTCATGATTAGTTCTTTGAAAGAAAGTTTCCTTGATTATCATCAGGCACGAGGGTTTTGTATATATGAGTCCTTTCCTTTGGTAATTGATGACCCTACAATCCTATTCACAAATGCTACAATAACACCATTTAAGTCCATGTTCATGGGAGAGGGGGAGAGAATAAATTATGCTCTTGTTCAGAAATGTCTACGTTTAGGAGGGACAGGGGGGAATCTTGAAACACCTCGTTCAAACATGAACTACACTTCCTTATTCGATATGCTCGGAAGCGGACTATTTGATGTTAATCAAGACTCTGCAGTAACTTACTTCGTTGAAGTACTCATCGAGCTTGGTCTCCAGAAAAAAAATCTCGTGTTTAGCACCACTTATAATTCTGGTTTTGACTTGGCTTTGGAACGAGCAGGAATAAGTGCGAGTCAAATCAGACTCTTCAACGATCCAAAAGAGATCCAGCACGAATGGAGTTTTGGGGAAGGAGATTTGCATGGTTGTGGAGTGGTGGCTTGGTGTGTTCCTGAAAGCTATCTAGGACACACTTTCGACAGTATCCCACAAGAACTTTTTCAGTATGTTCAAATAGGAAGGATAGTCCATATCGATGGTGTTGCACGAGTTTCAACTGTAGAGTTGTTCCCATACTCAGCATACGATATGGGAATCGGGTTGAATAGGGTTGAGGCAGCTCTCAATGGGAACTGTGAAATGTCTATGTATCCATGGAGAATGCTTTCGAAACAACTTCAATCTTCAATACATGGGCTTTATAAAACCGATGCCCATTACATGGCGAATCTCTATCGTGTAGCTGAGGATCTGATTGGTGAAGGGCTTCTTCCTGGGAAGAAGAAGCATGCTTATGCTCTTCGGAAAGTAGTACGATTACTTATCGAGGAGATTTGGCTAAAGTCAAAGGCATTGGTAGATATTTACACAGTGTTGCGGGAGTCGATTAACACATCCGCTTATCGAGACTTGCTCATCCAGGTTCTTTCTCAGGAAGAAGTAGCTTTACGTGGGGTACTTTCTGTTGCCATACAAAAGCAGAAGAAGTACCCCGGCATGAATCCTGAAGAACTGCGTTCAACGTTCGGAATTCGTCCGAGCCTTCTCAAGCTTTAAGCACTAAAAATTTTTAAGAGGTAACAAAACGAGGGTGCCAACACACCTTCGTTTTTTTATTTTGAATAGCAAGGTGAGAAAATGGGTAAATCTGATTAAATTTGTAGAGACAATCTGATCAGTTGATACCCAAGTATTCTTTTCATATATAAAAGCATATCACTTAATATTTCATAAAGAAAATGACGCGAATAATATCGCGTCATTTAGTTTGAGGCATTACATACTTAAGGAACTATATCTGCTATTTCGTTGATGACCTGAGCCCATGTAACAATCCTCTTGATGTCTGGAACAGAATCAAATACTCTAACTTCAACTGTACCGTGTGTCGAAATTCGAATCAAATCCCAGCACTGTCTTGGGTCTTCTTCACACCCTCTTGCACGCATAGCTTCATGGAATTCTTCCCATGAAGTATATGCCTGAGGAAGTGTGTCTGAAGCCATTAGACGATACAGTGCCATTCTTTGCCCGTTGCAAGTATCACCCATATTTTTTAACTCATAGAAATGCTTAATGAGTCGATTATAGACAATAATTGCTTCGGTTGTATTTCTTACACCAATATGGAAATGTACCGCTGCGACTCGACAAGCAGCGAGAAGCACTTCTTGTGGGAGTCTTTCCACAATACGGGCATATCTACCTGTTGGATCAGGATACACTTCTACAGACATCTCTTGAGGGGCCACTGGTATATGCTCCAGTTTAAGTCCGAGAGTACTAGCAGCTTCAGCAGCTGTTTTTTCAATTTGAAAAAGCTCAGCGTAGAGATTACTTAGCAAGGTTGGACTTGTACGCATTTCTAATTGACAAGCAGAAAGCTCATAACCGTATTTCCCATTTTTCGGTAAAAGATTAAGAACCGATACCGCATGTGGAACAATTACATTGCCATCCATCAGAAAGCATTCTCGTTCAACACCAAAATGTCCTCTATGTTCAGGCTTAAAGCAAAACCTACCCGTAAACGAATTATTCATTTCTACACCCCTTTCAAGGATAAAAGATTTAAAAGAACAAAATATATTCGAAGAATTTTTTGTTGAAATATAATCAACAAAAAAACTCCTCGTCACTGCACATGTTTAATAAACATGTAAAGGGACGAGGAGTTTTATCAACTCACGTGGTACCACCCTCTTTAGAATTTACATTTCAAAATAAATTCACTTATTGACTCATACACATACCACATTAAGGTATGCAGACATCAATTATCCCATGATTACGGAGGATGCCGGACTTTCACTAACGCAGTAGTCACCCTTCTTCACTTGGAAGAAAATTGTGGCCCAATCTCGTACAATTTCAAATTGACGAGACCACAATATGGGTTTTCAGTGCTCAGAACGAACTACAATAACTAAATTTGATAGTACCGTAGAAAAACACTCCATGCAAATGCTGGTTAACTGAAGCGGATTTTTGTTATAATCACATAATGCAATACAGCAATAATATTCAAATTGTTCTTGATATTCTCAAAAACGAAGTTGATGGGGATATTTCTAGTGCACTTGAGAAAATGACTTCAGACTACTCAATGACGTGGATGTATCAAAAAGGGGAGTCGTTTTTCCCTGTGGTAAAAAGTGACATGCCTAAGAAACTCGAAGACGTGTATCCCATACAGGGGAGAAAGTATGACATTCGAAACATTACCGAAGGGAATGATGTCGTTATGATTGAGGTTATTGAAAGCTATCCTGACCCAGAGACGGGGAAACTGTACAAAACTCCGCAAGTCATAGTCCTTGAAATGGAAGAGGGGAAGATTAAAACAGGAAGACACTACTGTGACCCTCGACTCTCACACGCCAATCTTTCAGACGAACAGATAAATTCCGCACTCAATGACACTGATACAAAGGTAGAAATAAAGTAGGCTCTAGTTTGTCCCGAGACTCGAAATTAATTTTTCGACCAAAGCTTTGATTTGATCAAGAGTTTTTTCTGATATCTCCCGCGTCGCAAATTTCGGATTTTCGATTTCCCACCATACCACTTTTTGATTCTCACTAAGAAACTCTGGAATAAAGGGGTGCTCAGCCATAGAGATTACAACATCGAATTCCTCAATCATTTCAGGAGTAAGTTTCTTCATTCTGTTATTTCTGATACTCATCCCATTCTCTTCCATGAGTTCAAAAAAGTCAGGAGTTCGAAAGTATTTTTGGATAAGGTCATTATCTGGAGCATCATCCGCACCCACATACGTTCCAGCAGAATCAGCGTTAGATGATTGTGTTAATTTATTATACAAAGCAGCCGCCATTTGGCTCCTAAACTGATTGTATTTGCAGATAAAGAGTACTTTCATAATGAAAATGATTTTACTGGTCGCGAATAAAAGAGAACCTCCTCATCATAGCTGTTCGGAATAACACCTTGCGGACAAAAAACAACATGGCAATCAAATGGTGTAAACACGGGGCCTGTGTCACCTGAAGCAATGAGTGTCTGTGCGGGTAGATATTCAAAATTTTTTAAAGGTTTGTTCAGTGTGAATGTTTTATTGGGGAAAATTAGTGAATCATCAATATAATATTCAACATGTTCATGTGTAGTAACCTCCTTAACAGGTTCAATCATATTAAGATTTTGCAACAAGGCGAGAGTTGAATCTATAGCAATTTTGAATGAACGAGGACTTTCGTGCGTACCAGACTCAATGACAAGAACAGAAGCTGGATTAGTAGTAGCTCCATAAAAACTACTAACGGGCTTTCCGATTTGAACTGTATCTATATTTGAAATAACTAATTGGATAGGGAAGCCACGTACTAAATCAGTCCGCAGTGAGCCATTGAGGTTAATGATCATTGGATCTGAATCTTGTGTTGTACTATGAATATCAAGCCCAAACTCAAATTCCTGGAAAATTGGTAAAAGTTCCTTTGTACGTAAAACTTCATATGATGAATGACTGTTGTTTTTGAGTAAATCATCCGGTAGACGGTTCATATTTACATCAACAAACCTCGCGCGAACCCTCTCTTCAGTTGTACTTGCTTTAAAATTATTTTCTGCGGCTTTTATATTATTCAAAACAAGATAAACAGAACCTTTTAAAAGCTTCTGTCTAAGTTTAAATTCATCTAGTAAATATTGAAATACAGCGAGTCCTGAAGGTTCATTACCGTGAGTACAGGCAGTAATTCCTAAAACTGGACCTGGTTCATTTCCTTGAATTAAAACAACTCCAGGAACACCATTATGCTCCATACTCTTAATTCTATTCAGAATACCTTCGAGATCATTCATATCTATATACCGTAACAACAAACATCCTAAGAAGCAAAGAGGGAGAACAGGAGCTTTGTAAACGGCTGGTATTTTGGTACTATTTTGTGATACCTATGAAAAAGAAAACTCTCCATGATGTAAAATCGCCTGTTATATATCAAGCAAAGTCTGGTGCTATTGAATTGCGTGGTGACTTGGAAAAAGAGACTGTTTGGGCAACACTTGACCAAATCGCTACAGTTTTCGGGCGTGATAAATCAGTAATTTCTCGACACCTAAAAAATATTTTTAGTGAAGGTGAACTATCAAGAGCTTCAGTTGTTGCAAAAAATGCAACAACTGCCGCAGATGGAAAAACGTATAATGTTGAATACTACAATCTTGATGTAATTATTTCAGTCGGATATCGCGTTAACTCAAAGATTGCTACGCAGTTCCGCCAATGGGCGACCAGGACACTCCGCGAACACATCGTAAAAGGGTACACGCTTAACCGGAAGCGGATTGGGGCAAACTATGATGCTTTTATGAAGAGTGTGAGTGACATCCAAGCCCTCCTTCCTGAACATGTAACTCTCGACCCAAAGGCTGTTCTTGAACTTATTAAAGAATTTGCGAGCACGTGGGTTTCACTTGATGCATACGACAAAGAATCTCTCATACTTAAGGGTGTTAGTAAAAAGAAAGTGACTTTGGTGAGTGATGAACTCTATAAAGCAATTCAAATACTGAAACATGACCTAGAAAAGAAAGGCGAGGCCACAGAAATTTTTGCTCACGAGCGTCGTGAAGGAAACCTCGAAGGTATTGTAGGAAATGTCATGCAGTCATTTGGTGGAAAGTCTGTATATCCGACAGTGGAAGAGAAGGCAGCGCACTTACTTTACTTCATGGTAAAAAATCATCCATTTACCGATGGTAATAAGCGTTCAGGTGCGTTTGCGTTTATATGGTTCCTCAGAAAAACTGGAGTGAAAGGAGCCAAAAACATCAACCCATCGGCACTTACAGCACTCACGCTCCTTATTGCAGAAAGTGACCCGAAAAGGAAAGAACAAATGGTCGCTCTTGTGACACAGATGTTGCGATAAACACTCCTTTGTAAATGGCTGGTATTTTGGTACTATTTTGTGATACCTATGAAAAAAAGACTACTTACAGGGATGCAACCTTCAGGTGCGCTCCATATTGGAAATTACTTTGGCGCACTCAAACCATTTGTTGATGTATACAAGGACTTCGACAGCCACATCATGGTTGCTGACCTTCATGCACTCACCTCACTTCGTGACCCAAAGACACTTCGTCAAAATATCATCGACGTTGTAAAGGACTACGTAGCGGTCGGAGTGAACCCCGATGAGGCAATTCTCTTTAAGCAATCAGACGTACCGGAGCATACTGAGCTTGCATGGATTTTTGAGTGTCTCGTTACCGTTCCATTCCTCAATCAAGCACACGCATACAAAGACAAAGTAGCGAAAGGACTCGAAGCAAACGCAGGTCTCTTCAACTACCCAATGCTTATGGCGTCTGACATTCTCCTCTATGACGTGGATGCGGTACCTGTAGGAGAAGACCAACGACAACACATTGAGTACGCGCGGGAAGCGAGTACGAAGTTTAATAACGCATACGGAGAAACCTTCACCATGCCAAAGGAGATGATACTTGCTGGTGTTGGTGTTGTACCGGGGACTGACGGACAGAAGATGAGTAAGAGTTACAAAAACACCATTCCACTTTTCGGTACAACAGATGAAATTACAAAAGCAGTTATGAGTATCGTGACTGATTCGAGTGGAGAACTACCAAAGAACGTATACGCTATTCACACTCTCTTTAGAAGCAAGGAAGCGCTTGATGCACTCTACGCAGAACACGCAGGGAAGTACAAGAACCTCAAGGATGCACTTATTGCTGATATAGAAGCAGTTGTTTCTCCTATGCGCGAGAAGCGAGCAAGCATTACCGATGCAAACGTAGCATACATCCTCAAAGATGGAGCAGAGAAGGCACGAGTACGCGCATCAAAGAAGATGCAGGAAATTCGTGAGAAGGTTGGTATTTCGCTCTAATTTCTTGACGGAGAGGCGGGTACGCAGTACTCTACTAGTAACCAACGACGCAGCTGACAACTGCCGAGGCATGCAAACAAAATGAGTGTCTCCTGTGATTTGGCGAAGCCAAATCACAGGAGAAAGTAGGGTGGCACCGCGGAATTCTCAATGAGAAACCGCCCCTGCAGAAATTATTTAACTAATTCTGTGGGTGATTTCTAATTTCCCACTACATTCATTATGGAAAGAATTCTCATCAACGATTTAAAAAAGCATCTCGAACAAGAAGTTCTCATTCAAGGTTCAGTTAACGTAGCGCGAAATCAGGGGAAGGTAGCCTTCTTTGATTTTCGTGACCGTACCGGCATCGTACAAGGAGTCATTTTTGGAAAGCCTGAACTACTCGAGGCGACGAAGTCGCTCCGCGCAGAGTGTATTGTTTCTGTTACTGGCGTACTGCATGCACGACCAGAAAAGATGATTAATCCAAATGTTCAAAACGGTGACATCGAACTCGAAATCACCGGACTCGAACTCTTAAATGAAGCTGAAGCATTGCCATTTGATTTGGACGGAGAACTCAATATCGACACACTCCTCGACTACCGACCACTCACGCTACGGCGAAAGCATGAGCAAGCTATTTTTAAAGTACAGCACACTATTCTCAAGTCATACCGCGCATTCCTTACCGGAGAAGGCTTCGTAGAATTCCAAGCGCCGAAGCTCGTGGGTGGTGACGCGGAGGGAGGGGCGGAGGTATTCCAAGTAGAGTATTTCAATGAACACAAAGCGTACCTCGCTACCAGTCCACAACTCTACAAGCAAATGATGGTTGGCGTCTTTGAACGTGTCTTTTCAACGGGAGCTACCTTCCGTGCAGAAAAAAGTGCAACGACTCGTCACCTCAGTGAAATCACCATGCTCGACCTTGAGATGGGATTCATTAAGGACCACACCGATGTAACCGCGCTCGTCACAAAGCTTATGAATGCTATTGTCGCGACCGTAGCAACGGAATGTGCAGACGAACTTGCACTCCTCAATATGCCCGTACCACTCGCACCTGAGACATACCCAATCTTCACCCTTAGAGAAGCACAAGAACTTATTTTGAAAGAAACGGGTGTCGACAAGACAAAGGAACCTGACCTCGAACCAGAAGACGAGCGTTTCCTCTGCGAATACGCAAATAAGAACCTCAGCTCTGACTTCGTATTTGTTACCCACTTCCCAACAAAGAAGCGTTCATTCTACACACATGTCGACCCAGAGAACCCAGAATACACACGAAGCTTCGACCTACTCTTCCGTGGACTTGAAATGTGTTCAGGTGGTCAGCGTGTACATAATTACGAAACACTCAAGTCACGCATCGCAGAAAAGGGACTCGACCCAGAGAAATTTGAATACTACCTTCAAGCATTCAAGTACGGTATTCCTCCACATGGTGGTATTGGTATGGGACTCGAACGTCTCACAGCAAAGCTCTGTGGTGTAGGGAACGTAAAGGAAGCAACACTCTTCCCACGAGACATCAATCGCATCGACACCTTACTCACTAAGAATACAGACAATGCAGATTAAACTTCAATCAATCGACAAAAAAGTCGCAGGAACGCACACAACTATTTCCCTCGTAGAAAAAGGTGTCGAAAAAATCGTCCGTGAGGGGAAGAGTGAAGTACTCGGAATCCCATCAGGGAAGCTCGAGAAAGTCACCCCGCGCACACTCCGTACGCTCGTACGCAACGTCGTGCAAACGGCAAAGAAACATAAGCTCGAAAAAATAGCACTCACCCTCGAATACGCACACTTCCCACGATGTGCTGAATATGGTGAAGCATGGTTCTTCAGTACGGTAGTAGAAAACATTCTCCTCGCTGACTACGAATACACCGTGTACAAGAGCAAGAAGAAAGAAGCATCACTCAAGGAAATTGTCATTGTGACGAGTAGTACAAAAGACGCACGAGAGGGAATTGTACGAGGAACGACCGTAGGAGAAAGTGCAAACACCTGTCGCAATCTTGCCAACACTCCAGGTGGCGACATGACCCCTGCAATTCTCGCAGAGCAAACCAAGAAATTGTTCAAGGGTACAAAGGCAAAGGTTACCGTACTCGATGAGAAGGCAATCAAGAAGCTCAGAATGGGTGGTCTCCTTGGTGTAGGGCAGGGAGCAAAAGACGCTCCGCGGTTTATCATAATTGAGTACTTTGGGAAAGGGAAAAGTGGAAAAGCTGATGATGCACCTGTAGTGTTTGTAGGAAAGGGGGTTACCTTCGACACCGGCGGACTCCAGGTGAAGCCGGGGATGTCGATGTATGAAATGCACATGGATATGTCGGGAGGTGCTTCAGTCATTGGGTCTATTCTCGCTATTGCAAAGCTCGGACTCAAGAAGAACGTCATTGGACTCATCCCCGCAGCGGAGAACGCTATTGGAGATGGCTCGATGCGCCCTGGAGACGTGCTCACGATGATGTCTGGCACAACAGTGGATGTACTCCACACAGATGCTGAAGGACGTCTCATTCTCGCTGACGCACTCCACTACGCACACAAGTACAATCCAAAGCTCGTTGTCGATGTAGCGACCCTCACCGGAGCTGCACTCGCAGCACTCGGGACTCACGCACACGTCATTATGACGAAGGACCGCAAGACCGAAGACCTCATGCGAGAGCTCGGAGAAGAGTCTGGTGATTACACATTCCCGCTTCCACTCTGGGACGAATACAAGCAGTACATCAAGGGCGTGAATGCAGATATCTCAAACGTACCTGCAGGTGACTCAAAGTACGGTGGGACGATTAATGGAGGTATGTTCCTCGCTCACTTCGTGAAGAAGATGAAGTGGGTACATATCGACATGGCACCACGTATGACTGCAAATGGAAGCGACAAGCTCGCAAAGGGTGCGACAGGCGAACCAACCCGCCTCCTCGTGAAAATCGCAGAAAGTTTCTAAGTTTCAGGTAAATATTCCAATTATGATATAATTGGAATATTACTGGGTAATATCCCTTACCATGCTTTATATATTTTTGTTTGTAGTTCTATTCATCGTACTTATCAGTATTCGTCAGGTAAACCAGTACCAAAGGGGAGTGAAATTCACTTTTGGAAAATTCACTTCCATCATGGAGCCAGGTTGGAGACTCGTGTGGCCAATCATTCAGGGTTATCAAAAAGTTGATATCCGAACTAAAGCTGTTGATGTACCTGACCAAAACGCTATTACAAGAGATAACGTGACCGTAAAAGTAAACGCGGTGATTTACTACAAGGTTTCTGATGCAGAAAAAGCAATCATTGAAGTTGAAGATTTTCGTTACGCGATATCTCAGTACGCTCAAACAACCATGCGAAATATTGTTGGAGAAGTAACGCTCGATGAACTCCTTTCAAGTCGAGATAAAATTGCTGAACGAATCCGAGAAATTGTTGATAAAGAAACAGATGCGTGGGGACTCATGGTTCAAAATGTGGAACTCAAAGATGTGAGCCTCCCTGCAGACATGGAACGCACTATCGGTAAGCAAGCAGAAGCAGAGCGAGAAAAGCGAGCAGTCATCATCAACTCAGAAGGGGAACTCGCAGCATCTCAAAATATTGCAAAAGCTGCTGAAATGCTTTCAGCTACTCCCGGCGCACTCCACTTGCGTACCCTCCAATCGATAAATGATATGTCGTCAGACCAAAGCAACACGGTGGTATACATGGTCCCTATTGAGGCTTTACGTGCAGTCGAAGGCTTCATAAAGAAATAGCGAAGTGGATACCCAAAAAACAGGGGAGTAGGAGCGTGGTAAAATATATCTGTGGACGTAGAGCATCCTCAAGAACTCGAAGTGGGTACTCCTTTGACGAGTACTGCATTCAAAATACAAACCGATGTCTATTCGGGTCCTTTAGATTTGCTCATTGATCTCATCGAAAAGAGAAAGCTCCTCATCAACGACATTTCGCTTGCTTCGGTAACCGATGACTACATGGCGTATGTTGCCCAATTTGAAAAGAACCCACTCCGTGAGATGGCGGATTTTATCGTACTCGCTTCAACACTTCTTCTCCTCAAGTCTAAGTCACTCCTCCCAATACTCGAACTCACTGAACAAGAAGAAGAAACACTCGAATCCCTCGAACGACGACTCCAGCACTACCAAATATTTAGAAACGCAGGGAAAACGATTGAGAGTATCTTCGGCAAGAACGTATCACATGAACGAACCTTCATCCCTGACAAAAACCCACTTTTCATTACAGATTCACTCACCAATGTAGATACACTCAGACTCGCTATGTCTGACGTACTCAGGAACTTGCCAAAGAAGGTAGAAAAGCCAAAGGTGCAGGTGAAGACGGTGGTCTCACTCGAAACAATGATTGACCGACTCAAGGAGCGTATCGAAAGACAGCTCTCATTCAAATTTACTGACTTTCACGGCGATTCACGGGAACGTTCGACTATTATCGTTGGTTTCCTCGCAGTCCTCGAGATGGTGAAGCAGGGTAGTGTCCTCGTACGTCAGCACGCACACTTCCATGAGATTGAAATTGAACGCGAAGGAAGCGCAGTACCTCGGTATCACTAGGTTTTAGGCTATTCCTCCATAATGAGCCACTTGGGTACAAATATACTCGTAAAAATGAGGCTTTTATTGCTATAATAGCCCTATGAATCTCGAAATGAAGATCGAGGCGCTTTTGTTTTATAAAACAGAGCCAATTAAGAAATCTGCGCTCGTTGAGATTTTTTCTGTGTCAGAATCAGAAATTGATGGCGCGCTCGCACAGCTATCGGTATCGCTCCTACCGCGAGGTATCCGACTTACAGAAACCGACACTGTCGTGCAACTCGTTACTGCACCTGAGGTGAATGAACTTATTGAACAAGTACGTAAGGATGAAATCCGAGGCGATATAGGAAAGGCAGGTGCAGAGACGCTTGCAATCATTTTGTACCGTGGTCCGATATCACGTATCGAAGTAGATCGTATTCGTGGAGTGAACTCAACCTTTATCATTCGTAACCTCCTCATACGTGGTCTCGTCGAACGTCGACCACATCCGACTGACACACGCTCATTCGTGTACGCAGTCACTCCATCACTTCTCAATCATCTCGGCGTGGCGAAACGCGAAGCGCTCCCCGAGTTTGCCGATATCATGAATGCACTCGACATATTTGAGAAGCAACAAGAAGCAGAAGCTGCCGAAGGTGCTAATCCACTCACCTCATAACGAGTATGCCTGAAATAGAACCAGAAAATGCAGAACTCTACATTGAAGAGAATATTGCGTACGAGGAAGAAAAAAGTATGCACCCTCACACTTCAACTGTACCGGTGATGCCACAACTTTCAGTTGCCCTTGGTCTCCTTGTGTGTGTCTTCAGCGTGACCTACATCGGTGCAACCAAATCAATGACCAAACTTGAGAAGGACAATGTCACCGTTGAGACAGCGCTCGCATCACACGCAGAAAAAGCTGAGTCACTCTCTGCGGTATTTGACGACGTCACCCTGCGAGCAAAAAGTGCGATTGTTTGGGACGTGCAAGGGCAACGTGTTCTCTTTAACAAAAACGCCGATGACACACGTCCACTCGCTTCCATTACGAAGCTCATGACCGCGCTTGTTTCATACGAACTTCTCGACCCGCGCGATACCGTTGCTATTACTCCAAATGCGCTCCGGGTAGAAGGGGATAGCGGATTCGCAGACGGAGAAACATTCACCATGCAAGACCTTTCTGATATCACGCTCATTTCATCTTCAAATGACGGGGCGTCAGCACTCAGTCGTGAAGCAGGACGCGTAGTCGGAGAAGATGCGGACCCTGAAGCTGTTTTCATTCGAGCAATGAACCTAAAGGCGCAAGAACTTGGACTAACCAAAACACGCTTCGCAAATAGTACCGGACTCGACCTTTCACCGACTGAAGCTGGTGCGTACGGAAGCGCACGCGATGTAGCACTTCTCATGGAGTACATCATTACCAACGTCACCGACGCCGTAGCGCTCACAAACCTTGATATCGCAACAATCGGAAACAAAGAAGGGGCGTATCACACCGCAAAGAACACAAACGAAGTAGTGGACTCTATCGATGGACTCATCGCATCAAAGACGGGGTACACGGAGCTCTCAGGGGGTAATCTCGTGGTCGCAGCGAATGTAGGACTCAACAGACCTATCATCGTTGTGGTTCTTGGTTCATCACAAGATGAGCGTTTTACCGACACACTCGAACTTCTCGATCGTGCTAAATTATACATAGCGAAAGCAGACGAATAATCAGTATGGAAACCACTATCATCAAAGTCCTCGCACCTACAGCCATAGCCTTTATTGTGGGTATTTTGATTACTCCTATCATTACGCACTATCTCTACCACTTTGAAATGTGGAAGAAGAAGTCAGGGAAGGGAGCTGGCTACGGAGGCGGCGAAACCCCGCTCTTTGACGCACTCCATAAGCATCGCGACACCAACACACCTCGCATGGGCGGTATCGTGATTTGGGCGAGCGTCGTCATTACCATAATCCTTCTCTGGGCACTACAATTTATTTTCGAAGGAAGCGTTCTCGGGACACTCGATTTCCTCAGCCGTTCACAAACATGGCTTCCACTCTTTGCACTTCTCATCGGTGCATCTGTCGGATTCATTGATGACCTTCTTGTTGTACGAGGAACAGGGAAGCACTTTGCAGGAGGACTACCACTCTCACAACGTCTCCTCGTCGTAGGTGTTACCGCTGTTTTCTCTGCATGGTGGTTCTATGAAAAACTCGGCGTGAGCAGTATTGGACTCTTTGGTCAGGGCGATCTCAATCTCGGTATCTTTTTTATTCCATTCTTCGTTCTCGTTGCCATCGCTATTTATGCAAGTAGTGTCATCGACGGTATCGACGGACTTTCAGGTGGAACGCTCATGTTTATTTTTACTGCGTACACCGGTATTGCGGTCTACCAAAACCAAATCGACCTCGCAGCATTCTGTGCTACGGTCGTTGGAGGACTCCTCGCATTCCTTTGGTTCAACGTGCCTCCAGCACGTTTCTACATGACTGAGACAGGTATCATGGCACTCACAATGGCAATCACCATTGTTGCGTTTATGACCGACTCACTTGGTGGGGGAGAAGGAGTAAGTATTTTCCCTATTATTGGAATACTCCTCGTTCTCACGGTAGCTTCAGACGTTCTCCAGCTTCTCTCAAAGAAGATACTCGGCAAGAAAATTTTCCTCATTGCACCACTCCATCACCACTTCGAAGCACTCGGATGGCCGGCTGAGAAAGTCACTATGCGATACTGGATTCTTGGTTTTGTGTTTGCAATTATCGGGACACTCCTCGCGATTGCACTCTAAACACCTATGCAACACTCCCTCGACAGATCACTCCTCATTCTTACGATTACCCTCGTTGCGTTAGGGTTCCTTATCTTTTCGTCAGCATCACTTGGTCTTCTCGCGCGAAATGGAGCAAGCTTTTCATCGGTTGCACTTAATCAAGTACTCTTTGGTATTGTGGGCGGAGGTATCGCTTTCTTTCTTACGAGCACACTTCATTACCGTTGGTGGCGACAATACGCATTTTATATTTTCGTTTTCAGTATTGTCCTCACCCTTTGCGTTTTTGTGCCTGGTCTTGGACTCGCACACGGTGGTGCAACGAGATGGATTCACCTTGGCTCGTTTTCAATGCAACCCGCTGAGCTCTTGAAGATTGGCTTCACTATCTACATGGCAACATGGCTTTCGGGGATGAAGAACCAAATTAAGATTTTCACAAAAGGAACACTCCCGTTCATGCTCATTGTTGCAGGAGTTGGTATTCCACTTCTCCTCCAGCCAGATACCGACACATACCTCATGATGGTTGCGGCTGCACTCGCTATGTTCATTACTGCAGGTGGGAGAGTTCGTGACGTTGCGCTCATGCTCTGTGCTGGTGTCGTACTCATTGTTATCTTGGCGTTTTCAAGACAGTACATCATGGACAGAATCATGACCTTCATTAACCCCGCGCTCGACCCACAGGGCTCTGGGTACCAAATTAAACAATCCCTCATTGCGGTTGGTTCGGGTGGCTTTTTAGGAAGAGGTTTCGGGCAGAGTATCCAGAAGTTTGAATACCTTCCAGAGCCAATCGGTGACTCTATCTTCGCTGTCTATGCAGAAGAGTTTGGCTTCCTTGGAAGTCTCGTACTCATTCTTATTTTCTCGGCATTTGCTGCCCGCGGATACAAGATAGCCACCCACGCCCCAGACCTTTTTGGTATGCTCCTCGTGGTAGGGATTATCACACTCATCATGTCGCAAGTATTTCTCAACATCGCTGCGATGCTCGCTATTGCGCCACTCTCCGGACTCCCGCTTCCATTCATTAGTCATGGTGGTACTGCACTCCTCGTCACCCTTGCTGCAGTGGGTATCGTAATCAACGTATCCAAGTACCAAAAGGCAACTGCGCTTTAACGCGTGATACAATACCTACGTATCCTATGAATACTGGCTCAAAAAATCTTAGAGTACTTCTCGTTGGCGGTGGAACGGGGGGTCATTTTTATCCGCTCATCAGTATTGCTGAGGCACTCAACAAAACACCTGAGCAACCGTACCTGTACTACGCAGGTCCCGATGTCTATGACAGCGAAGCGCTCGCTTCAGAGAACATTTCTTTCCTCCGTATTCAAGCAGGGAAGCAACGACGCTACAAATCAATACTCAATTTCATTGATGCTTTCAAAACTTTTTTTGGTGTTATTGGAGCAATTCTAAAACTCTACGTCATTTACCCTGACGTCATCATGAGCAAGGGGGGATACACGAGTGTGCCTATTGTGCTCGCGGGAGCATTCCTCCGTATCCCTATCATTGTGCATGAGTCAGACGCAGTCATGGGAAAGGCTAATACACTCGCGAGTAAATTTGCTCGAGACATCATCGTTTCGTACGACGAAGTAAATGTGCCACCATCGACAAATGCACAAGTTCACAAATTTGGTATCCCTGTACGAAGCACACTTCTTGGCGCTCCTACATCCGACGCAATCGAGAAGCTTGGTGTAGACCCCGAGCGTCCTATTATCCTTGTCATTGGTGGCTCACAGGGTGCTGAACGAATCAACTCACTCATACTCGATTCACTTGATGAGCTTCTTGCCGATTTCACTATCATTCACCAGACAGGGAAGAAGAACTTCGAACTCTGTAAACTTTCTGCAGAAAATTTCATCCCTGACGAAGAACGAAGACAGCACTATCACGCTGTGCCATTCCTCGACGGAGCACTCCTCAACAATGCATACCACCTTGCACACATCGTCATTTCTCGAGCAGGAAGCAATTCTATATACGAAATAGCGCTCCATGGTAAACCATCGATTCTAATCCCTATCCCAGAGGATATAAGCCACGACCAGCGCACAAATGCGTACGCATACGCACGTGCAGGGGCTACTTCAGTCATGGAGGAATCAAATCTAACCGACAGCTTGCTCAGAGCTGAAATTGACCGTATTATGCAAAACAACGATCTCTATACAAGTATGGCCAATGGAGCCCGTGCCTTTGGGAGACGCGACGCAGCAGAACAAATCGGAAGGCTTCTTATCGGCACTGCAGAAACACATTAAATCGAATTATGTCAATTTTTTCTAAACCAGTAGTAACTCGAATGGCACCTAGCCCAACCGGGCATCTCCATATCGGTACCGCACGTACCGCTCTTTTTAACTACCTCTTTGCAAAGAAGCATGGTGGGACATTCATTCTTCGTACTGAAGACACCGACAAAGAACGAAGCAAAAAAGAATTTGAAGACGAGATTATCGAAGGACTCGAATGGCTCGGTCTGAGCTGGGATGCATTCTATCGTCAGTCTGAACGAGCGAGTATTTATCGAGGATACCTCGAAAAAATCGTTGCTCAGGGGAAGGCGTATGTGAGTAGGGAAGAGAGCAAAAATACCCCTGGGGAATTCGTTGAAGTGGTCCGACTCAAGAATCCAAACACCACACTCACCTTTACCGACGAAATTCGCGGAGAAATTACATTCGACACCACTGAGCTTGGTGACTTTGTCATTGCTCGTTCTCTTGATGATGCACTCTATCACTTCACCGTTGTGGTAGACGACCACGAGATGGGCGTCACCCACGTTATCCGCGGAGATGACCATATCTCTAACACACCGCGACAAATCCTCATTCAGGAAGCAATCGGAGCGGAGCGTCCAATATACGCACACCTTCCACTTATTCTTGCTCCTGACCGCTCAAAGCTATCAAAGCGACATGGTGCGGTAATGCTCAAAGAGTACGAGCGACAAGGCTTCACTAAAGAAGCAATCGTAAACTACCTTTCACTCCTCGGATGGAATAGTGGTACCGACCAAGAACTCTTTACCCTTGAGGAACTCACACGCGTGTTTGACCTTAATGGTATCCAAAAGGGAGGTGCGGTCTTTGATATTGAAAAACTCAAATGGTTTACCAAAGAACACCTTAAGGCATACAGTGATGAAGACTTCCTTGAATACATCTATCCACGTGTGTTTGACCACATCTCAAAGCTTCCTCAATACAGCGAAGCACGCCTTAGAAAACTTCTTCCAACCATACGCGAACGCATTTCTGTTGCCGAAGAGGCAGGGGAAGAAGCACTGAAAGGGGAGTATGACTTTGCTTTTTCTGCGCCACATATCGACCCGAACATGGTGAAGTGGAAGAATGACGCTTCCCCACGAGAATCTCTTTCACGACTTCAAAAACTCGCTGAAATTATCGCAACAATCCCAGAAGAGGCATCTCACGAAGCAATCAAAGACCGCATCTGGGACTACGCAGTGGAAATTGGTAAGGGGGAAGTACTCTGGCCACTTCGCGTCTCGCTCACTGGAATGGAACGTTCCCCTGACCCATTTACCGTACTTTCTATTATTGGTTCTGGAGAAGCATACAAAAGGATCAAGACTGCGTGTGATACAATTTTAAGTACCCACTAGACTACTTGTGTAGTCATTCTGTGGGATGGACTACCATGAAATTTCGCCAAACAATACCGCTCTATAGTATTCTTTTTGCATTACTTACTGTCCTTCTTTTTGCAGGCATTTTTGTTGGTGGCACCCACACAATCGAGGCATCGGAAATTGATGACCTGAAGAATCAAATCAATGAACGAAACTCGCGTCTCAGTGACATTGAAAAGGAAATTGCAGAGTACAAAAACGAACTCAAGAAAGTCGGTGGTCAGAAAAACTCGTTGCAAAAAGCAATCAATCAACTCGAACTCGAGCGCAAAAAGGTGCAGGCAGACATTAGCTACACACAAAACAAAATCGGTGCTACTGATCTCGAAATCAATAAGCTCACGATAGAAATTGGTAACACTAGAGAAGACATCAACCTTAACAAACTCGCTATTAGTGAGACCTTGCGAACCCTCAGTGGTATGGATGATAGCTCGCTCATTGAAGCACTCCTTGAGTATGACAACCTCTCAGAATTCTGGGGCAAAATTGATGAACTTGAACATATCCGTGGAGTCATTCAAAATGAAGTAAGTAGTCTTACATCACGCAAAAAACTACTCGATGAAAAGTACGAACTCAACACCTCAAAGCGCGCAGACCTCATCGATTTGCGAGACCAATACAGTGACCAAAACGAAGTACTCGCCGACAACAAATCAGCAAAATCAAAGCTCCTCAACGCTACAAAGAACGAGGAAGCGGAGTATCAAAAATTGCTTAAGGACAGGGAAGCAGCACGTGCATTAATCCTTAAAGAGCTTCGTGACTTCGAATCGAAGCTTCAGTTTATCCTTGACCCAAATACCATTCCACCTAAAGGAACACCAGTATTTAATTGGCCTGTAGAAAACGTCATCATCACACAGCTCTTTGGTGGAACTGAATTCGCAAAACAAAATGCATCAGTCTACGGTGGACGCGCATACCATCCAGGAGTCGACTTTGGCGTTCCGTTGGGAACAAAGATTTATGCACCGCTCGCTGGAACAGTACGCGCTACAGGTAATACCGACCTTGTTGCTGGATGTTACTCATGGGGTAAGTGGACTCTCATAGACCACTCAAACGGACTTTCAACGCTGTACGCGCACCAGAGTGTACAGAGCGTCACACCAGGACAACAGGTAAAGACGGGTGAGATTATTGGCTACTCAGGAAACTCTGGATACTCAACTGGCCCACACTTACACTTTACGGTGTACGCAAAGGCAGGAGTCTCTGTACGTAAATTCAATGAGATTAAAGCGGTAACGAGCTGTGGTGCTGCGACTACGCCAGTTGCTGCAACCGATGCGTACATCGACCCAATGGTGTATCTTCCAAAGTAACCCTTAATACATAATTCGTATGAAACGACTTATCATTGCAATCATCCTCATGCTCGTAATATATGTTCTCGGCACACAGGTCGCAGATCAAATTAAGATTTACATCCAGCATGCGTCGCTCATGCTCGCTGGGGTCGATTCTGAACGTACACGCGATGCTGTCCGTACTCATTTCAATGCAGTCGTAGGAGGAACTCCAATACCTGAAGACGCACACATTTCCATCAAGCCTGTTGCAATCAACCTTGATGACACAACCGACATCATCGCTACAATCGAATCTCCACGAACCTGTGGTAGTGGTGGTTGCCTTACTGCAATTTTTTTACAAAATGCAAACAAAGAATTTAGACCAACATCATTCGCATACACACTCAAAGACATCGAAGTGCAATCAGGTGTCACGAGTGGCATGCATGACCTCATGATCAACGAAGACCCTCAGAACCTCATGCGATGGGATGGTGCTCAGTACACTCAAAACACCATCTAGCCCTCACGAGCCTACACCTCTAAAAAATGAGCTTTAAGGAGGGAAGTGCCAATTTCCGAAAAAACGACAAAAATCGAATTTTAGTGAAATCGCGAAAAACGCATATTCGAACCTAGAGGGAATACTTTCTTACTGTAGAAGAATTTCCCAGGAATAAAGAAAGAAAAAGATTCAGACTAAACGTGAACAAAGGTACATATACCACAATGAAGCCACTCCGCAGAATCGCTATACAGGGGACTACGCCCCCACAGTATATGTCGTAAAAGATATATTGTGCGACGCTTATAGTATTTAGAAGTGGCGCATTCCCTATACATTAAAGAGGTCACGTTTTATTTTTTCGTACTGCGGAGTTTCTTTTGAAAGAACTATTTCTATCGTCCCCCTCCGTCCGAGGAGCGATTCAAGTTCAGTATGCTTATCCAAATACAAACGTAATTTTTTGGGAATTATTTCATCCTGAGAAATGACATTTAAATTTTTGTAGGAATCGCGGATAAAGTCCTTGAGGACGGTATAGTGCGTACACCCAAGGATGACCGTATCAATCTCCCCCATTTTGCTGTCGATGACACTTTTCACCTTTTCCCTTGCTCCGTCCATATCACCTGTTTCGATGTACGGGACGAGGTGTGGGGTTGCTTCACTACTCAGTGCAATTTTGTGTGAGAGCTGGTCTATCTCGTACTCATACTTTTTTGAGCTAATGGTCCGCATCGTCCCGATGAGGAGCGCGTTGTGCACATGCCGCTCGATGAGCTCTTCGATGGTTGGAATAATCACCCCAAGTATTCTCCGGTCTTTGTATTGCCCTACAAGCATCGTGTCCTGGAGTATTCGTACTGCTTCAGCAGAAGCAGTGTTGCATGCAACAATGACGAGAACTACATCACGATCAAAAAGATACTGCACCGCATATCGTGTAAAGGTTAAAATCTCTTCACTTGTCTTATCGCCATATGGAAGATGCGCAGTGTCACCATAGTAAAGATACTCATACTGCGGAAGCAATTCGCGCACCGTCTTTAAGACCGTGAGTCCCCCAAGCCCTGAATCAAAAAAACCTATTTTCATACGTCATCTATTTTCATAAACCGTGGTACGACGTTTCCTTCTTTTGTAGCTACGTCAGATTCAAAATCTTCTATCGGACGAATCCAAACCGTCTCTGCGCCAAACTCTGTTTCGTATTCTGCTCGGTACACAACACACAAGCGCTCTGGGTCTGATTCCAGTCTCGCAATAGAAAGGACGGTGTACTCCCCTCCTTTGTAATGCCGATATCGCTTCCCTGTTTCTGCTTTCATATATGTATTTAATTATGCGAACGGAGCTTTACGACTTTGTCATAATGTTTTTTCACTACCGGCTGAACAGAGAGTCGCATCCCCTGCTTTACGACAAGCATATCAGCAAAGAACGGGTCGTTCTTAAGCTCAGCAAGAAGAAGTGGTTCAGCAAACTTTTCAACGAATGCGACATCTACAGAAAACCAGCGCGGATTTTCTTTCTTTGATTTTGGGTCGCATTTGTATGATGTGGCGTCAAACTGTGTCGGGTCAGGGTAGGCTTCCCTCTTAATCTCTGCGAGCCCTACTATGCCGACATCCTTCGTACTTGAATGATAAAAGAGTACCCTATCCCCTACCTCCATATCATCACGTATAAAATTCCGCGCTTGGTAGTTGCGAACATCGTCCCACATACCCACCGCATCGCGCTTGAGATCGTCGATGCTGTAACACGTTGGTTCACTCTTCATTAGCCAGTATTTCACCCAGTCATAATATCACTAAACAAAAAAATACGCGTGCGTTAATAAAAAACAGACCCCTCAATTGAGGGGTCTGTTTTTTATTAACGCATTGCAATCGTACTTGACCAACAAGCTTTGGATGAAGCCCATGGTTTTGTACCCTGCCGTAGGTAGAGATCACGAGCATACTCCATGTTATCGTATCTATCATTGAGGTCGAGACCAAGCTCCTTTGCTGTTTCTTCGTGATAACGCTTATTAATTTGCATTACCCCGGTATCAGCTGGATCCTGCTTCCCTCTCAAGACAGTACCATCTGGTAGTTCATGTCGAAATGTCGATTCACAACGTGCGATTTGAATCATGACGGGTATGTCGCTAAAGTAGGAACGGACTGCCGTTTCTGTGTCTGTTCCAATCAGCCTTTCTTTAGTGACCTGATCTTCATTTGTTGCAATGTGCCCATATGCAGAGTCCACTACTGGAACTGCTACCACGTTCGATACAGCGAATATTGCTGTAATTAAACTAGATAAAATAAGCCAAGGGTCTTATCGAACAAAAAACGGCCGAAGCCGAGTTCATATATAATAACACGTGTATACCTAAAGTCAAATTAGGCAACTCATTCTGTATATGTCAATATTATTCAATATCCTTATTTTGAGCCATATTTATATAAATATAATTTGACAAATGTCTACTTTTTATTGTCTAATTCGTTCTTTAAAAGAGCCATTGCACCATACAGGCCCCCCTCATCCTTAAGGGTAGCATCCACTATTTTGGGGCATGGGACGAGGCTCCCAACCGTCTCTTTTGTATGCTTAATGATGTCCTCGAGGAGGATTCGTGGGTCACCCACAATCATAGAACCCCCAAGCACAATGACGTCTGGAGACCAGTACATTATCGTGTTATTGAGTCCAGACGCAAGGTATTTGGCGAGTTCGTCCCATACATAGTCATCTTGTGCTATTTCGTAGGGTTTCGTTCCTCGGCGCTTCTCAAGCGCTGTCCCTGAAACGAGGTTTTCGAGCGTTGGTGGGGTTGCGTGTCCTATGACTGTTCTATCGATATCGAGGATTTGATGCCCAGGTTCAAAACCAATACTCATAACATCAAGGTGTCCGTCCACAAACCGCGCTCCTCCAACTCCTGTACTCACGGTATGGTACGCAACAATGCTGTACCCCTTCCCTGCGCCGAAGACTACCTCTCCAAGCCCA
Source organism: uncultured Candidatus Saccharibacteria bacterium (assembly GCA_964638425.1). GTDB lineage: Bacteria > Patescibacteriota > Minisyncoccia > Phycocordibacterales > UBA918 > Damh-18. Next base: position 77,617 of record CAZWYM010000003.1, read on the forward strand.
ACGAGTGCAGTGTCGTTTGCGAGATACACGGGTACATCGTAAGCCTGCTTCAAATCACCCACAATCGAGCGCCCAACCCAATCGCGCAATTTTGTTTCACTTACAATCCCCGTATGTTCCTTATTTAGGGGTCCTCGGATACCTCCTGCAATGCCTTTTATCGCCTTCCCTTTACGGACAGTCTCAATTGCATCGAGGACCGCCTTCATTCCATCTGCATAGAGTGGTGGCGTATCAAACTTCACCACATCTGAAATGGTAAACAAATCAGTGCTAGCAGCAACTCTTGTCTTGGTACCACCTATGTCAAAGAGAATGTACATACGAGTTCAAATATTACGCAAGTAATGCCTTGGTGTGCTTCTTATAAAGCTCAACACTCGGCTGGTGGAACGGGTCAACGTCGAGGAGGTGCGCGAGACACATAACCTCAAGCATGAGTGAGACGAGCAACCCTCCAATTTCTTGAGGCGCACAATTTGTAAGCTCGGTGCTTCGGTACGGAAGCTTCTGGTCATCGTACGCTTGGAGTACCCCATTCTTGATAGCATCCTTCATACTCTCAAACTCCTTCCCCTGAAGGAACGGAAGATGCTCAAGAATCCAGCTTGAATTATCGCTCACGAGTGTGTCACCTTCTTTGTATGAAAGGAAGTGTGTGTACATGTTCTGGTATCCACTAAGGAAGAGCTCCGACATAGAGTGGAGGTCTGCACTCGTCGACACAGCAGGAAGCAAAGCGAATTCAAATGGTTTCTTTTTGTTTGTTACCGTTTTACCAATACTCTCTGCAAGGAGTTGTCTGTACCAGTATCCTATGAGTGAAAGGCGCTTATTGAAGGTAAAGAAGTTTACGGTATGTGTTCCTGACTCTGCCTCAAGCGCGAGTGTTACTGCACTTTCGTGTATGTGACTGATTGATTCAGGTGACAGTGCTGAGGTTGCTCCTTTGCGGAGTGAAGCAACATCAATACCGAGTAGTGTAAGTGGCACAATACCAACTGCGGTGAGTACTGAGTACCGACCTCCAACAATCGTAGGCATTTTTATACAAAGGATTTTCTTTTTCTTTCCTGCATTGAAAAAAGGTGTTCCTTCGTCACCAATAAAGATAGTACGCGCGTATGTATCTGCCTCGCCAAATTTCTTTACTGAGAGCGCTAGGAGCTTCTGCGCATTTACCATCGTCTCTGTCGTTCCGCCAGACTTACTAATGACAATGAAAGCAACATCACTCGCGTTTCGCGTCTTCTTAATGAGTGCTTCTACTTCAACAAATGCATCACTTTCAATACTATCGAGCACAATAAGTGCTGGGCTGTTTGGTGACTTCAGTGCATGATAGACCGCTTCTGTACCCAAATTAGAACCGCCAATACCAACGAGTACCACCTGCTTCACTCCAAGGAATGGTACAAGCGCCTTTTGGATTGTATTCTGGTACTTAGTATCTTCAGCAACAAAAAGAGATGATTCTGAAAACGAATAGTTATGCTCCTTTCTCTTTTTGAGAATTGAATCAGTGTATGTTTGGACTTTTTTAAGGAAGAGGGTCTTTCGTTTCTTTGATACGGTGCTGTTATGGAAGGATGTATTCATATGCATTATATTTGTCGGGGTGAAGTGGTATCTACATTTTTAACAATGTAATCATACGCCTCGTCGACAGAATCAACAATATGGAACAAATCCATGTCTTCTTCTGAAATCGTTCGATATTTCTTGAGGAGCTGTGCCTCAACATACTTCATAAGTGGCTCCCAGAAGTCTCGCCCATAGAGAACAACCGGTATTTTACTAATTTTCTTGGTTTGGATGAGGGTGATAATTTCAAAAAGCTCATCGAGTGTTCCGAAGCCTCCTGGGAAATAAATGTACACTTCAGAAGCAAATGAAAGCATTACCTTTCGTGAGAAGAAGAAGTGGAATGTCTCTGTTTCGGTAACGTACGGATTGAGCTTCTGTTCCATTGGGAGCTGAATGTTGAGACCAACCGACTTCCCTCCTACTTTGAATGAGCCTACGTTTGCCGCTTCCATAATACCTGGTCCGCCTCCGGTAATAATCGCAAAACCTTTCTTAGCAAGCTGTGAGGCGAGGAGTTCTGCCGCCTTGTACGAAGGATCCATCGGTGAAAGACGCGCGCTTCCAAAAAAAGTTGCCGCAGTACTATACTTTCGAAGTATGTCGAATCCAGACACGAATTCAGACATGATTCTGAATGTTCTCCATGATTGCACTGCATCATCCTCCTCGAAGAGGTCGGTGAGTACGCGACAGTGCATATTGCGCGCGTCTTTCTTGAGACTAAACTTTTTACCTTTTGAATCCCCCTTTTTCTTGAGTATTGCCATTCACAAATTCTATCATACGACTACATCCACGGAATAGAAAATTGTTCAAATTCTGGTAACAACTTCTTGCCATAGAGGAGGCGTGAGATAACTTCTGCATGTGAGAGTGCGCCCGTGAGTGCATTGTGCGGGTCCGGCTCATCAGCAATACCACAATAGTTGAGTACTGCATCGAGATTGAGTGCAGAACGTCGATGCAGTGCGTCGACTGGTGGAGTAAGTCCTTGATTAATCATGTGCATGTAGCAGAGTGAATGCGTATCAATAGTGCGGTGTGCCAAATCCCATGCAATTCCCTCTCGTTCACACGCCGCTTTGAGGTAGTCTCTATCGAAGGACACGTTCTGCCCTGCGAGAGTTCTATCTCCCATATGCTGAGACCATTCGAGGAACATCCGTACCGCTTCACCTTCAGGAACTTTGTTGGGGTCGCGAACCTCTGCTTCCGTGAAGCCGGTGACTTCAAGAGAATCCTCCATGATGTGCGCTCCCTGCCACAAACTACACTCAATATAAAAACGATTTGTTGGATTATCAAAATCGAGCGCTCCAATAGAGACAATTGAATGCTTCTTATACTCTGTTCCTGATGCTTCTATGTCTATAACTATCATATAGAATAAGGATACCACACGATTCGCGTTCGTCTTGATGTTTCTGTAAAATGCTTCTATGCACGAGCATATTGAAAAATCATGGGGAAAGGTACTCGAAGAGGAATTCAAACGCCCCTATTTTATTAAGCTCACTGCGCAGGTACAAAAAGCCTACCAAGGTGACACACCCGTGTACCCACCTCATCAAAAAGTCTTTGATGCGTTTGAGCTCTGTCCATTCGATTTAGTGAAAGTCGTTATCCTTGGGCAAGATCCATACCATGGTGCAGGGCAAGCACACGGACTCTGCTTCTCTGTGCAAGACGGAGTTAAAGTTCCCCCATCACTCAAGAATATATATAAAGAAATCAAAGACGACGTTGGTAGCGAAATTCCTCCGACCGGCAACTTAGAAAAATGGGCGAAGCAAGGAGTGCTCTTGCTCAATGCAGTACTCACCGTTGAAGCGGGCAAGCCTGCTTCACACCAAAAAATAGGTTGGGAGCAATTTACCGACGCAGTCATACGAAAAATTTCTGATGAGAAAGAGCATGTCGTATTTCTCCTCTGGGGCAAGTATGCAGAGAGTAAAGGAGAACAGATCGACACCTCGAAGCACCTCGTACTTAAAGCTCCGCACCCTTCCCCATTCTCTGCACACACCGGGTTCTTAGGGTGTAAGCACTTTAGTAAGACAAACGAATACCTCGAACAAAACGGTCTAAAAGAAATTATTTGGTGACTCCTTGAAGAAGATTTTTTAAAACTTCTGAATCAAAATGAACTGAAGAGCTTGTTGCCATTGGCAAAATAAAATCGCCATCAATCCAACCATTGTAAAAGCTTTGTTCGAATGGCACAGGCGATTTTGCAGCAAGAATATCTGTTGCCCATTTTCTTAATTCTTGAGGTGTATTTGTATTTTTTGGTTGCGACAAAATAGTCACTGCCATATGAACATACTCTCGATCAGAAGATTGCTGTTGTAAATAAAACTGAGATAAGAGTGTGCCAAGCCCAACAAATATCTGAAGTACCAAGATTGACCAGTTATACCTAAATTCTTTAAGTTTCACGATTGGTTCATTTTAACATATTTACTAAAACTCTCAGATTTGGATGCAGTCCGAGGCGCGAGCGAGGCTTACGACCAAGCCGTAGTTACCTACGGCGCGTGGAGTAAACGAGCGAAGCAACAAAGGAATGCGCCGAATCTGTGAGTTTTATATGCCTTTGCAGTTGCTGGCTGGTGTATACCCCGCCCTCTCCGCCTCCTCCTTACTCTCAAACCAAATTTTATTTGATTCCTTTATCTGCTTTGCGCCTGCACACCATGGGAGGTGGTACTTTGTGCCACTTTTTGAGGCAACAAACTTCCCCTGTTCACTACTCGCAGGTGCCTCTTTTACTTCATTTGTCTCTGATTCCTGTGGAGTAATGTTTGATTTCGCATCTGGTTCTTCTGTGGCCTCCTGACTCAGTACCACACCTGCACTTTGCGAAATTTGCTCAATTCTAGGGCTATTTCCTTCATTTGAGAGCCTTCCAAGGTAAAAAGAAGCACCCGAAACCGAGACAATGAGGAGGGTGAGGAGAAATTCAGGGTTTTTATACACCCCCTTGAACTTTAGTAATAATTCTTGTATACTCATCGGCGTTATTATACATGAATTCGTGTAGGCAGAAACCTGCAGAGATTTAGACTTTAAGATACCATGGCAACCAAAAAAGCAGGCGGTAGCGCCAAGAACCTGACCGACTCAGCAGCAAAATACCTGGGTGTTAAGCGCGGAGACGGTCAAACAGTGAAAGCTGGAGAAGTTATTGTACGTCAACGAGGTACAAAGATTGAAGCAGGAAAGAATATCGGTATCGGAAAGGACCATACTCTTTTCGCTCTCAAGGCTGGAAAAGTACTCTTTGGCAACATGCGAAAGACAAAGTTCGACGGACGAACAATCGTCAAGAAGAAAGTTGGAATCGTAGAAGCTACTGCAAAGTAACGAAATTAAAAAAGCATCCCTGTTGGGATGCTTTTTTGTTGCCTTCCAAAATAAAACCCCGCCTACGGCGGGGTTTTATTTTAGTTTGATTTCCTACTGCGCGTCCACAATCGTCACTGATTCAATGATGACTGGTGACACTGGAAGGTCTCGTTGCCCTACCTCAGTAGCTGAAATTGCATCAACAATATCAAGCCCCTTGATGACGCGTCCAAATACTGGATGCTTTGACGCCGCAGGCTCCTTGTCGAAGTCGAGTCCTACGTTATCAACGGTGTTAATGAAAAACTGACTTCCTCCTGAGTTTGGCTGACCGGTGTTTGCCATAGCAATCGTTCCGCGAACGTTTGAAAGGAGTGGGTCTGCAACAAACTCATCCTGAATGGTAAATCCTGGACCTCCTGTTCCGTAGCTCATGACATTATCGCCCTTTGTATTTGGGTCTCCTGCCTGAATCATGAAGCCATCAATCACACGATGAAACTTGATTCCGTCATAAAACTTCTCCTGTGCAAGCTTAATAAAACTACCTGTTGTAATCGGCATCTTGTCTTCAAAGAGCTCAATTTCAATCGTTCCCTTGTTTGTCTTCATTACAGCGACTCGATTCATAGTGTTAGTTTTTTCTGGGTTATTTGTTTTTAATTCTTCTGGTGAAAGTGGACCTTCGAGTTCTGTTTCTGTGTCGAGGAGTAATTCAGGTGGCTGGTTCGTCCTCTCTATCCACCATCCAATAAGCCCCACAAGTATAACTGAAATTCCAATTACAAATGCAATTTGTTTTATGCTTGCCATACGATGCGTTATTTTTTAACAACTTCTAAATGGAACACCCCCTTCTTCCCATCGAAGCAGAGAGGTATTTCATGCACACCCACTTCCTTAATAGGATGCTCGAGCTTAATGGTTGCCTCATCAATACTCTGCCCCATTTCTTGGAGATGCTTTGCAACGTCGTGAGCGTTAATCCCCTTAAACAAATGACCCTTCTCATTTGCAGTAACCGAATACACGACGGGGGTTGCCTCGAGTATATGAAGCGTCTCCGCAAATAATTTGTGGTTCATCTCCTTCTTTTCCTCAACCTTCGAAACATGTGCGCTAAGGCGCTTCATTCCCTCAGGAGTTGCAATGATAGCAAGCTTCCGTGGGATGAGAAAATTGATTGCGTGTCCGTCAGGAACGTCTTTTACATCTCCCTTTCTGCCGATTCGTGCAACGTCTTTTATCAGAATGACTTTCATAATTTCTTAGTATGTACTACCCATTAATGCGAACACACATAATACCAAATCTGAACAGTGATTCAAAATATGACTATGTATAGTCTGAGTGGTGTAATGTTACTTCCTGAGGAACTCGAGGGCTGAGTCCATTTGTGGGTCGAGGCCATTCATTCGGTCGTCAGGTGTACGTTCTACGACGACGTCAGGGGTGAGACCACCTTCTGAAATAGATACTCCGTTTGGTGTGAGCCAGCGCGCAATGGTGACTTTGAGTGAGCCTCCGTCATCGAGCTTTACCAACTCTTGTACAGAACCCTTTCCGAATGTTTGTGCACCGATGATTGTTGCTGCTTTGTGTTCTTGGAGTGCACCTGCGAGAATTTCTGAAGCAGATGCTGAACCTCCGTCAACGAGAACGACAAACTTCTCTGGAGCAAACTTACCAAGCTCTCTTCCTGAACTTCGGTACACTTCTTCCTTTGTATCACCGCCAAAACTTTCTCGAACAACAGTCTTTCCAATTGGGAGGAAGTAACTTGCAATTGCAACTGCGCTCTGGAGATACCCTCCTGGGTTACCACGCAAATCGAGTACGAGTTTCTTTTTGTCGCTCTTTACATATGCACGGAGGGCGTTCTGCATCTCTGACTCTGAAATAGCGTTGAAGTTATAGAGTGAAATAACGAACACATCTTCCTTTATTTCTGTCTTGCTTGTTGGAATACTGATAGTGTCTCGAACAATAGTGACATCACGGAATTCATCTTCTCCCTTTCTGAAAATTGTGAACTTCACTTCAGTTCCCTTCTCTCCACGAATGAGTCGTACCGCTTCATCACTACTCATACCCTCGGTAGACTCACCATTAATACGCACGATAGTATCTTGCGCCAAGAGTCCGGCCTTTTCTGCAGGACTATTTGGAAGTGGTGCAATAACAGTAACGAGATCATCTCTAATACCTACTTCCATACCAACCCCACTGAAGTTACCACTAATGTCTTCTTCAAACATCGCAGCATCTTCGGGTGGCATATATATGGTGTACGGGTCGCCATACGATTTTACGAGACCAGAGATTGCTCCTTGCACCTTCTCTTCTGAAGTGAGTGGTGGTGTGGTTGACGAGTTTACATATTTTTGGTCGAGCAAATTCCACACGCGCCAAAATTCGTTGAGGTCAACAGAATCATCTGCTTGAATTTCTCGTGTAAAAAATGAAAACACATTTGCTTCGAGTCGTGTGTCATTGCCGAGATGGAGTCCCGAGAAAAAAGTTGCGGTTGCAAGGAGGACAGAGAGACCAATACCAAGGAGTGGAAGTGAGTTGCTCGACTTCTTATCACTACTCTCCACATCAGTGTGAACAACGTCCTCTGATACTTCTTCGTCTACTGTGTCATGCGTATTCATACTCAAATTATTACACACTCTCCCCTACTTATACAAAAAATAACTTTGAAACACTTCAGCGCATGATAAAATTACGATATGACTGAACGTTTTAAACAAGGGAAACTCAGGTGGGTCAACATGAAGAACCCCACCACTGAGGAAGTCCAGAAAATTATGGACGAACTTGATGTTTCTCCCTTTTTTATGTCGGACCTTACGACACCCGTTCCGAAGAGTTCTGCAGTCCGCATTGGCTCTGACATTAAAATCACCCTTGATTTCCCTGTGGTTAAGCGTACCGGAATAGAACACCAATACGAGGTGAAGTTCATTATCACCAAACACAGCCTCCTCACGGTACAGTATGAAGAAATGGACGGAATTGAGCGCTTCAAGCGACAGTTCGAGGTTGCAACTGCCCTTCGAAAAACACAGAAAGGTATCACCGGGGCGCACCTCTTCATCTCACTCATCAACAACCTCTACGATGATGCGTCAACAAAGCTCGACTATATCGAATCGAAGCTTTCAAACATTGAAGATACTATTTTCAAGAACGACGCACGAAAGTTGGTTATTGAAATTTCAGACACAAGTAAAAAACTCATCACCTTCAGACACATACTCCATAGTCACGATGATGTCTTCCGTGATGTGTACACACACTTCACCACTGTATACCATGACGCATTCAATACTGACCTCAAGAGTATCCAAGGACAGTACTATTCGCTTCAACGTCGCACGAACGCACTCTTCGATACGCTGAATGCACTCCGTGAGACGAACACCGCACTCCTCACAACCCGTCAAAATGAAATCATCAAGAACCTGACTATCATGGCGTTCATCACCTTCCCGCTTACACTCCTCAGTTCTATGTTCGGTATGAATGTCACTGAAGCACCTATTATTGGTAAGGCGAACGATTTTTGGATTATCTTAGGAATTATGATTGCGAGTGTTATTGGCTTCTTCGCTTTCTTCAAGCATCGTGGCTGGATATAGCACCAGCCACTGTTCCTGTCTTTTAAAAAATTTTTTGCTACACTGGTGAAATTACTGTTTTTGAGTACACACAAATCCGCAACTATGAGCATTTTCAACTTTTTCTCTTCAAAACCTCCGGTACGACAGCGTCCGCCAATATACTTCTTTAACTCTGCAACTCTCAAGAAAGAAGTCTTCAAACCCCTCCGTCCTGACGTCGTTACCATGTACTCGTGTGGCCCTACTGTGTACGACCATGCACATATCGGAAATCTTCGTGCGTACATTCTCCCTGACCTCATTAAGCGTGTCTGCTACTACAACGGCTACGAGGTAAAGCATGTCATTAACTTCACCGACTTCGGACACCTCTCTGACGACAGTGATGCGGGCGAAGATAAAATGATGCGCGCACTCAAGCGAGAAAACAAGCCCATCACCCTCACCGCGATGCACGACATGGCGCAAACATACATTGATTCATTCAAGGCAGACAACCTCGCACTCCGAATCATTCCTCCTCTCCGCTATGCATCTGCGAGCGATTTCGTAAAGGAACAAATACGCCTCATCCAAACACTCTATGAAAAGGGCTATGCATACGAAACCTCTGACGGTGTGTACTTCGACATTGCTAAGTTCCCTGAATACGGAATGCTCGGAAACATCGACCTCAACAAGCTTAAGGAAGGCGCGCGCGTCGACGTAAACACCGAAAAGCATCACCCTGCTGACTTCGCGCTCTGGAAGAAGGGGCTCCTCGGTTGGGACAGTGCGTGGGGTAAGGGCTTCCCCGGCTGGCACATTGAATGTACTGCAATGATATTTAGCACACTCGGTAAGCAGATTGATATTCATACCGGTGGTGAGGATTTGAAGTACACACACCACAATGGAGAAATCGCGCAAGCAGAAGCAATCACCGGAAAGAAGTATGTTTCATACTGGCTTCACAATGCGCACCTCAACATCAACGATACGAAGATAGCCAAGTCACTCGGAAACGGTATTCGACTCTCAGGACTTACCGATAAAGGCTTCTCTCCGCTTGCATACCGATACTGGCTCCTCACGGGTCACTACCGATCTCCGATGAACTTCACCTTTGAAGCACTTCAGGGTTCAAAGCAAGCACTCTTCCGACTCCGCCGATTTGTATTTGAAGAATGTAAAAATATTTCAGGTACCGTGAACGAAGCATACCGAACAAAGTTCCACACGGCGATTAATGACGACCTCGATACTCCTAGAGCAATTGCACTCATGTGGGAAATTGTAAAAGACGCTTCCCTCTCACCACAAGACAAAGTAGCTACCCTCAAAGAAATTGATTCTGTACTCGATATTGGACTCAGTGACGAACTCGACGACGTCGTTCGTGAACTTGGGGTCATTAAGGATGAAGATATCCCTGCCGACATCCTAGAACTCCTCGAAAAGCGCGACCTAGCCCGAGCAACAAATAACTGGGATGAATCCGACCATATTCGCGCAGCGCTTAACCTCAAGGGATACACCGTGGAAGACACGCCACAGGGCCAGAAAATCTCAAAAGCGTAGACCTCTCCGACTTACCCACAGTATCCCCGCCCATCCCCAAATACCCCAAATTCTTGGGAAATGGTATTCGTGATACAATGCTCACACTATGGATGATTCGTCACAGATGGGAGGCTCTACAAGTGGAACTCGTAATAAATTATTGCGTACACCACCACAAAATCTAGACGCTGAACGAGCGCTTCTCGGTGCACTCATCCTCAAATCTGAAGCGATGCACGACGTATCGGTGACGGTATATCCTGAGTCTTTCTATGCAGATAAACACCGTGAAATTTATCGAGCTATTCTCGATACGTTCATGCAGGGTGACCCAATCGACATCCTCAGTATCACCACTAAATTAAAAGCTCGAAGTCTTCTCGAACGCGTTGGTGGCGCGAGCTACATTACTGAGCTTGTAGAATCAGTGCCGGCGGCAAACAACGCTCTCTACTACGCAGAACTCGTGCAGAACAAATCTATCTTGCGCGGACTCATTAATGCTGCGGATGACATTGCAGAAATCGGCTACTCTGACCCAGAAAACATTGATGAAGCAATGGACACTGCAGAGAAGAAGGTTTACCAGGTAACAAACGCGCCAACGACCCAGAAGTTCACCCCTATTGGAAGCTCGCTCACCGAAGCGTGGGACCGTTTTGAAAAGCTCAATTCATCTGAAGACCTCCACCGTGGTATCCCTACTGGCTTCACCGCACTCGACAATCTCCTCGCAGGACTCCAAAAGTCCGACCTCATCATTCTCGCTGCTCGCCCAAGTATGGGAAAGACCACCTTCGCACTCGACATTGCGCGTAGTGCAGCGCTCGTCTCGCGGGCATCGGTGGGTATCTTCTCCCTTGAAATGAGTGACCAACAGCTCGTCGACCGTATGCTCGCAGCGGAAGCGGGAGTAGACTCATGGAAACTCCGTACTGGTAAGCTCACTACCGACCACGAATTTGAAGCAGTACAAGCTGCGATGGCACGCCTCTCTGAAGCACCTATTCATATTGATGACCAACCGGGTAACAACATCCTCAAAATGCGCTCATCTGCGCGACGTCTCAAGAACGAACACGGACTCGACCTTCTCATTGTTGACTACCTCCAGCTCATGAGCCCAACATCATCGAAGTCGAGTGACTCAATGGTGCAACAGGTAACCGAGATTTCACGTTCACTCAAGATTCTCGCTCGTGAACTCGATGTTCCGGTGATTGCCCTCTCACAGCTCTCACGAGCCGTGGAGCAACGTGGTGGTAAGCCTCGCCTCTCCGACCTCCGTGACTCTGGATCTATTGAGCAGGACGCCGACGTTGTAATGTTCATCCACCGTGAGGATAAACTCAACAAGGAATCAGACCGACCAAACATTGCTGAAATCCTCGTGGAGAAACACAGAAATGGACCTGTCGGAAGCGCAGAACTCTACTTCGACGACAAGCACGTTCGTTTCATTAACCTCGATACACGCCATGTGGCAACGACAGGAGGTTCGAACGATGATTTCTAATACGTACGCATATGAATCCCTTTGAAAAACTAACACGGTACTTCGAAAGATTTCCTGGCATAGGAGCGCGACAGGCACGTCGTTTTGTATTTCATATTCTCACCCTAGAGCAAGGTGACGTCACCGAGCTTTCTGAACTCATTCGGACACTCCGCTTACATGTAGCAACCTGTCCACAATGCTTCCGTTTCCACTCCATGTACAACAATGAAACGCGGTGTGTAACCTGCATGAGCGAGACGCGTGATATTTCAAAACTCACCATTGTGGAGCGCGATACCGACATCGATGCTATTGAGAAAAGTGGCATTTATGACGGACTGTACTTCGTGCTCGGTGGGACGGTTCCCCTTCTTAACTCTCAAGATACAAACAAGCTCCGTGGAGGTGCGCTTAAGCAACTCGTCATGAAGCGACAAAGTGAACTCAAAGAAATCATACTCGCCTTCTCGATTAACCCTGATGGTGAAAATACCGGTCGGTACGTAGAAGCCCTCCTTAAAGAGCAAATCGCCTCATACGGGATAAAAGTGAGCCACCTTGGACGTGGACTCTCAACTGGCTCTGAACTCGAGTACGCAGACCCTGAGACGATCAAGAATGCATTACGAAACCGAAGCTAAAATATTTTAGCTTCGGTTTCGTAATGAGCCGGAGCGATATGAGCCCTATTCATAATGGGCGAAACAGCGAGGTCGGGTAGGAGGTTCTTATCGAACGTAGTGAGATTAGAAACCTGACACCTGAAGAACCGCTCATAGGCATCCCTGCGGAGGCCTATGGTTCCTGAGTGAGTCGGAGCGATGTTCCTTACTCAACAAAGAGTAAGGAACCGCGAGACCGGGTAGTGAGAAGCGAATACTTGGAGCTTCGCAAGACCTTGAGCATTTTCTGCGAAAGGTGTACAGGGACTGTAAGTCCGAAAGTTATAAACGTAGTGAGATTAGAAACCTGACACCTCAGGAATAGAACCTAGAAAACAAAAAACCCCACGTGATAACGCGGGATTTTTTGTTTTACTTCAATGATTCAATCTTTACTTGTGCGTACTTCTGTCGGTGACCAATTCGTCGGTCTCGGTTACTCTTTGCCTTGTATCGAACGATGTGGAGCTTGATCCCCTTAACTTCTTTTTGGAAAGTTGCCTTTACTTTAGCACCTTTGATGTATGGCTCTCCGATAGTAGTATCGGTTCCGTTATCAACCATCAGTACCTTATCAAATTCAACAGGAGCTCCTTCTGTAAGACTTGCGTCAAGGAGTTCAACTTCGAGAACGTCCCCTACAGAAACCATATACTGTTTACCTCCCGTCTCGATGACAGCAAATTCTGTTTGCATTACTGGTGTTTCCTTCTTTTTCATAGTGCGGGTGATTGTACAAGAAAAGCTTAAAATATGCAATAGTTTGATGCTTTTACTCTTAGAGTGCGCCAATACTTGCTTTTTTATATTATCATTGTATAATTGGACTCAGTTAATTCCCTATCAATTCAAGGAGAGTATGCATGAAAAATGCTTTGTTATTTGTTGTTGTAAGCGCAATATTGCTCACAGGTTGCGGGAGCGACAGTCCATCAACATCCGTTATTTCCAATAACGATGTCGTTCTGGCTCAAGAATTCTGCAAAGACCATGCAGGGTTCAAAGAAATCAGAACTTTCATGTTCGATGAACCACAGTTTGTTTGTGGAGATGGGGCAAAACTTGGAACAAGGGAGCTACAAGTCCGGATGTATTCTCTGGACTAAATCCATAAAAGCCGTTGTATGTTATACAACGGCTTTTTTTATATTCCCTATTCTGCGTCTTGTGGTTTTTCGAGACCGAGTATCTCGATGTCCATAGAGTCTCCAGTTATCTTTGCTACATCCTTGTCTACCTTACCGAGCTCCTTTTGTGCGGCGTTGTAGTGGTTGACGGTCGTTCCGAGTGAGTTACCTACCTTCTTAAAGTAATCATCGTATGCCTTAAGGTGTCGTGAAAGGCTCTCTACATGCTTCCCTATTTGCTTTGCTGACTCCTCGATCTTGAATGCGCGGAAACCGTAGAGGACTGATTGGAGGTACGCGGCAAACGTCGTTGGCGAAACAATGATAACGTTCTTATCCTTGTACGCATAATCTATGAGTGAGCGCGTATTCACCTTTACTGCTCCCACCTCATTTACGAGTAAGTCGTAGTAAATTGCTTCTGCAGGAATATACATGAACGCAAAAGGAAGTGTCCCGTCTTTCGGGCGAATGTACTTTGCGGTTTCGTCGATGCGCTTCTTGAGATCGTTTTTGAATTCTTTTTCAAGTTCTTCTTTTTGCGTATCGTCTGTCGCATCAACGAGACGACGGTAGTTGTCGAGTGAGAACTTTGCATCAACCGGTATCATGCCGTCTTTAGTGATGATGATAGCGTCGACAGCATCACCTCCGGGGAATTGGTACTGGAGTTTGTACGCTGTCGGAGGAAGCATGTTCTCAAGTGCAAGTTGGAGTGACGCTTCCCCGAGGTTTCCTCTCTGCTTCTGATGCTTCAATACTTTTTCGAGGTTTTGAAGTTGCTCTCCAATATCAAATACTTTTTTGTTTGACTCAGAAACTTCAGCAACATTTCGGACTACGTTTCGGAGCTGTTCGTTTACCTCTTTGTTAATTTCTTGAATGAGCTCCTTACTCTCACGAAACTGCATCCGTGTTCCTTCTTGCATTGCCTTGTTACTCTCCCCCATTCGTTCGTCCATAGTGCGTGTGAGGTCTTGGAGTTGCTGTTGCAACATGAGGAGCCCGTCAGATGAAGCGGTGTTTGGTTCTTCCTTTTTCAAGAAGAAGACATAGAGGAGTATGCCAACGATGGCGAGGAGTAAGAGAAGAATTGCGATTTCGATGTTTTCCATTCGACTATTCTAGCATGAGAATTGTGCTAGAATAGGTCATTAAATAATGACATGCGGTAGATTCATGTGAAGTTCGAGGCGAAACAAATTTTGTGTTTGAGCCGTACACGGGTACGGTGAATAGCAAAATGCAGTTTCAACAAAGAAATCCACTGAATATACTGCGTGCTGAGAATATTATGGAATTACATACACAAATAAAGGACGAATTAAAGACCGCAATGAAAGCGCACGACGCGGTAAAGCTCCGCACTGTGCGCAGTATGCTCACGGCATTTACCAATGAACTCGTCGCAACGGGAAGTACCCCACAAGGAATGCTCACTGACGAAGGAGTACTCAGCGTCATCAAGCGCCTTGCGAAGCAACGAAAGGAATCGATTCTTCAATTTGACGCAGCGGGACGTACTGATCTCTCTGAACCAGAAAAGGAGGAGCTCGTTGTACTCGAATCATACCTTCCTCAGATGATGTCACGAGAAGAGATTAAGCCAATCGTAGAGAAGAAAATTGCAGATATGGGTGAAGTCGACAAATCAAAAATGGGAATGCTCATCGGCTCTCTCATGAAAGACTTTGCAGGTAAGGCAGACGGTGCCGACGTAAAGGCGGTGGTAGAAGAACTCATCAAATAAGCGAGTGGTCCCAAAAAGCCCCCGCAGGCTGTGCCTGCGGGGGCTTTACTCTGCCCTATTATAGATACTATACAAAATAGAAAGATATGGTATAATAATAAAGGTTCAGTAATTTTACATGAAGGGAGAGAAGAAATGAGCAATTCGTTTTTTTCGCACGACAAAGATGCATCAGAGCGCCTCAAAAGAGCGCGAATAGATGTCGGGGGTAATCCTAGTCTCATCCGGTCGGCAACTAAAGACGCCCTCGCAGGCACTGAGGATGATGCGCGTTATCGCATGCTCTTCGGTAACATCATGAGACAACTTGCACGTGAGTGTAAGAATATGAAGGAGAAAAAGGTGGAAAAAAGCATCAAAGGCAAACAAGCAGCACAGGTGAAGAAGGCTATTGAGAACACGAACAATCCGCGTTCTTCAGTACCAAAAGTGCATCGTCTTGGAGTTCACACGCGTGACGCATACGCACAAGAAAAGCGTCTCATGAGTGGTATCCCCGAAGACGACCGATAAACCAAGGGCTTAAGCATCATATGCTTAAGCCCTTTATTATTTCTCTTATACACCCTTCTCCCTGCCACCAGGCTTGACATTCACCTCTCTGAGCACAATAATCATCCTCTGGTAATTTTGCCAGGTATTTTGAGGGGAATTTAAATGGAAACAATCCATGATAATGCCAAAAATTCGACAAAATCGAATGTAGAAAAAGCCGATGGTTTTCTCGCCATCCAATTAAACGGTAACGGACGACACTACGTGGGTACACGTATCGTCAACCAAATACCTTCCGAGCTCATTCAGAGTTTCACATCTGGATTTCTCAACAAGATTAAAGGGCTACCTGACCCAATGATAGATATACAGTCGATTGTAAAAAATCGAAATGTAGTGATTATTGCTTCAGTGCCTGATGATGTTCATGAAAAGTTCTTTAACGGCATGGTACAGGCTTTTAAAGACCTGCTCAGTGCCTTTGAGTTCACTACCGACCCAATCATTTGCCCGCTTGAGCCCATGATGCGTATCGACGCAATCTGCGCTGGATAGTACGGCATACCTTACAAAAGCATCCCACGGGATGCTTTTATTTTTGGCTCCGAAATTTGACATTTATGTAAAAATGTTTAATACTCTTCATCTGGCAATTTCGCCTGTTCTTTGAGGAGTTACTGATGGGAAAAACATCAGACGGATACATTTCAGTAGTAAAAGGCATTGGCAAAATTACGTTAGCCACCAAAGTACCCTTTGATAAGGTAAGACTTGGAAGCATCAAAAAAATTGAGACTTCGGATAAGAAATCAAAGTTCGAATCAAAGTTTGGCAAACTTGAAATGGTATGTGACGGCGATGCACAGCACATTGGCATTAGTGCCGTAATCGTGACTGACTGCCACACGCAAGAGTTCATCACTCATGGATTGAATGAATTCAAAAGCCTCATTCAAAATTCAGGTGTACTGAAAAAGGCAATGATTTGCAAAATGAAAGTTCCCATCTCCAACGTACACCGACTCTACTAGCGAGAGCGTTGCACCAACGGACACTTATATAAGTGTCCGTTTTTTTATACTTCTACTGGCCGTGCGTCAGCAATATCGAATGTTCCAATCTTAGTCCGGCGCAAATTCTGGAGCGTTGCTGGGTAACCGAGTCGCTTCCCTATCTCTTCACCGAGTGAGCGAATGTACGTACCACTCCCCACATAAAAACGAACAGTGAGAACACATCGGTCATCAGCACACGTAATACCCTGAAGTTCTGATTCAAAGACCTGCATGGTGCGTATTGGGACATCGTCGACGAGCTCACCTTTTTCTTCTGCTTTTCGTGCGCGCTTGTACATTGGGACTCCATCCTTTTTGATTGCTGAGTACGCAGAGACCGGAAGCGCGAGTGTGCCAAGCATCGTCGTGAGAACCTTCTTCACTTTCGCTTCATCGACTTCGGTTACCACTACCTCTTCAAGTATTTCTCCTTCGAGGTCTCCTGTACTTCTCCGTTCACCGAGGCGGATTTCTGCAACGTATTCCTTCGGCAATTTTATATATTCTGCGAGCTTCTTCGTCCCCTTTTCAATACCAATAATCATGAGCCCTGTTGCGAGTGGGTCGAGTGTTCCTCCGTGTCCCATTTTACGAATACCGAGTTCCTTGCGGAGACGACGAATAACATCGAAGGAGGTAATCCCTTTCGGCTTATCGATGAGCATGATTTCTGGAGCTTCATTCATGTGAGGCACTATACCACAGCACTACGTAAATGGGAGATGTGTGTCTCCTCCTTACAAAACGAGGAGTGACGGTGCAAAGAGGAGCAAACTTCCGAGAAGGAGCATAAGGACACCTCCAATGAGGAGCGACATCTGTGCGTACTTGTGCCCATGTGACTCGAGCTTTGAGAAGCCCCATATTGCAAGACCAAACACGATGAAGTCATCCACCATGTACCCTGCGGTATAGACGAGGATATAAAACTGGCGGAGCGCAAAGTCGAGATTATTTAATTCCAAAATCTTTGTGTACGCCTGCGGGATACCAATCGAACACGCGAACTCAATAATGTTTACCGAGAACGCAATGGCAATAATTCCGAGAATGGTGAGTATCGTCGTTGGTTGGGTAATGAGCTTTTGAATGCGCTGTGTCGTCTTTGTCTGTGAATCGAGGTCACTAATGTCGCAGACAAGTCCTTTGTTCTTATTCTTCTCATGTCGGTAGAGGAAGAAGATACCTCCTGAAATTGCGAGGAGTCCAATGAGTGGAGTAACGATGGCATCGAGTCCGACGAAGTCCCATGTGGTAAACCAAATATTGAGAATAAGGTTGTACATGATTGCCTCTGCCACCACGAACACACCTGCAACCATAATCATTTTACGCTTATCACCCACCTGCGAGAGGAGTACGAGGAACGTAATGAGTACCCACATCGCGCACGGGTTGAATCCATCGATAACCCCTAGAATTGCAGAAAGTGAAAAGAGTGAAAACGACTTAAGGTCGACAACGCCGAGTATTGGAAGCTTGAAGACAAATGCATTTGGGTTCACCGTGCCACACGACTTCCCGTCTTTGTCGCACCCTTCTGCTACGAGGCTGTGCGACTGCTTCTCTGCGCGCGCGAGGTGATCTTCTATTGTTCGTATTGTTCCTCGCTCTTGTGCGCGCTTTACTGCGTCTTCAATTTGCTTCCCCGTTGTCTCGCTCGCATTGAAGCCTTGAATAACTTCTCCACCGATGACGGTGAGCGGTGTGACGTGTGAGAGTTCATGCTTTGCGAGGAGCGCCTCAAACTCTGTCTTTGCGCTTTCATCAGTGATGATGTTTCGGTATTCGTATCGCACCCCTCGCGTGTCCTCAGTGTATGTTTTGAGAAAATCCTTTTCTTCGGCACAGTGTGCGCAGTCGTCTCGTCCAAAGAGAAAGACGACGACATCTTCCTGAGGTACTAAGCCTTGCCCAAAGGAAAAGAATGGGCTAGCGAGTAATAAAAAGCCAAAAAAGTATTTCATAATCATATACTTTCCATAATAGCATTTTCTTCTCGTGGTTCAGCATGGCGCAGTTTTGTTGCCATTTTGAGTGCTATTCCCTGCAGTTCCTTCATGCGTTCTTTGTAGTCGGGGAGCGTCTTCTCGACATGCGCCCAAAATGCATCCGAGTGGTTCATCTCTATGAGGTGGCAGAGTTCATGCACAACGATGTAGTCGATGAGGGGATCAGGAAGGAAGATAATGCGGTAGTTAAAGTTGAGATTTTGGTTTGACGAACAGCTCCCCCAACGTGAACGCTGGTTTCGTATGGCGACGCGCTTGTAGGTGTGTCCGTAGAACTGGTTCCAGTGTGCGAGGCGCTCATGCACGAGTACACGCGCTTGCTCCTTGTGCGCCTCGTAGTGTTGCACTTGTGCGTTTGTACGACGCCGCGGGCGCCTCGCTCTTCGTATCTTTTTGCGAATCCACGTAAACGACATAGGAAATAACTAATACTGACACACTCTGTTTTGAACGCTTCCAAAATCTTTCAGAGACAAGGCGATGAGAAGTGAGTACACGAGTCGTACATATCGTACGGTGAGTGTACGAGCGCCGAAATCAACGCAGTATATGAAGATTTTAGGCATGCTCAAGAGAATAAAGAATACGTCCGATGCGAATAAGGTCATAATCATACGCCTCTTCAAGTTCTTCGAAGATTGGTTTCAGCTTTTCGGTACCATGTTTTTCAAATGCGCGTGTGAGATTTTCGTACACCTCGTCCCACGAAATATTTGCAGGGATGAGTTTCGAAACATGCTCCTCACCTATCGCTTTTTCATCAACCAATTTTTCGACATGACTCCAAATAGTTGAGAGTGCCATCTTGCGCTCCTTTGCGATGTCGTGTGCATTCAGATTTTTGAGGATGAGTTCCTTCGTGATTTCGTACGTGTTCTCCTTCTTGAGTGATTCTACATTGAGAACACGCTTCTTCCCCTCACCCTCAATCCACTTACCTCCTGAGGCTGATACGAAGTTCTTTTGCATGGTGAGGATTTCGGCTTCGTCCATCTCGGTGAAGGCGTAGTCGGCGTCATCTGAGTCGCTTCTGAAGTGTTCATCTTTGTGGACGACACGTGGATCGACGAGAAGGGCTTGCGAGTTGAGTCCGAGGACTTTCATACCGGTGAGCGTGCGTACGCGTGAGAGTGCTACGTATCCCTGTCCGTAGGTGAAGGCGTTCCGTAAATCAATCTCCGCTGCGTCGAGTGACATACCCTGACTCTTGTGTACGGTAATTGCCCACGCGAGGCGTAGCGGTACTTGGGTAATTTGTGCCAAGACTTTGCTGTCTTCCATAATGCTCCAGTCTTGTGAGACGATTTTGATTTCTCGTCCGTCACTCGTTTCGATAACGGGATACCCGTCATCAACATCAAAGCGAACGACGCGAGCAAGTGTGCCGTTCACATACCCTGCTTCAAAGTTGTTTTTGGTGCACATCACCATGGCGTCAACGCGGAGTTCGAGCACCTCAGGTGAGAGACAGTTCTTCACGAGACCGAGGAGGAGTGGCTTACTTCCCTTTGCTTCCATTTTAAAGGTGCGCGCCTCGGTATTGAGCTCCTTGAGGCGTGAAATATTCATACTATCGACATCACTGTTGTGCGTGAAGAGCTTCGTTGGCTCCACATCAACAAAACCAATCTCCGTTTGTTCTGCGAGGAGTGTGTAGTGACTTTCATCGACGTCGTTTTTTCGAATTGCATTTAAAAGACCAAGGAGGAGTTCATCTTCCTGACGGTGCTGTTCGGTGAGGTAGCAGGTGAGGAATTTCGCGGTGTCCCATGCACGCGACTCAAACGCGAAGCGCGACATCTCCCCTCTTCCGGCAATTGGGGGAAGCTGGAAAAAGTCTCCTACGAGAATGACTTGTATCCCACCGAATGATTCTCCTTTCTGCTTAATCGTGCGACACACCGTCTCCACCATATCGAGAACGCGTCCGTCGAGCATTGAGATTTCATCGATGACGAGTACGCGCGCCTTCTTGACCCTGCGCACTACCTTTTCATTACTCGCGATTGCATCGAGTGCATACTGATCGAGAACATCACGCGCACCAATACCACTCCATGAGTGAATGGTCATCCCACCAATGTGGGTTGCTGCGATACCGGTTGATGCGGTCACCGCTACGGGCACATCACTCGAGATGAGCCAGTCGATGTACTGGTTTAACACATACGTCTTCCCTGCTCCTGGCTCTCCGGTAAGAAACACATTCGCGCCTGTTTTGAGTATCTCGAGCGTCTGTGATTGAGTCATAATGATTTCATTATACAGAAGAAAAGGCCTTCCGCGTAGCGGAAGGCCTTTGAACGTACCTACTGTAGTGTTGAGGGACGGGTGAGAATATATGCCGAAACACATATCCCAATAGTTCCAACAATAACTTTAACTGCAACGAGTGGAGCAGCGTACACGATGTATCCAATACTGAGGACAATCATGCTCACTGCCACAATTTTTGCACGTAGAGGGATTGAGCCGTTTTGTTTCCAGTTACGGACATACGGCCCAACGTATTTATTCTCGAGTACAATCGCATGGAACTTGGGTGAACCTCGTTCGTAGCAAAAGCACGCAAGGAGAATGAAGGGTGTCGTCGGGAGTAGCGGTACAACGACACCGATAATTCCCACAACGAGAAATAGATGCCCAAACACCACATACACCAACCGACGAATCCTCTGTCTCATGACACACCTCCTATTCTAAAGAATACTGCGTTACACCTTTTCAAAATGCTCAATGATGAGCATTGTTCCTGTTACAAATGACGCGGTGTAAAAGAGTGCAAATGGGTACACAATCTTTCGATGTTTTTCAGGACTCTGCAGTCCGTTGTGTCTGAACCGCGCAATGATGAATGTGACCGTCATTGCCGCAACGAGCGACAGGTGGAATGCGACGAACCAATGGTTCCCCCATAACCCCCCTACCTTTCTCACTGCAATTTCGATACAGACAACACCGGTAAGAATAAACCACATCATTAAATGTACACACACCTGATGACTCGAAAGCTCAGTTCTGTCTGAACGATGATTGTGACGCATTCTCTTCACTGTCAGCCCAAAACTGATGACAATCGACATCAAAATGAGCCCACAAAACAACAAGCCCCACGCTAAGACAAGTCCAATTTCTGGACTCTTCATAAATGCGATAACTGGCAGAAACGCCAATATCACATACAAACACGCTAATTCGCGCTTCATAATACGACCTCCACATGTCAAAAAACGTTACAAGAGTTGAACAAATACCAGCCGAGATACTACCACGTAATACGCCTCGGCGCTACAAAAATACGCTTTAAAAAACTAAAGGAAAAGTCCGCTCAAAAGCGAAAGTGGCCACAGGAGCACAAGTGAGATACTCATCTTCTTGTGGTCTCTAAAATAGTTTTCTCCGCGTGCGAAGGCATCCTTTGCTTTATAGAAAGCGATACATGCATGAATGATAGCAGCGAGTGCAATCGTTCCATGAATTGATGCAATGAGTGCGTACCACCGTTCGGTGTTTGCATGCTCATCAACCTCTCCCGTAAGATAATTGAAGAGAAGAAACGCGGATGCATATATAATAAAAAGAATCGTCGTCCCCCACGCAAAGCGTGCTGAAAATTGATTTTTATAATATCCGTTCCACACAATCCATGTTACAAGGATTGTCCCTACGGCAAAGAATACCCTTCCAAATTCCCCACTTAAAATTATTTCCATATAAAAAAAGTATACCACAACAGAAATACGTCACTCAAAAAAAAGAAGCCCTCCCCCACCCTTCAAATTCCGGCACAAATCTGGTATAACTACATCGCCGAGAAATCGGCTTACATTTGAGCAAAATGCTGGCATGTATTTTACTCAACCACTGCTGTCCATAGGACAGTTTTGGCCCCATCGTCTAACGGCTAGGACACTTGGTTCTCATCCAAGAAATCGGAGTTCGATTCTCCGTGGGATCACAAACAGCAACAAATCGGTTCTCAAAGGCTTCAAATCCTTTTTTGACCTTGT
>CAZWYM010000004.1:0-33200 GCA_964638425.1 uncultured Candidatus Saccharibacteria bacterium
CCGCCCGCGCTGCTTCTGAAGCAAACTCATGGACCTCCGTCACCTACGGCAATGGACTCTTTGTGGCGGTGGCACAATCTGGCACCAACCGCGTCATGACGTCCCCCGACGGCATCACCTGGACCGCTCAATCTGCCTCTGAAGCAAACTCTTGGCGCTCCGTCACCTACGGCAACGGTCTCTTTGTTGCGGTGGCCTATACTGGCACCAACCGCGTCATGACGTCCCCCGACGGCATCACCTGGACCGCCCGCGCTGCTTCAGAAGCAAACTCATGGACCTCCGTCACCTACGGCAATGGACTCTTTGTGGCTGTGTCCTGGGACGGTACCAATCGCGTCATGACCTCACACGACAGCACCACCACCTTTAATGGAAGTGTCGCGCAATCGCTTTCAGGTAATATGACCGGCACGTCACAACTTCGCGGTACATCACTCATGGGTATAGGAACAAAAACCTTCCTCAGTAATGCTAGTACGACGAACTTCACCAATACCACGACCGCGACCGTCACCGCTCCTACATCACTGACTATCTTCGGACACTACAACAACACAGGT
This sequence comes from uncultured Candidatus Saccharibacteria bacterium, assembly GCA_964638425.1. Classification (GTDB taxonomy): domain Bacteria; phylum Patescibacteriota; class Minisyncoccia; order Phycocordibacterales; family UBA918; genus Damh-18. The sequence goes on from CAZWYM010000004.1 coordinate 564, forward strand.
GCGACCACGACATTTACTGGAGGGACAGTATTCTTTGACGGTGTACTTCAGCAAAATGCTTCTGGAACACTCACCGGAAGCAACGCGTTCAATAATCTTGTCATTCGAAACTCGAGTGGGGCAGGAAGCACGACGGCAACATCAACACAATCCATCATCTTTGGATCAGGGTTCACAACTCTCGGTACCTTCACAATGGCAACAGGAACAAGTGCGCGTTTCCTCGCAAACGCAACCGCAACGCTCCAAAACATTAACCTCAAAGGTTCAAGTACACTTCCGGTGTATCTGCGTTCATCAGTCGCAGGGACGCAGTGGGGACTCAGTGTGCCGGGGACACAAGAACTCGTAAGCTATGTGAACGTCAGGGACTCACGCGCATGTTCGGGGAACCCCGACATTAGCGCATCTGACGGGACGAACATCGACGCAGGGAACAACACCTGTTGGACATTTACCGCATCTAGTCCGACATTCAACTCTGCTGCGAATCAAACATTTGCGTACAATCAGTCAGCAACGCCAATCGAGGAAATGACGATTACAGACTCAGCGTCGCCAAGTATCACTGCAGTAAATAATATCCGTATTAAAATTGCGACGAGCACGGTGCGCATGCTCTTCGATACCACCGATACTACCGCGGTCATCGGCGGTACAGCGTCAGCGAAAGTATCGACAACAGTTTCCTACGACGGAGCTGGTTCGGTACTTGTCCTTGATGTGACGAGTGACTTCATTGCGAGCGAGAGCATTACCGTTTCAGGACTCTCATTCACAAGCTTCACTGCAACCAACACCGCACTCACCGCACTCACACTCTATACAGGTGGTGCGAGCGATGTATCTGCAGATGCAACTGACGGAAGAACTGTTGCGATTACAGGAGCGCTCACTCTGAGTAACCATTCTGCAGGACAAGTTGGTGAAAACTTCAGCGCAACGACGGACACTGACGCAGAACTCTTTGTATTCAACCTCACTCCGGGAGGAGAGAGTGCAAGTATCACTTCGCTCGGTATCCAGCTCCTCGGTATTAGTGGTGTGGCGACAGGAGACATCACGAACGCGGCGCTCTATCGCGACACCAACGGGAACAAAGTACACGATGGAGCAGATGTTGCGGTAGGTGGTGCAGGTGCGGTCTCGATTTCTGGGCAGTCTGGAACAATTACATTCTCAACGACGATTAGTGCAACCACATCGCTCGATTACGTTCTTGTCGCCGACCTTGCAGAGATCACCTACGGAGATTACATGTCTGTAGGACTCGACGGTACGACTATGACAACGGTAGGTGTCGGGACTCTCCTCTCGATTACTGAGAGTGGTTCTCCTTCACGCGTGCAACATATTAAAGGAGGCTTTGGTGCAGGTAGCGGTTCTGGAAGTTTGATTGGAGGAGATGCTCCAGCAGGAGATGGAGTACGGGGCGGAGGAGGACAGGGAGGAGGTGATGATAACAGCAACGGTACGACCACCATTGGAAGTGAGGTTGGGTTCAATGCACCAGGAAGTAACGGCACACCACAAGGGGCATGGACAGGTGGCGCAAATGCGTATGCGTCTGACGGTGTCTATGCTACTGCGGCTTCGAACGGTCTCCGCCACACGTACGGCACTTTCGGGTTTACCGTTCCGTCACTCAATACGATTACCGGTATCGGTGTGAAACTCGAAGCGTCAGGAAGTACCGCTGCAGGTACTATTTCCGTCAAACTTTCATGGGATGGTGGCTCAAGCCTTACGACACTGCAGACTACGGGAACACTCACGACTCAGGACGCAATCTATGAACTCGGAGGACCAAGCGATACATGGGGACGTTCATGGACACCAACCGAGCTCGATAATGGTAATTTCACCATTGAAATTATTGGCGATACAAGCGCAAACACGATAAGTGTGGATGCAATCCAGGTGCGCGTGTACCATCAGTCTTCAGGTGGTGGTGGCGGGGGAGGAGGTGCGGTGTATAAGACGCCGATTCAGCATTTCGCCAATGTCCTCAGTGCATTTATGACACTTCCGGCATGGTTGCAGGATACTGTCGAACTTATCTTTGGAGTATTCACCAGTATTGCACTCATCGCCCTCTATAGTATTCGTAAAAAAATCCTCAATAGAGCAAAGATTCGTCGATATGATTTGTAATTGACGAAGTTTAGAAGGTCGTTAGAGACATCAATCGTTATTGAAAAAGAAGAGAGGGAAGTTATGCACATTTTGCTCATAAAATAAGCAAAAAAAGCATATTTTTCAGGTACTATTATAGGCAATACCAGTAAACAGGTAGAATTAGTTAGTTAAAATCTGAGGCTTCCAACATTGGATAAAGTTCGAGGAAAAACTAAAATTTTGATTGAGACGTACATACCGTACGATGAATGAAAAATTTGAAGTTTTGACAAAGAAATTCGACAATTTTGTAAGACTAAAAAATTTATTATGAACACACATATATTAAACTCAGCACGAAACGCTTTCGTTGCTGCAGCACTCATCCTCGCCCTCGGCATTGCGACGTTTTTCGCGTTTGAGCCTTCGGTAGGAAGAGCTATCGGAAGTAACTTCTACGTATCACAAACGATTACGGCTGAAATCTCCTTCCTTGCAACAACTACAGCGACCACAATGGTGAGTTCCATCGCCGGAGTCACGGGAGGATACGCAACAGGTACAAACCTCACTGTTGTATCTACCAACAACTCAACAGGGTACAACATGACTCTTCAATTCAGTAGCTCAACCGCTATGAATCTAAACGGTGGAACAGCGTACATTAATAATTACACACCAGCGACAATCAACGTCCCTGATTTCGGCTGGGTAGATAACTCAACAGGGCAGGCAGCAGAATTTGGATACACTGTACGAGCATCAACAACAGGTCAAGTAGACCCTTCATTTAGAAATGACGGTTCTGCAAACTGTAATACAGGCGCAACAGAAACAGACAATAAGTGTTGGTTAAACCCAACAAGTACCGTGGCAGAAACCATCATCAATACCTCTTCTGCAACACCAAGTTCTACAACAACCATCAAATTTAAGGTTGCAGTACCAAGTGCACCATCACCAACACTTCCTACAGGTGTCTACGTAGCAACAGGAACTTTGACCGCGGTGACCAATCCGTAGTACACTTCTAACTAACTATGTTTACTCGAGTTTGTCTTAAAGCACACCACCTACTTTGTTGTCTTCGTCATTCAGACACTCATCGTATTGCACATACGCCTCGCGTCTTCATTTCTCGACGCCTCGTATCTGGTGACTTTAAAACAAACTCACCAATTCTTCCTGCATACGCGTTTGTCTTAGCTATGCTCATTGCGGTGAACGCACTACCTACGGTAGTGCGTTCACAGGTTACTGAGGAACCTTCACCAGCAACCACCACAGAAAGCGCAGTCACTACACCAGAATCAACATCATCTCTCATAGGACTCTACCCAATCGAGGGTATTCCTGGAGGAGGGGCGGTCGTGGGTGATTTCGTCGTTGGTCCCGGTAAGGTGGATGTTACTATCGCTCCAGGGGACAGCATGACTGTCGATATGACCGTTACCAACCGTACCGGTGAACGGCACCGATTTAATATTACGACTGAAGATGCACGTGGTTCACAAGACACGACCAAAACAATTGAGCTTCTCGGAGATGATAGAGGGCCGTACTCAATGAAGGATTATGTGTCAGTCCCATACAAAACCTTTGAACTCGACCATAATCAACGCGCTCGTATTCCAGTAACGATTACCGTACCGCCTAACGCTGAACCAGGCGGACTCTATGGTAGCGTGCTCATCGATACAGTTGCGGTAGATGCTGTAGCAGGGGACACAGCAGGAGCTGCGCCTCAATCAGCAATCGTTGCACGTATTGGAACGCTTTTCTTCATTACCATCCCAGGAGCAGTAGAGAAAGATGGAGAACTTAAGGGAATAAGCGCTATCCCTGAACAAATGTTTTATCAGGGTGGACCAATCAACTTTGGTATTACATTCGAAAACCGTGGCTCTATTCACCTCGCACCGTATGGAGAAATGCGGATCAAAAATATGTTTAATGAAGAGGTGGGATACGTACAACTCGACCCATGGTTTGTCCTCCCAAAGTCACTCCGACTTCGTGAGGTGAGTTGGGATAGAGACTTCCTCTTCGGACGATACACCGCAACGGCATACATCAATCGAAGCTATGATGACATTGTTGATGAAAAGACCTTTGTATTCTGGGTACTTCCATGGAAGCCACTTGCTGGAATCTTTGCAGTACTCTTCTTTGTTATTTTCCTATTTAGGACTTTCTTCAGAAAATTCGAATTTAAGCGTAAATAAGTAGGACTCACACAGATGGCACATTTCATTGTTGCACTGCACAAAAAAGCACTCATCATATTTCTATATGACTCGCATTTTTTTGCTTGTGCGCCTCGAACTGTACCTATCTGTGTAACCCCTAACACATTAAAGTTATGAGTATTCGTGATTTCGGAGTTACAACACTGCATGCATTTCTTGGCACTATCGCCGTTGTTCTTAGTATAAGTATTGCTACTGCGCAGGTGATGCAGAGTACGAGCTATCGCATACAAAGCGATAGTGTGAATTTTGGTGGAGGACTCTCAAGCTCAACGAGTTACACACTTGAATCAACAGCAGGCGAGGTAGCAACAGGGGATGGAAGTAGTGCGTCATACAACCTCAGGGCTGGATACCAACAAATGACCACAAACTACCTCGCTATGACCGCAGCGTCATCGGTAATTATGACCCCATCAATCCCGGGTATTTCAGGAGGTACGGCAAATGGTTCAACGACGGTGACGGTTACAACCGATAACCCTGCAGGGTACACACTTTCGATTGTTGCGTCGGGTACACCAGCACTTACCAAGGGTGCGGATTCTATCGCAGATTACGTACCAGGAGGTGTGCCTGATTTTACCTTTACAACAAACGCATCTGACTCACACTTTGGGTACTCACCTGAGGGGGTTGATGTCGTGACTCGTTTTAAAGACAACGGCTCAGTGTGTAATATAAATAATATTGAAACGACGTTTGCGTGTTGGGACGGTCTCGATATTGTGAGCGAAACGATAGCGCAACGAGCATCAGCGAATACACCAAACGGAAGCACTACGACGGTGAACTTTCGTGTAGGGATTGGTGGCTCAGTGGTGCAGACGGCGGGGTTGTATACTGCGACTACGACACTCACCGCCCTTTCCTTGTAAAGACGCCCCAAAATTGAAAGATTTCTGCGTTAAAATAAGATTTTCTCTCTCACCGTACTAATGTACGGCTCGATTAAAAATCTCATTTTGCCTTGAACTATTCCAATTTATGAGCGTCTTTTTTTATAACAATAAAGCGTCTTGTATCTGAAGATTTTGCTCACATTTTCTTATACAACCAATACGCACATAGGGCTCGTTTAAAAATCTCATTTTGCCTTAAACTATTCCAATTTGTGGGTGTCTTAAGGCGTAGTTTTGTATACCGCTATGATAAACTTACGGTATCGGAAATATTTCTTATGTCGAGAGTACTGTCTTTAATACATACATATGCACCGCGGGTACACAGTACACTCGTCATATTTTTCTTTGGAATACTTCTCCCGCTCGGGTTTGTGTTTGGAGCATCGACCGAGTTCACCACACGTGCTCTCGTGGGAGGTGATACCACGCCACCTACAGTGCCGACAGGGCTTGTGGCAACACCGATAGCAACTTCTCAAATTGATCTTGTCTGGGGGCCTTCTACAGACGATTATCTCCTCTCGGGCTACCATGTATGGCGCGATGACATCCTCATTGCGACGACCTCGACGACGACCTACTCCGATACCGGCCTCACCGCAAGTACGACGTATTCATATTATGTAACCGCATTCGATTCCTTTTTTAATAGCTCCGCTTCTTCAACCCCCTCTGCAACTACAACACCAAACCCTCCGCCACCAACGCCCACCACAACAGCAACATCTACTGATTCGAGAACAGGAACATGGTTTCGTCCTGTTGCTGATGAAATCATTTCACTTCTCATTGTCCCTGGGCAAAATTCAGTCAACATAAGTTACCTTACTAAAAATCACATCCGCTCAGTAATTAAGTGGGGAAGAACAAGTTCATACGAATTAGGCTCTCTCGCTGAACGAGCATTTTCAACCAAACATGAGACAAACATTGTGGGGCTCATCCCTGGAACGCTCTATTACTTCAGCATAGAGGGTGAAAATAAAATAGGGAGGTATGGAGTGATGCATACAGGCACCTTCATGACATTGCCCCCTGTTGATACATTCGCTCCTGGTAACGTGCGCAACCTCAAGGCAGTACAAAACGGAGATGACATTATCCTTACCTGGGACAATCCAACCGAACAAGACTTCACCAAAGTGCGTGTCATGCGAAGTGATTTGTTCTACCCGAGCGATATTGCAGATGGCTTTGTTGCGTATGAGGGAAAAGGCGAATCGGTTACTGATGTAGGGAGTGCGCGAGATGCGCAAAAGCAATACTATACGGTGTTTAGTTACGACGAGCTCGGGAACATCTCTTCGGGAGCAGTTGTTTCGCTCTATGTGGGAGACGGGACTGTTCCCGTTAAAGAAGAAGTCGATCCAACAATAAACCCGATTTCCCTTACGCTCGATATGATTGAGTTTTCTCAAGAAGAGAATAGGATTTTCCCTGCAGACAAAAAAATCCGTATTGACGGGTCAAAACAACTCACCATTTCTATCCCGTACGAGCGAGTGCCTGAACATCTAAAGACGATTCTCGTGGTGATGCACGACAGTGTCGACAGAGATAAGACCTTCTCGTTCCTCCTTCGGATAAACAAAGAAAAGACGGCATACGTGAGCGTTCTCGCTCCTCTTGGGGTCTCTGGCGAATTCCCCGTGCAGGTTTCTGTGTTTGATTTTACCACTTCGCAAATAGGGTATACCGATGGCTCGCTCCTTTCATATATTCAACAGTTGCCGGGGAGGGAAGCACCGACAGGGTTCTTTGGATGGCTCGCCCACTCCATCATGACGGTTGTTGGTTCGTATCTGTTTTGGTTTATTCTTCTCCTTATCCTTCTCGCATTTGCGAGCCGACGACTCATGCTTGCCAAGTGGTGAGGAAGGGAATGCTCTTTGTAGACAAGTGAAAAATGCGAGGAATGGGTACGGTATACTACAACCATACAATAACTAAATTAATACATGACACAAAAAACACGCGTTGCAATAAATGGTTTCGGAAGAATTGGAAGAACATTTTTCCGTATGGCATTTGAGAATCCAGAGATTGAAATCGTTGCAATCAATGACCTCGGTGACATTCACAATCTCGCGTATCTGCTTGAGTACGATACTGCATATGGGAGAAGTCCGTATTCAGTTGAGGTTGTCGATGGAGCACTCGTTGTTGATGGAAAGCGCATTGTGTGCGCAAGTGAAAAGGAACCACAGAATCTTCCGTGGGCAAAAGAAAACATTGATGTCGTTGTTGAATCAACCGGTTTCTTTACTACCTTCGATAAGGCGAAGGCGCACATTGATGCCGGAGCGAAGCGTGTCGTTATCTCAGCTCCATCGAAAGATGAACCAGGAGGAAGTACGGTACTCATGGGTGTGAATGAGGGAGCGCTTGAAACATGCACCGTGAGCTCAAACGCATCATGCACCACAAATGCAACAAGCCCACTCGTCGCAATCCTTAACGATGTGATTGGTATCGAGAAAGCGATTCTCAATACAGTGCATGCATACACCGCATCACAAGCACTCGTTGATGGTCCAAGTAAGAAAGACTTCAGAGAGGGAAGAGCAGCAGCGCAAAATATCGTGCCGTCTTCAACCGGAGCTGCTATCGCGACAACACTCGTACACACAAGCCTTAAGGGGAAGTTTGATGGTATTTCTATTCGCGTACCCGTCATCGTTGGTTCTATCGTGGACATCACCTTTATTGCAAAGCGTGACACAACCGTCGAAGAGGTAAACGGTGCACTTGAAGAAGCAGCAAAGAGTCCAGCATGGAGCAACCTATTTGCAGCAACAAAGGACCCACTCGTCTCATCTGATATTATTGGCGCACGATTTGCATCAATCGCTGACCTTTCATTCACACGTGTTGTGGGTGGAAATCTCGTAAAGGTACTTGCGTGGTATGACAACGAAACAAGTTACACGCACACACTCGTAGAACATGTACTCAAGGCTGGAGCGATACTCAAGAAAGGTTAATTTTTCCTCATGACAATATACTTTGCGACAGACCACGCCGGATTTGAACTCAAGGAAAAGCTTGTAACATATGTACGCGATATCTTAGGGTTCACAGTCGTAGACTGCGGAGCCACCGCTCTTACGGAAGGAGATGACTACACTGAATTTATCCCGAAGGCTGCACGTGCTGTCTCAGAACATCCAGACGAAACAAAGGCGATTATTCTCGGAGGTTCAGGACAGGGGGAGGCAATTGTTGCAAATAAATGTAAGCATGTACGCGCAACCGTCTACTACGGAGGGAATATGGATATTGTTCGATTGGGACGAGAACATAATGACACAAACGTCCTCTCACTCGGCGCTCGATTTGTGAGTGAGGCTGAGGCGAAGGAAGCAGTCCTTCTTTGGCTCACAACTCCATTTAGTGGCGATGAACGACACGCACGACGTATACAAGCAATAGATGAACTCTCATAAGTATGGCTCTTATAATTCCAGCAATCATTCCAACATCTCGCGAACACTTAAGCTCAACACTTGATATTGTTGCGCCGTTTACCCATGACGTGCAGGTAGATATTGTTGATGGTGTTTTTGTCCCGTTTACTTCGTGGCCGTATGGTGAAGGTGAGACAGTGAAAGACATTGCTCCGTTTACAGATGCATTTGTGGTTGAGGTTGACCTCATGGTGCAAGAGCCAGAAACAGTCATTCAGTCCTACGCAAAAGCGGGGGTGCGGAGAATTGTGGTGCATCTTGAAAGCGTGGGGCACTTAAAGACCATCATTGCACTCAAAGATACGTACGCCATAGAACTTGGCTTTTCAATTGCAAATGATACCGACCTTCGCGCGCTCACCTCAGTCATCGATTATGCGGATTATGTACAGCTTATGGGTATCGCACATATAGGTTCACAGGGGCAACCATTTGATACGCGTGTTTTGGAAAGAATTAAAGAATTAAAAGAACTCTACCCAGCACTCCAGATTAGTATTGATGGAAGTGTAAACGAAGAAACACTCCCACGTCTCATTGAGGCAGGTGCAGATAGATTTGTGGTTGGGTCGGCTGTACTCAGTGCCACTGATCCACATTCTGCATACAACAAACTCGCATCTCTATAAACAGTATGTGGTGTGAGATAGTGATATAAGAAGGTATACTATTTTTGTATGCGTTACATCTCAGATTCTGAAGTTCGTTCTCTTGAAGAGAAGGCAAATGAAATACGTCAAAGTATTATCGAAATGCTCGTTGAAGCAGGAAGCGGACATACCGCAGGTCCACTCGGCATGGCAGATATTTTTGCACTCCTCTATTTCGAGGTACTCCGCCATCGACCAAAGGAACCATTCTGGGAAGACCGAGACCGACTCATCCTCTCCAATGGGCATATTTGCCCTGTCCTCTATGCATCCATGGCACATGCGGGGTATTTCCCCGTAGAAGAACTTTTAACACTTCGTAAATTTGGCTCACGACTCCAAGGGCATCCACACCGTGAGACCCTTCCGGGGATAGAGACAAGTTCAGGACCACTCGGTTCGGGTATTTCACAGGCGATTGGTATGGCGCTCGCAGAGCGAATCGATAACCCATACTCAGCAAAATATTTTTACTGCCTTACCGGGGACGGCGAACTCGATTGCGGGCAAATCTGGGAAGCGATGATGCTCGCTGGAAAAGAGAAGCTCCATAACCTCATTGTTATTGTCGATAGAAACGGTATTCAAATTGATGGCTACACAAAAGACATCATGCCACTTGAACCACTCAAGGAAAAATTCGAATCATTTAATTGGGACGTACAGGAAGTTGATGGTCACAATATTCGTTCAGTGAATGATGCTATTGGTAAGGCGCAATCAATATACGGGCAACCATCAATTATTATTGCGCACACCATACCTTCGAAGGGTATTGATGTATTCGAGCGCGATTTTAGGTGGCACGGAAATCCTCCAGGCCTCGGACCAGATGATCGTGTGAAGAAAGAAGATCAGGCACGTGTTGCACTCATGAAGTTGCGTACGCTAAACGGGCATTTACATACGCACGATTTTTAAAATGTATATGAATAATTACCTTGCACAACATCTCAATCAAAACGTATTCGATGCAGCGGTAGAAGCTGTGCCAAATCGTAATGGCTACGGAGATGGACTTCTCGAAGCGGGAATAAGTGATGAGCGCATTGTTGCACTTTCTGCAGACCTTACCGCATCAACAAAGACAAATGTATTCGCTGATAAGTTTCCGAAGCGCTTCGTGCAAATGGGAATTGGTGAGCAATCAATGGCGTCAGTTGCTTCGGGTATGTCAGCTATGGGAAAGATACCGTTCATTGCGTCGTACGCTATGTTTTCTCCTGGACGAAGTTGGGAACAGGTACGTACTACCATTGCGTACAATGATGCAAATGTGAAGGTTATTGGAGCACACGCAGGAATCTCTGTAGGTCCAGACGGAGCGACACACCAAGCGATTGAGGACATTGCTATCATGCGCGTTATTCCTCGAATGGTCGTTATTTCTCCGTGTGACGTACACGAAGCAAAGCGTGCAACCCTCGCAATGGCAAAGTACGTTGGCCCTGTCTACATGCGTCTCGCTCGAGAAAACACTCCGGTGATTACTACACCAGGTTCACCATTTGTGATTGGGAAGGGTGAAGTATATTTTTCACGTAACAAAGACCACGAAAAGAAGGTTGGTATTATTGCAACAGGACCGGTGCTGTACCACGCACTCGTTGCTGCGAAGGCGCTCAATGAGAAGGGAATTGGTGCGAGCGTTATGAATATGGCAACGATTAAGCCACTCGACACAAAGGCAATCCTCGCTTTTGCAGAAGAACACGGAACCCTTGTTGTCGTTGAAGAGCATCAAAAGATTGGAGGACTCGGGGCATCTGTTGCTGAGTATTTGGGTGAAGCGAGACCAACAAAAGTACTCCGCATTGGTATCGATGATGTATTCGGTCAGTCAGGAACACAGGAGGAACTTCTCGCACACTACGGACTCGATAGTGTAGGAATTATAAAAAAGACTGAAGCGTTTTTAGGGTAGATGCCCTAGGGTAGAATAATGAAATCTCATGTTTGAGAAATTCAGTGCACCTAAAAGTCAAAACAAAGAGCAAAACTCAGAATATTCAAATATTCGACGTCTTATAATTTCAGGATTAGGTGCAGTTACTATTTCTACAACAGCATTGTATCGAGACAGTAATGGTGATGGAGTGCTTGAAAAGGCAGAAGACTACATATACAAAAGTATTCTTGAAGATAAGACCGCAACGCTTTCATCGGAGGAGAGAGCAGCCTACGAACTTGTTGCCCCGAAATTATTAGAGAGTGTCGGAGTTGTGGGGCTGGTAGATATTATTCAATCAGAAGAACGAGCACATCATTGGCAGAATAAGGAGAAGGTACCTCCAATTGTGGAAGGTTTTGAGGAAATGGGGGCAATTAGCAATGAAGACATTGTGGCGATGACATCGTCGCCAAGAATTTTCCCTAGTGGGTGGATTTCTGGAAAGATTAGTTCCATTTCATATGCATCACCCAACTCAGGTAAAGATGGATTACTCGGACAAAATTTGAGACAGCCAGGGGTTTTTGATGAGATAACTATTTTTAATATAGAACCATCCGGAGATTTTTCAGGTGAGAGGGGTAAATATGCAATGCATGGTTTGGTTTTGAAGGTATTGCGGCATGAGGTGTGTCATTCCAATGATTGGGGGACAACAACACCACAGACGTTTACTGAAAGAATAGATTTACTTTCAGATATTATAAATCGTGCTGAGAGTAATGATCCGTATAGAGGGCATCTTGTATCTAATAAAGAAACCGAGCTTGTTCCTTACCACACAACCTACGGTAATGAAACAAGGAAAGAGCGTATCACTTCCTACAAAGAGTACTTTGCGGATGTGTGTGAAGCGTACCTTTCTAACGCAGATGAACTTAAAGATACGTATCCAGAAGATTATAAGATTATCGATACATGGATACAGACAACAGATAAAAATTTTAGACAGAGGCTCATTAGCGGACCATTTTCACAAGAGACCGGAGAAATTCTCCCTGAATGGAAAGGGCTCTTTTATTAAAATAGTACAAAAAACCCGTCGACCGAAGGTCGACGGGATTTTTGTATCTAGGAAGATTTACTATGAGACCTGCTTCGGAACGTAATCTGAAGGAGCGTTCTTGAGGTAGGTTTCGAGCGCTTCTCGAGTGAGAAGTCCTGTTTGTGCACCAATGTGTTGCACAACAGACATTGAGTTAATTGGTCCCCATGCGAGCGCTGTCTTTACATCGAGTCCGAGAATGATTGCTGAAGTAAATGTTGAAGAGAAAGCATCTCCCGCACCCGTACGTGATACTGGTTCTTTAGGGTCTGGGTACATAGGAAGGTACCATGCACTGTCACCATCAAGGGCGAATGCACCATTTGGGCCGTCAGTAATAACTGGGATTTTTGGACCAAGCTTTTTAATACCACGGAGGAGTTCGGGTACGCTTTGCTCATCGGTATTAAGTATTTCTTGAGCCTCTTCTTTGTTGCAGAAGAAAATTTCAGTTACTGCATAGAGGTCTTTGAGTACCTCAGAACCAAGTCGAATCTGGAAGGTTCCTGGTTGGAACGAGAGCTTTGTTTCAGGGTGTGCTTTAAGGTATGCAGCGATTTCGTGATGGAAGGGAAGACTATTACTTCCGACAGATGAGAAATACAAAAATTTTGGTGGAAGTGCAAAGTTAGGGAGTGAGTACGGGTATTCCTCGTGCTTAATGAGGATGGTTCGTTCTGCACCATAGCGCAAAACATAGTGATAATTGGTCTTTTTATCTTCGTGCACCTTTACATAGTCGGTATCAATACCTTCTGTGCGAAGTGCCTCGAGGCAGTCATTTCCGTTTCGGTCATGACCAAGATTGGTTACGAGCGTTGAGCGTAATCCAAGGCGATGAGCTGCTACAGAGGCGTTCGGTGAATTACCTACAGCAGTAACTACGGTTACGTCTTGGTAGGGGAGTTTTCCTCCAAATTCCATTTCGAGCTTTTTTCGTCCCGTCTTTTCGTCTTTTGTTATTTTAGCGTCGTCTTTTGATAATTCAATAAAAGCGTCAACTGCGATGTCGCCTATTGCTACGAAGTCATATTGTTGTGCCATATGTTGTATAATAAAATTGAATAGACTACCCGTTTCCCGCCTTACAGGTGCTGTACACTTTTCGCAAAAATTGCTCAAAGTCTTGCGAAAGTGCTCCACACTTTCTCACCTTGTATCCAAGAATTCTTGAATATACTTTGAATTGTAGCATTGGAAGCATGATATGATATTTGAGTTATCAACGAAACGGTAAGATTTATTTTTCACCCTATGGCACATATTTATATAACGCGACACATACCAGATATTGGTATTAACCTACTTCGAGCAGCGGGACACACCGTCACCGTAAGCGCGAAGGATGGTGTCCTTACTGCCGATGAACTCAAGAAGGAACTTTCACAAGCACCCTACGATGCAGTTATCTGTCTTTTGACCGATACTATTAATAAAGAAGTGTTTGACGTTGTCCCGACTGCAAAAATCTTTGCAAACTATGCAGTAGGGTACAACAACATCTCACTCCCTGATGCTGCTGCAGCAGGAGTAACCATCACCAACACACCAGGAGTCCTCACCGACACCGTCGCAGAATTCACCGTTGCACTTATTCTCTCAATTGCAAAGCGAATTCCTGAATCAGATAAATTTACGCGCGATGGGAAGTACAAAGGATGGGCACCTGAACTTCTCCTTGGAAGTGACCTCAAAGGAAAGACGCTCGGAATCCTCGGAGCAGGGCGCATTGGGTACGAAGTAGCGAAGTGCATGCATAATGGTTTTGGCATGAACGTCATCTACAATGATATTAAGCGAGGAGAAGAATTGGAGCGAGATACGAAGGCTGTCTTTAAGGAGACGACTGAAGATGTATTGCGTGAGGCTGATGTGGTCTCTATCCACGTACCACTCCTTCCAAGTACAGAGCACCTTATCAACGAGGAGCGTTTGAAGCTTATGAAGCCAACTGCGTACCTCGTAAATACGTCACGCGGTCCTGTTATCGATGAAGTAGCGCTTGTTGAGGCATTAAAGACGGGAGTCATTAGAGGTGCAGCACTCGACGTATTTGAGCATGAACCGGCACTTGCAAAGGGTCTTGCGGAACTTCCTAATGCAGTCATTACTCCGCACACCGCTTCCGCATCAGAAGAAACACGCAACAAAATGTCAGAAATGGTTGCGGGGGATGTCCTCGATTTCCTCCAGGGAGATACCCCTGAACACGTCGTCAAAGCATAGTCTCATAAGATACCCGCTCCGAAAGGAGTGGGTATCTTAATAGAGGGGCGGATAGGTCCTATTGAGATTTTCTGTGCATAATGGTATGGTAGTCGGCATTAAACTATATTATTTATGACATTTTCACTCACAGTAGAAGCACGAAGCGAGCGCGGAAAGCAACTCGAGAAGCTTCGTGGTGCTGGCAAATTGCCTGCAATTATGTACGGTCCAAAGGAAGAGGCAACACTTCTTACCCTTGATAAGATTGCATTTGAGAAAGTACTCAAGCAAGCAGGGGAGTCAAGCGTGATTGTCCTTAATGGACTTACATCTCCAAAGGAGGTGCTCGTACAAGAAGTTTCATTTAATCCACTCAAGGGAGGCGTTATCCATGTCGACTTCTACGCAGTAGAGGCTGGAAAGGAAATCACTGTTGATGTACCACTTCAGTTCGTTGGTGAGGCACCAGCAACAAAGCGAGGAGGGACACTCACAAAGGTACTCCATGAAGTTGAAGTTACCTGTACTCCAGGAAACCTTCCACAGCATATTGATGTTGACGTAACAACGCTTGATGATTTTGAAAAGCAAATTCACGTTAAGGACCTCGTTGTTCCAAAGGGAGTAACCATCGAAAACGACCCTGAAGATGTGATTGCACTTGTTCAGGCTGTAGAGGAGGAATCAGAAGCGCCTGTTGAAGCGGTTGATATGAGTGCGATTGAAGTACAAAAGAAGGGAAAGACAGAAGTTCCTGAGGAAGCAGGGAAGTAGTATTTTCTTCAATAATCTCGAGTTTTATAAAAGCATCCCACGGGGGATGCTTTTATCGTCTCTGATATTTGCTATACTACATCCATACTATGCGGTTTCAGATACTTCTTTTTGTCGTGCTTTTTTTGGGTATTGGTTTTATGGCACCTTTCTCTGGGAATGCCCAAACAGTACCAAGTATTTGTAATGATGACGTTACGGGAAAATCAGAAGAACAACTTAAGGCTGACCTTGCACTCTGTAATGCAGAGATTGCTGTATGGCAGGGGATTCTTACCGGAACACGTTCAAAGGTTTCAACGATTGATGGGGACGTTAAAGCACTCACTGCCAAAATTAAAGCAGCTGAGGCAACGATAAAGTCGAAGAATATTGCCATCTCACAACTCTCCAAGGACATCAATGTGCGTAGTGAAAAAATCGGAGAACTCGAAGGGCTCATCGATGAAGGAAAGCAATCCCTAGCTCAGCTCATCCGCCGTACCAACGAAATAGATGATTACTCACTTGCTGAAGTGGTTCTTGATAGTAAGAACCTTTCTGATTTCTTTGTGGACCTCGATTCCTTTTTGGCAATCCAGAAGGGTTTAGAAGACCACTTCTTTCAGGTGAGACAAACGATTGCGCAAACAGAAGAAGAGCGTAATCGACTGGGAGAAATTCAAGACCAAGAACGAGATGCGAAGTATGAAGTTGAAACAAAGAAGAAGACCATTGCAGTTAATGAAAAAGAAAAGAAAGAACTCCTCGCCGCAACAAAGCTCGAAGCAAAGTCGTATGAACAAATCGTAAAGGATAGACAAGCAAAGGTGACACAAATTAACGCAGCGCTCTTCCGCCTTCGTGGTGTTGACGGGGGAGGTATTCCGTTCCAACAAGCACTTGCGTACGCTAAGGTTGCCTCATCATACACTGGAGTGCGCGCAGCATTCATTCTTGGTATCTTGCGACAGGAATCAAACCTCGGAGTAAACGTAGGACAGTGTCTCCTCGTCGACCCAACTACGGGTGCCGGCAAGGGAAAGAACACAGGTACTCCATTTGCAAATGTCATGAAGCCAGACCGAGACGTACCATACTTCCTCGATATGATGAACCGGCTTGGTCGTGACCCATACACAACACCAGTCTCGTGTCCGCAATCTGTTGGTTATGGAGGTGCTATGGGACCAACACAATTCATCCCGTCGACATGGAAGGGGTATGAATCACGAATTGCGACCGCCTATAACGTATCAGTTGGTGACCCGTGGAATCCAGAGCATGCAATCATGGCAACAGCAATGTTCCTTCAAGACTTAGGTGCAGCACGGGGTGGGTATTCTGCAGAACGCGAAGCAGCAGGACGCTACTATGCAGGAGGCAATTGGGCAGTATATGGACTTGGGTATGCTGCGAGTGTGCTAGGGCATGCTGAGGTGTATCAGGCTGATATAAACTTCCTTGACGACAAGTAAAAACCAATAAAGCCGGTATCTACTTTGTCGCGTTCGGAATTCTGTTAGTCATCGTACTATTGTACGCCTCCTGCCAGAATTCCTCCGCTTCTCGTATATACTGCCTTTATTGATTTTTGTAAAAGAGGTGCATTAAGTTGCTAAAAATAGTAATTCTGATATAGTGTGCGGGTTATGAAAGCAGAAATACACCCAAAAAATTATCGAACCGTAATCTTCCACGACAACTCAAGTGGAGAGCGTTTTCTCGCTGGTTCAACAATAGGGACAGACAAAACTGAGAAATGGACTGATGGGAAGGAATACCCAATCGCATTTGTAGACGTTTCAAGTGCTTCACACCCATTCTATACAGGTCAGGAGAAGGTGATGGACACAGCTGGACGCGTAGAGCGCTTCAAGGCACGTGCATCAAAGGCTACTGCACGAACAAAGACAGCGTAAGGTGTAAAAGAAACCGAACTCATACATCAGGGTTCGGTTTTTTTGTCGCCTACATTAGTCTAAATAGATAGTGTATAGTTTACTCATGGAATTTAAAGAAGAACAACTCATGGCCTTCCGGGCACATCCCAAGACACAGTTTCTCTGTGGTCAGTTTGATGATGTCGTAAAGAAGAGGGATGAGGCGCTCGCGCTCATTGATTCGGATGAGTCAATGCGTGAACTTGCTGAAGAAGAAGTTGCTGCACTCAATGAGCAACTCATGCACCGCTACACAGAGATGGATCGTATTGTCGAAGATTCAAAAGTTGAGGAGGCAAAGCCCTATGGAGTTATTCTCGAAGTGCGGGCTGGTGCCGGAGGGGAAGAAGCTGCGCTCTTTGCTGAGCAACTTTCGTACATGTACCTGCGGTATGCAGAGGTGAAGGGCTGGGAGACGAGCACTGCTTCTGAATCACGAGCAACACAGGGAGGGTATAAAGAAGCGTCATTTATGATTCTTGGGGCTGGAGTGTATGACGATCTCCGCTATGAGACCGGTGTGCATCGAGTACAGCGTATTCCGGTAACCGAAAAATCAGGACGTATCCACACCTCGACAGCGTCAGTCGTTATTCTTCCACTTCGTTCAAAGCCTACTATCGAGGTAAACCCAAGTGACTTTGAAATGGAGTTTTCACGCTCAGGAGGTGCAGGAGGTCAAAACGTAAACAAGGTTGAAACAGCGGTACGACTTATTCACAAGCCAACAGGCATTGATGTGCGATGTCAGTCTGAGCGAAGTCAGTTGAAGAACCGAGAAAAGGCTATGGCAATGCTCATTGCTAAGCTTGAACTGCTCCACGAGGAAGAAGAAGCAAAAAAGCACGCAGCGACCAGAAAATCTCAAATTGGAACCGGAGATCGTTCAGAGAAGATTCGTACCTATAATGTCCCTCAGAACCGCATCACTGACCACCGTATTAAGGAGTCATGGCATGCCATTGAGCAGATAATGGGAGGGGACTTGAGTGCTATCGTTGCTTCATTTAGGGAGGCGAGAGAGGGGGAGGCTGAGGCGGTTGCCGAATAGGGGTTGGTATGTTACTATCTCACTCTGTTCCCAGAACGGATTTTTTATATTTATGAATACAGAAACAATGACAACAGGGGAAAACTCATCAAAGTCACTCATGGAGCGACTTTTTAGCGTTGGTGCACACTTCGGTTTTACAAAATCAAGACGACATCCAACTGCAACTGCATATATTTTCGGTAACAAGCAAGGAACAGATATTATCGATCTCGAGAAGACAACTGCTTCAATCGAGGTTGCTAAGTCATTTGTACAGGAGGCAGGAAAGACAGGGAAGACTATTCTCTTTGTAGGAACTAAGGAAGAAATGATTGCGACCGTACGAGCATGTGCTGAGAGCGTCGAGATGCCATTCGTTGTAAATCGTTGGGTTGGAGGAATGCTCACTAATTTTTCTGAAATCAAGAAGCGTATTCAGCGTCTTGCAGATTTGACCGCACAGGGTGAATCAGGTGAACTTGAACGAAAGTACACAAAGAAGGAGCGTGTTATTATCGGACGCGAATTCGACAAGCTCACTTCAAATTTCTCTGGTATCAAGAACATGGACCGACTACCGTACGCTCTTGTGATTGTGGATCCACGACATGACGCTATTGCAGTATCTGAAGCACGAGAACTCAATATCCCAATTATCGGTATTACTGGTTCTGATGCAAATCTCCGACTCGTAACATACCCAATTGTTGCAAATGATGCGCTTCAAGGAAGTGTGTCACTTATCCTTGCAGAGCTTGCCCAGGCATACAAAGCAGGTAAGGCAGAGTTCGTGCCAGTAAAGAAAGAAGAAACACGACGAAGAGGGTAGGTTTATATTTAGAATATTATTAAATTATTGTCATACCCCTCATTTCTGTAAATCAGTAATGAGTCTGGTATTGCTCTTTTGATTATGGAAATTACATCAGCACAACTTAAAGAATTACGAGACCTTACAGGCATCTCAGTGATGCAATGTAAAAAGGCTCTTGAAGAAGCAGCTGGAGATATGGACAAAGCAAAGATAATCCTCCAAAAGAAAGGAGGAGAAATTGCACTTAAAAAATCTGATCGAGAGCTCGGTGCTGGTGCTATCGGAAGCTACGTACACTCAACACACGAGGTAGCAACCCTCGTTCTCCTCGCGTGTGAGACTGACTTCGTATCAAAGAACGAAGAGTTTGTTGCGCTCGCTCGAGAAATTGCTATGCATGTTGCTGCGCAGAATCCACTCTACATCAACCGCAGTGAGGTTGATGAGGTAGCGCTTGCAAAGGCGAAGGAGGTATTTATGACTGAGGTAGAAGGGAAGCCAGCTGACATGCAGGAAAAGATTCTCGCAGGGAAACTTGATGCCTATTTCAAAGATAGAATCCTTCTCGAACAACCTTTCATTAAGGATCCTGAAAAGACTATTGGGAATCTCATTAGTAACGCAATTCAAAAGTTTGGCGAGAACGTTGTTATTCGCGAGATATCTCGAATGTCGGTAAAATAGAGCAATGAATGTCATTGGTCTAGGTCTCATCATTAGCGCCAGCTTCCTCATTTTGTTTTTTATCCTCACTGGGTACGAAGCAAAAAAGGGAACCCGCTTCATGGAGCGCTTTAGAACCTATATTGACTTGTTTGTATTACGCATAAGTCATGGTGTAAGACGTGGGCTTCACTACATTGGAACCGACTTGTTCCGACAAATTTTTCATTACCTCTTTCATAGGATGCTTCGGTTTACGCTATCGTGTGTGACACGAGGCGAGAAATACGTACGTACCATGATGCGGGTTAATAAGACGCTCGCAAAGGATGCAGAGCGAGAAAGTGAAACACGAACAAAGCTTGAGGAAATTGCACTTCATAAAATTGCCACCGCTCTTTCTGAAGAGGAGAAGCAGGCACGCAAGGAAAAGACCCTCCTGGGGAGATAATATCTGTAATATCTCGTGGGTATAAGGGGTAGTTGCATTTTGGAGACATTTCTTACATAATAGCCATGCCCAAGAAATAGCGCATTTTATTTTGTTTCCTTTGAGCCATCTTAGCTCAGTTGGTAGAGCAACGGTTTTGTAAACCGTAGGTCCTCGGTTCAAGCCCGAGAGATGGCTCAAAGGAAGTAAGTCTACAAGGTAGTTTTAACAGGTGTTGGTAGAGCTGAACAGTTTGGGAAACTGTTCAGAGTTTTGTAAACCGTTCCCGTCTTACAGACGCAGTTCAGGTTGTATGATATTTTCAAGATGAAAATATCGACAACCTCGAAAGTAATGTATCCCATACATTACTTTCCCCGAGAGTGAGAAGTGATATTCATCACTTCGTAAAACCTTCTCAGACAAAATATGAGTTTACGAAATATTTGGTCCAGAAGGTGTACAGCTCCTGTAAGGAGGGCTCAAAGTTTTGAATGTAAGCCCTTGTAAATAAACGCTCAGTCCAGTTTTGGACTGAGCGTTTATTCGTACGGGGGAGCTGTTTTTATACCCAAAATGCGCTATACTCGTCATCATTACCATGGCTAAAAATTCGCATTTACTCCCATACGCCACACGACCTGACTTCAAGGTTGGTCGAGCAACAGAGCTTACCGGGCGCGACCGGAAGTTTTATCGTTTCCTCGAAATTGTGCCCGGCGCAGCTTCATGGCTTTCTCTTATTGGTATGGTTCTCGCATCCGTGTATGCACCATTCTTTGCAGCATATTTCATCATTGCATTTTCGGTGTATTGGGTACTGAAGACTGCTTTTCTTTCGTATCACTTGCGACATAACTGGAAGCGCTTGAAGCACCACATGGCACTTGATTGGGGTTCAATGATTGAGCGTTTCGAATACGATCATCTCTATCAAATGGTTATTTTGCCATTTTATAATGAGACCGAAGAGGTTATTGATGCGTCACTCAAGGCACTCTCACTCGTTAATTACGACAAGAAGGCAATGATTATTGTTCTTGCGCAGGAGGAGCGTGCTGGAGAGAATGCACGACGGAGCGCAGAGCATATGCGAGAAAAGTGGGCGAGCACATTTGGTAGTTTTCATGTATCCGTTCACCCGGGCGATATTGAAGGTGAGCTTGCGGGGAAGGGTGCAAATGCAACATGGGCAGCAGAAGAAGCGCGAAAGCACATTCTCGACCCACATGGCATTCGATATAACCACACGCTTGTTTCTATCTTTGATATTGACACCGTCGTGTACCCAGACTATTTCAATTGTCTCGTATGGCATTTCATGACTGCAGAACATCCTCTGAAGAGCTCGTTCCAACCGGTACCTGTTTTCAATAACAATATGTGGGAGGCAACGGCACTTGGACGGGTTGTTGCAATGTCGAGCACCTTCTGGGAAATGGTTCAGCAGGAGCGACCAGAGCGAATGGCAACCTTCTCTTCACACTCAGTATCGTTCCAAGCTCTGTATGAGGTTGGATACTGGCAAACAAATATGGTGAGTGAGGATTCTCGAATTTATTGGAATCTTCTCCTTGCAAATAATGGAGAGTACGACGTCATTCCACTTTCGTATCCTGTTTCTATGGATGCAAATACCGCACCGACTTTTTTTGGAACGATTAAAAACATCTACAAGCAACACAGACGATGGACATACGGAGTAGAGAATTTTGTATACATCACCTATCACTTCACAAAAAATACTACTATCCCAAGAGGAAAGAGGATTAAGATTGCGCTCCAGCAGGCAGAAGGGTATTGGTCGATGGTTACTAATCCAATCATGCTTATTATTCTCGGGTGGGCACCTATCTTTTTTGGGGGGAGAGTCTTCCACGAGACGGTGCTCTCGTATAACCTACCAATAGTTGTTCGTGACCTTCTCATTCTCGCGATGTTTGGACTCGTTATTTCATCTATTATTTCGCTCACCCTTATTCCAAAACGACCTGAAGGGAAGAATCGCCTCTTATACGTTGTGATGGCACTTCAGTGGATTCTCGTTCCGGTTACTATGGTTATCTTTAGTGCAATCCCCGGCCTTGATGCGCAGACTCGCCTGATGCTTGGGAAGTACATGGGGTTCTGGGTCACCCCAAAGCACCGGTAGAGGACATAGGACGGACTCCATGAAAAATGTTCAATAACATGATACTCTAGTGAATTATGAGCTCGCACATAGACGTAGAACCGCTCCCGTACAAGACACGCCAAAGAACCTTTGGGTTGCTTTTGTTTGTGTTCATTGTGTCACTCCCATTTTTGTATATTTACGCAACGGGGTATCGTTTTGATTTTGCTAAGCCATCTGCACTCGTGAGTACGGGAGGTATCTATGTTGCTGCCGATAGAGCAGGAGCATCTATTTATATTGATGACGAGTTAGTGCGTGAGACACGAACATTTCGTAAGGCGTTCTATGCGCAGAGCCTCGATGCAGGAACGCATCGTGTGCATGTGCAAAAAGAGGGATATCACACATGGGTAAAGGAGTTGCCGGTATCAAAGCACTTAGTAACAGAAGCTGAGGCGTTTAATCTTCCAATCACACCGCAGGTTAGGGTGATATCAAAGTGGCAGAGTGCAACAGGTTCGATGGTTATGAAAGCTCCACTTATGTCAGCGTCTTCAACAAATGAAGTTATCGCAACAACGACAACGAGTACGACAACTTTTTCTATAAACGATGAGTACGCTACACTCATATTGAATTTTGCAACCACGAGCACATCAACTCTTAAAGAGAGTACCGCACAGCAAATTAAGGACCTCCTCCATGTTAATGCAACATCAACACAGGATGTTGATGAAAGTACGACGACGATTATCTCAGGAGGTGCAAAAATCTACGAGCGAGACGGTGATGTGTATGCAACGTGGATTGGCTCATTTGAGGATATGCCGTACTACTATTGCGCCCCAGCATTTCCTCCGTATAGCGCTCCTACTACCACTCTGGAGGAAGAGGCTTTCAAAGCAGAGTTGGTGACTGCAGTTGAAGAAGGTTCGGAAGGAGATATTGAAACTATGCAGCCGGTGCAGACTATTCCAAAAGATGCTGTATGTGATCCTACAATTTTGATTGATAGGAAATGGCAGGACGTACATGATTTTGATTTTTTCCCTGGAGGAACTGATTTTGTTATCATGGTACTCATTGACGGTGTGTACGTAGTAGAGGTTGATAATCGCTCATGGCAAAACGTACAACCATTGTTCATGGGTAAAAATTTAGAGGTTTATGTTGAAGGGGGGAATATTTATGTTTTTGATGGGGTACTCATCTATCAGGTAATGATTCAAACTTCGTAAGGTATGGAGAAAAAAGAGCGCGGACACCAGCATCCAATAACGCAGATGATTGCAGAAATTAATGCAATTTTCGGTGAAATTGGATTCACCTTTGCTGAAGGTCCTGAAGCCGAGCGCGAGCACTACAACTTCGATAGGCTCAATGTGCCCAAATTTCATACTTCACGCGACATGCAGGACACCTTCTGGTTTAAGCATAAGGATGTAACTGAACCAACGGTACTCCGCACACACACTTCACCGGTTCAGGCGCGTTACATGGAGTCACACACCCCTCCGTTTCGTATTATTGCGCCAGGGAAGGTGTTTCGTAACGAAGCAACTGATGCTACACACGAAGCGCAGTTTTATCAATTTGAAGCATTCTATGTCGACAAGGGAGTGAGCCTTGGTCACCTGAAGGGTACGATTGAATATTTCTTTTCACGATTTTTTAAGGGAGATGTAGAGATACGATTCCGACCAAGTTATTTCCCTTTTGTGGAACCAGGCGTTGAGGTGGATATGCGACTAAAGTCAGGGAATTCGAGGCTTGTAGGGAAGTGGGTTGAAGTGATGGGGGCTGGCATGGTGCATCCAAATGTTCTTAGGGATTCAGGTATTGACCCTCACGTATACTCAGGCTTTGCGCTCGGTATGGGTATCGACCGGCTTGGATTTATGAAGTATGAGTTTGATGATGTACGAGCGCTGTATAATGCTGACCTCAGGTTCATCAACCAATTCTAAATATATACATGTATGAAAGTTACTCACGATTGGCTACAAGAATACGTTGGCGATAAGATGCCTTCAATTGAAAAACTCGAGGAGTTGCTTACGTTCCATGCCTTCGAAGTTGATGGTGTAGAAACAGTGGGGAAGCACACCGTCATTGACGTAAAGGTACTCCCTGATAGAGCGAGTGATAGTCTGTCTCATAGAGGGATAGCACGAGAAATTGGAACGCTCATTGGGGAACCACTTGCTCACGACCCACTCACCGCAGACGCTGTACTCTCACCAACAACCGAAAAGGTAAAAGTGAGTATTGCTAATGCAGAACACTGTAGTCGATTTGCCTATGCACTCATAGAGAACGTGGCGGTTAAGGAGTCACCAGAATGGCTCAAATCGCGATTAGAGGCACTTGGACAGCGGTCAATCAACAACGTCGTTGATGCAACAAACTACGTCATGCTTGCTCTGGGGCAGCCACTTCACGCATATGACGCAAAGACATTTATGCCCCATGATGGAGTGTGGCACTTTGGGGTGCGTATGTCGAAGAGTGGGGAAGAAGTTACCACCTTGAATGGCGACACGCTCACTTTACCAGACGATGTTGCGCTCATTACGAATGCATTTGATGATATTCCGGTTGGGATAGCAGGAATCAAGGGAGGGAAGTCTGCTGAGATTTCTTCAGAAACAACAAGTATTATTCTCGAATCCGCACACTTTGATGCGCAGGTTATACGGAAGGGTTCACAGAGTATTAAACTCCAAACCGATGCATCAAAGCGATTTGAAAATAATGTGTCGGCAGAATTAGTGCCGTACGCACTTAAGGAATGTGCAGAACTCATTATGAAACTTGCCGGTGGGGTGTGTGACGGCTATGGAGATGTTTATCCAAAAAAGAGGGAAATAGAAACGGTTGTCGTACGTGATGCCGAGATTAATGGTGTCCTTGGTATTGAGCTTACTTCAGAAGTCATTGAGGGAATACTCAATCGACTTGGCTTTACTCCAGTGCGTGAAGGAGACCAGTGGCGAGTAACACCGCCGTTTGAACGCAATGATATTACGATTCCAGAAGATGTTATCGCAGAAGTAGGGAGGGTGTATGGATACGAGCATGTTGCATCGATTGTGCCCAAAGCACTTCCGGTCAGAGAGTACAATGCACGTTACTATTATTCTGAAACAATTCGTCAGTTCCTTATTGAGTATGGTTTTTCTGAGGTGATTACCTCATCATTCAAAAAGACGGATGTCATTGAGCTACAAAACGCACTCGCAAGTGATAAGCGCTACTTACGAAGTAGTCTTCGAGAAAATATTAGTGACGCACTCACCCGCAATTTTCAAAATGTAGATTTGCTCGGACTTACACACCTTCAAATATTTGAAATTGGTACGGTGTTTACAAAATCGGAGGATGGAGCAGATGTACATGAACACACGTCACTCGCGTTTGGTGTTCGAGGGAAACAAAGCGGACCATCAGCAAAAGATGATGCGCATGCGCTCGAGATTCGTTCAGCACTTGAATCGATATTGGGAGTTGCTATTGATGCAACACCAGTGAATGGAGTAATTGAATGCGATATTAATGCATTACTCACTAAGCTTCCCGCGCCAACACAGTATGAGCCATTCCGCGGGGCGAGCGAGGCAATGTTTAAAGCGTATTCACTCTATCCATATATGTCTCGAGATGTTGCCTGCTGGGCAGGTGAAGGGGTTGGCGTAGAGGACATCAAAGGACTCCTCATAGAACATGGAGGTACGCTCTTAGTACGCACAACACTCTTTGATGAGTTCAAAAAAGACAATCGTACCTCGTACGCATTTCGTCTCGTCTTCCAGGCGGAGGATAGAACGCTTACCGATGAGGAAATTAATCCCATCATGGAAAAAATCTACGGAGAAATGACTAAAATAGGCTTAGAAATCCGGTAACTTTTCCCATTTTTGAGGGGTCTATAGGCAGGACAAAACGCCTATAATTTGCTATAATTGCATCTAATTGAGCTTTGTATTTGGCTCGTTTGTTTCGTGTATTTTATTAGAAAACGTATCCCAATATAATCTAAGCATGGCTGGTAAAAAAGAAGATATAAAAGCAAAGAAGAGTTCCTATAGTGCTGATTCCATTCAGGTACTCGAAGGACTCGAGCCAGTTCGAAAGCGTCCAGGAATGTACATCGGTACAACTGGTCCAGATGGACTCCATCACCTTGTGTGGGAAATTTTCGACAACTCACGCGATGAAGCGATGGGTGGCTTTGCAAACCGAGTTGAAGTTGCGCTTCTTCCTGGAGGATACATTCGTGTCGTCGACAACGGACGAGGTATTCCTGTTGACACACACAAGCAATCAAAAGTCTCTGCGCTCGAAACAATCATGACCACGCTCCATGCGGGAGGAAAGTTTGGTGGAGAAGGATACAAGGTTTCAGGTGGGCTCCACGGAGTAGGGGCGTCTGTAGTGAATGCACTCTCGACACACCTCATTGCTGAAGTACATCGAGACGGAGGGCACTTCATTCAGGAATACACCATTGGAAAGGCACGTGCAAAGGTAAAGAAGGTAGGTGCTTCAAAATTGCAGGGTACCATCATTACTTTCCAAGCCGACATTACTATTTTCCATGAAATCAAATATGATTTTAAACGAATTGTTGCACACCTCAGACAGCAGGCGTACTTGGTGAAGGGGATGGAACTTTCTGTTATAGATGCACGCCTCCCCGGAGGAGTTGAAATGAACGAGAAGGAAGTGCAAAAGTTTCTCACCAATCTAGAGGGGAAGCAATATCTCACCGACGAACGACTTGAAGTACCCCATGAACATTTCTATTTTGAGGGTGGACTTAAATCACTCGTTGCATTCAATAACCAATACCAAAAGGCTGTTCACGATACTATTTTCTATGTTGAAAAAAATGACGTTGACCCAGCAGTGCTCTCGGTAGAGGTTGCGCTCCAGTATGTCGATGACATTACTCCACGCATTAGTGCATTTGCTAACAATATCTATAACCCAGAGCATGGTACGCACATTACCGGCTTCAAGACTGCGCTTACACGTACACTTAACAACTACGCAAAGAAAAATAATTTCTTTTCGGTAAAGGATAAGGACGCGGGATTTACCGGAGATGATGTACTTGAAGGTATTACTGCAGTTGTTTCAGTAAAGATGCCTGAGATTCAGTTTGAAGGGCAAACAAAGGCTAAGCTTGGTTCTGTTGAGGCACGAAGTGCAGTTGAAAGTGTATTCAGTGAAGCGTTTAACACATACCTCGAAGAGAACCCAAATGATGCAAAGGCAATCATCAATAAGGTGATTATTGCGGTGAAGGCGCGAAAGGCAGCAAAGGCAGCGAAAGACTCAGTCTTGAGAAAAGGTGCACTTGAAGGAATGACCCTTCCAGGAAAGCTCGCTGACTGTCAGACAAAGAGCGCTGAAGAATCAGAAATATTTATTGTAGAGGGAGACTCTGCGGGAGGTTCTGCGAAGATGGGACGTGACCGAAGAACACAAGCAATCCTTCCACTCCGAGGAAAAATCCTCAACGTAGAACGTGCACGACTTGATCGTATGCTCGGTTCAGAGCAGGTAAAGAATCTGGTGATTGCACTCGGTACTGCTATTGGAGATGTATTTGATCTCTCGAAACTTCGATATCACAAGATTATTATTGCAACAGATGCTGACGTGGACGGTGCACACATTCGCACATTGCTCCTAACACTCTTCTACCGATACTTTAAGCCAATTATCGATGGTGGGTATCTCTACATTGCACAACCCCCGCTCTACAAAATAACAAAAGGGAAGCAGGTGCTCTACGCGTACACTGACGAAGAGAAGGCAGCGCTCCTTGGTGAAGAAGCTATTGTTGTCGAAGACGAGTCTGTGGAAGCTGAGGCTACTGAAACCGATACTGAAGAAGAGGCAAAGGAGGGTGCTTCTCCAAAGGGACAAAAGGTTCGTATCCAACGATACAAAGGTCTTGGAGAGATGAACGCAGAAGAACTCTGGGAGACAACAATGAACCCTGAGCACCGTATCCTAAAGCAAGTGACTGTCGTTGATGCACAAGATGCAGATAGGGTATTTGATATTCTCATGGGAACAGATGTGTCGAGTCGGAAGTCATTCATCCAATCAAATGCACATATGGCCAACCTAGACGTCTAGTCCTCAAATTTCGGTAAAGTCTTTGTTGCATAATCAAAAATAAAAGCGCGCCGTATGTTTATATACGTCTTGTTTTATTTTCTCAATGCGCCTCGACTTTCCTCGAAATTTAAAAACTAGAAACTCATGCTCTGTACTCGATGTACATGTAATTTCGCACTCCTTGCACTTCCATCAAAATAACACACCAAATCAAATCCAAATGCTGTAGCAAATCAAAAATAAAACCCCCTGAGTCCTTTGGACTCAGGGGGTTTTATAGTAATCATATGAGCTTAATCGACAGCGACACTCCAGTCAGAGGTGTCATTTTTTGCATTAACATCGTTTCTTGTTTTTACGGTCGTTGAAATTTTGACGAGGTTGTCGTTACCCTTGAGTGCGAATCCCATAGTGAACTCAACATGCTCATTTGGTTTAAGCGGAGACTGTACATCTGAGGTGTATTTCTGCCCACCAGGGAGTGTTGTGGTGAATGTCCAGCTATCTGAGGTCTTTGTACCAATATTCTTGATATCAAATCTGATTGCACTTGTTTCGTCCTCGTCATAGGTTGGTGTGTACGAGAAGACACCGTTTGTGAGTATGCCACTTCCAAGTGTCGTCACCTTGAGGTCGATCATTCCTTGTGGGTTTGATTCTGGGTACACAATTGTGGTAACTGGCTTCGGAGCAGTAACAGGTGCAGTTGCCACAGGTGGCTTTGGCGCCGTTGGCTTTGTGGTTGTTACCGGTTTTGTGACCTCAGGCTCATTTGAACTTCGAGGTGTTTCTTGTGTAGTAGGGATAGACGCATTCACCACAGTTACCTCAAGCTCACTCTCAAGTGTCGTATTGTTTTTCTTTCCTTTGAATGAAAGTTTAAGGGGGACATCCGTAAAACGCATACCTTCAGACTTAATACTGAGGAAGAGTCCGTGCACCGTAGCAGGGAGGGAAAGTACTTCATTACACTTGATAGGCACGAGATCCCCGTCACCTCCGCGGACGAGAAGGGAAGCATCCTTAGTACAAGTATAACTAAAGCGATACTCACCATCTTGATGGACATCCGTCCAAGAAATTTGAAATGATTCAGCTGAGTTTACAATCTTTTTCTCAGTGGTGAGTTTCAGTTCATTGAGTGGTCGATAATCCTGAACACTCTTTGCCATTGTCGCAAGGGAAGAGAAGGCAGTCGGTGTGAACTTAATTGCCTGAACCCCAAGCCACAGCACAAAAACGGTAGTTGCAAACATTCCGGTGAGCGTGAGGACTTTTACGAGTATGGATTGCTCCGAATGTGAATGAGACATAGTGCCGGTATGCTACAATAATATAATAGCTATGTCAATATTAGGTTTTTGCGGGTTTTTGGTGACTGGGGGAGGAGACCAGGATAGGAGAAAAGTTGACAAATTCAATAATTAGTGTATTATATACATATACATTTTTCTATGAAAGAAACATCTCATATCGGTCAGTCTGGAGTGCAATCAAAACTCGAAGAACGAGTAGTGTTTTTCTTTGTGTGCGTGGGTGTCATTGCAATTACCCTCGCAATCCTTTTTGTTGCAGATTTCCTTCCTGAAAAGCCAACAGTGAAAAGCGAATCAGTTGCATCAGCACCAACAGAGAAAAAAGCAGATGCTCTCGCTGAAGTGGACGTACCAGCAAAAGCTGACACGGACGCGCTTCCGGTGCTCATCATTATTGATTCTCTCGATAAACAAATTCCTATTTTAAATCCAGAGAGTGACTCTGTAGAAGCGCTTGATACAGCGCTCCTTTCAGGTGCCATCCGTCATCCCGATTCAGCTGACTTTACGAAAGAGGGAACTATCTTTCTCTTGGGGCACTCAAGCTATCTTCCTAATGTGATGAATAAAAACTTCCAAGCATTTAACGGAATCCAAAAGCTTGTATGGGGTGATGTCATTCGCCTCCGTTCAGCAGATACAGAGTATGTATATAGTGTTGACCGAGTCTACGAAGCAAAAGCCTCAGACGCGGAAGTAGCTATTCAGCATGATGTTGCGAAGCTTACGCTCGCAACCTGTAACTCATTTGGAACAAAGGATGACCGTTTTGTTGTCGAAGCGACACTCGTCTCTAAACACGCGCTCTAAAATGGCGTGAATAAAGGTTTTTTTGCTCAATTTCTCAAAAATCGAGAGAATGGGACAAAGAGGGAAACTGAAAATGAACACCTTGACAAAATATTGGTTTATGGTGTATAATATTGGGAATTAGTTCTCCTCGTTGTCGTTGTATTTTTACAGAGTATGCCCATGGTAGTTGGCCTTTTGAACGGAAGGTTGCCTTGCGCAACAGTCTTTTCAGAAAGCCACCTATGATGACGAATGTCAGCATATGGAAGGGTAAGCCGTTCGCGCTTTGCGAACATTGAACTTTGAAATTTTTGAAATGAAAGGAGCCATCATGGCTAAAGAATCTAGTTTAGAGGCAAAGCGGTGGTGGCAAAAGCCTTCCACTTGGTTGATAATCTTTGCGGTTGCATTGATTATCTTTTTGTATTCGTCTTTTCAAGAGGATACGACTACTGACGCTGTCCAACCTTCACCGCAAGTGAAGGTTGGTAAAGTTGTTAGGAAGCATGATACAACTGTGAATGAACTTCACGGTCTCATTCAAAAGAGTGAATCCAAGGCAGTGCAGGTAGAAATACTTGCGAAGCTGAGGGAAATCGAAGAACGTCTGCAGGCTATTGAAAAATGCGCTTGCAAGAAGCCGGTGAAGAAGGCTAAGAGGAAACCTAAGGCAGTACCAAAACCGGTTGTGGCACCCGTTCCTCCCGCAGTTGTTCAAGATGTCCCCCAACCGCCAAAAAACTGTTGCGAGTTTTCGCAACCGAAACCGGCAATCATTAAACCAGGACACATGCCACTCGGTACTTTGCCAAGTGCACAATGTCCTAACTGTATAAAGGAGAAGTAAAATGAAAACCTGGACCAAAATCATTTTGGTACTCATTGTTTCGGCAGTGTCAGGCTATGTGCAGGCAAGTGAAACGTGCGCACGCCCTGGTCAGGAAGGTTGCTGGGAACTGGTTGCGCTCAATGTCGCTTGGGAAGAAAGCAATCCTCACTTACAAGGACTCGATAAGAGTTCTGCAAGTGAAGGGGAGCGTCTCGACCGTGCTGAGCATTTAGGCAAAAAATTGTGGCACGCACAGCACAATGGTTCGGTTCATGCAGCTGGTCCTGCATCGTTTCTGGTTTTTATCTGGAATGGTGGTGAAGGTATATCCCCGACTGGTTTCCGTGTTACTGGGTCTCGTACCATTGAAAGCTACACAGCTGAAAATGTTACAGACAAGGTGACCGCAACCGAAATGAAGGGATATGGCAAACCCAGTGCGGTCTATCGGGTGAAGACGGATGGTGTTAGTGCATCTCTTCTCCTCCCACGCAGTGTCTTGAACAATAAAACGTTCATTGTTATCTGCCGTGAAGGGAAGAATGGTGTGTATCCAAATACCACAACGTTGCACCAAGGACATGCAATTAGTCCCGAGACCCTCGCATGGTATGCAAGTCAAGGGATGGATGGCAGGCGGACACTCGTCCCTTTCGTTTCAAAAACAATGTAGTTCTTTTAAGAAGTAAAAACTGATCATGACAAATGTGCCCTGCACATTTGTCATCGATCTTTCTTTCATTCTTTCAATATTCTTGCGTACTATGGTGTAGGTAAGAGTATTTAGAAGTATGAAATTTAATATGAATTCAATTATCACAAGTATGCGTACAGTCATAGCAATCGTAGCTACAACAGTAGTTCTATTTGCTGTGTCTCAAATATCAATTGCATCAGCACAGTCATATTCTTATGAAGATTATTATGATGCTGGGTATGGTGTAAGTGGAGGTGACTCTTATTATTATGACTATGGGAGCTCATATAGCACACCAACAAGCTATAGTTATGCCGATTACTATGATTATGGATACGGCACAAGTGGTGGCGATGTCTACAGCTATCCTGACTATGGTGGAACCACCGACTTGAGTACCTACACCTACGCCGATTACTACGGTAGTGGATACGGCACAAGTGGTGGTGATGTAATCGACAACGGATGTTGCGACAGCACCGCATCTATCGATTGGGACAACTATGACTATGCGTCATACTAC